>JBQCES010000350.1:0-8150 GCA_051960055.1 Angustibacter sp. | reverse complement strand
GTCGACGCCCGGCCCGGCGAGCGGCTGCTCGACCTGGCCGCGGGCACAGGCACCAGCAGCGAGCCGTTCGCCGACCGGGGCGTGCGGACCGTGCCGGCCGACTTCTCCCTCGGCATGCTGCGGGTGGGCAAGCGCCGCAGCCCGCGGCTGCAGCTCACGGCCGGCGACGCGACGCGTCTGCCGTTCGCCGACGGCTCGTTCGACGCGGTCACCATCTCGTTCGGCCTGCGCAACGTCGTCGACACCGACGCCGGGCTGCGCGAGATGCTGCGGGTGACCCGGCCGGGGGGCCGCATCGTCGTCTGCGAGTTCAGCCACCCGGTGTGGGCGCCGTTCCGCACGGTGTACGTCAACTACCTCATGCGCGCGCTGCCGCCCATCGCCCGCGCGGTGAGCTCCAACCCGGACTCCTACGTCTACCTCGCGGAGTCGATCCGCGACTGGCCCGCGCAGGAGCAGCTGGCGCGCCGCCTGCAGCAGGCGGGCTGGGGCGAGGTGGCCTGGCGCAACCTCAGCGGCGGCATCGTCGCCCTGCACCGCGGTGTGCGGCCGGCCTGACCCTCTCCGGATGCGCACCTCGCCCACCCGGGCTTGACTGGTCCTCCGAAGCACCCGCGTCGACAGCGACGCCGACGAAGGAGGCAGTCATGGGAGCCGACGACAAGCTCGAGAACACCGGCGAGGACCTCAAGGGCAAGGCCAAGGAGGCCGCCGGCAAGCTCACCGACGACGAGCGCATGGAGGCCGAGGGCAAGGGCGACCAGTCCGCGGCCGACCTGAAGAACGCCGGCGAGAAGGTCAAGGACGCGTTCAAGCACTGAGCGTCCGGACCCCCTCGCGATGCCGACCGGCTCCCCGACCCAGGGGGGCCGGTCGTCTCGCGTCCGGCTGGCCTAGACTCACGGATGCGTTCGTGAAGCCGATCACAAGCGGCGGACGGCGCACCGCGGCCCCCGTCCGCCCGGCCGTTCGCGACGGCCCTAGGATGAGGTCGCTTCGGGCCTTGTGTGCTGCCCGGCAGCCACCGCCCGAGCCACGCAACTGACGAGACAGAGGGGAGCGAGACGGCGTGAACCCCTACGTGCCGATTCTCGTCCTGTTCGCTTTGGGAGCAGGGTTCGCGGTGTTCTCCGTGGCCGCCGGCTCCGTGGCGGGCCCCAAGCGCTACAACCGCGCGAAGGTCGACGCCTACGAGTGCGGGATCGAGCCCTCACCGCACGCGGCAGGTGGTGGCCGCTTCCCGGTCAAGTACTACCTGACCGCCATGCTCTTCATCATCTTCGACATCGAGTCGGTGTTCCTGTTCCCCTTCGCGGTGGGGTTCGAGCGACTCGGGGTCTTCGCGCTCGTCGAGATGGTGCTGTTCATCCTCACCGTGTTCATCGCGTACGCCTACGTGTGGCGACGCGGTGGACTGGAATGGGACTGAGGCCTTCATGGGTATCGAAGAGAAGCTCCCCGCCGGTTTCCTGCTGACGACCGTCGAGTCGCTCGCGGGGTACATGCGCAAGAGCTCGGTGTGGCCGGCGACGTTCGGCCTGGCCTGCTGCGCCATCGAGATGATGGCCGTCGGCACGCCCGACTACGACATCGCGCGGTTCGGCATGGAGCGCTTCAGCGCCACACCGCGCCAGGCCGACCTCATGATCGTGGCCGGCCGGGTGAGCCAGAAGATGGCGCCCGTCGTCCGCCAGGTCTACGACCAGATGCCCGAGCCCAAGTGGGTCATCTCGATGGGTGTCTGCGCCAGCAGCGGCGGCATGTTCAACAACTACGCCATCGTGCAGGGCGTCGACCACATCGTGCCGGTCGACGTCTACCTGCCCGGCTGCCCGCCGCGCCCGCAGATGCTGCTCAACGCGATCCTCACGCTGCACGAGCAGATCCAGGCCATGCCGCTCGGCGTCAACCGCGAGCAGGCGGCGCGCGCAGCCGAGGCCGCGGCGCTGCAGTCGACGCCCACCGAGCACATGCACGGGCTGCTGCGATGAGCGACGCGACGAACGAGCCCGGCCGGAAGGACGACGTGAGCGAGCCCCGCGAGGCCGACGAGAAGGCCGCCGGCCAGACCAAGCCGACGTCGGTCGTAGCCCAGGAGGCCGCGCCGACGACGTCCGAGGTCGAGAAGTCGCCCGTCGGCCAGCCCGAGGTCACTCACGCCGAGGTCGTCGACATCCGCACGGGCATGTTCGGCGTCCACGACGCCGGTGACACCTCGGGCTACGGCGGTCTGGTGCGCCCGGTCGTGTTCGCCGCTCCCACCCAGCGCCCGCTCGACGGGTGGTGGGAGGACGCCGTCACCGATCTCGAGGCGGCGCTCGGTGACGAGGGCGTGGCCTTCGACGACGCGATCGAGAAGGTCGTGGCCGAGCTCGGTGAGCTGACCCTCTTCGTGCGCCGCGAGGCGCTGCCGACGGTGGCGCGGGCGATGCGCGACGAGCCGACGCTGCGGTTCGAGATCTGCACCGGCGTGAGCGGCGTGCACTACCCGCACGAGACCGGCCGCGAGCTGCACGCCGTCTACCACCTGCTGTCGATCACCCACGGCGCGCGCCGCCTGCGCCTCGAGGTCGCCTGCCCCGACGACGACGCCTGGATCCCGTCCGTGGTCGACGTCTGGCCGGGCAACGACTGGCACGAGCGCGAGACGTGGGACATGTTCGGGATCGTGTTCCGGGGCCACCCGGCGCTCACCCGGATCCTCATGCCCGACGACTGGCCGGGCCACCCCCAGCGCAAGGACTACCCCCTCGGCGGCATCCCCGTCGAGTACAAGGGCGCGCAGGTACCGCCGCCCGACGAGCGGAGGTCGTACAGCTGATGAGCGACCAGACCACCCACGAGACCGTGCAGCCCGTGGACTTCGCCGCGAGCGACCCGTACGGCGCCACGGACCACGAGCCCGTCGAGGGCGCGGTGTTCAACGCGTCCGGCGGCGACTGGGACGACGTCGCCGAGGAGGCCGCGGCGCTCGGCGAGGAGCGCATCGTCGTCAACATGGGTCCGCAGCACCCGTCGACGCACGGCGTGCTGCGCCTGATCCTCGAGATCGACGGCGAGACGGTGACCGAGGCGCGGGCCGGTATCGGCTACCTGCACACCGGCATCGAGAAGAACATGGAGTACCGCACCTGGGTGCAGGGCGTCACGTTCTGCACGCGCATGGACTACCTCACGCCCATGTTCCAGGAGGCCGCGTACTGCCTGGGCATCGAGAAGCTGCTCGGCATCACCGACCAGGTGCCCGAGCGCGCCTCCATCATCCGCGTGCTGATGATGGAGCTCACCCGCATCTCCTCGCACCTGGTGGCCACGGCCACCGGCGGCATGGAGATGGGCGCCACGACCGTCATGACGGTGGGCTTCCGCGAGCGCGAGCGCATCCTCGCCGTGATCGAGAACATCACCGGTCTGCGGATGAACAACGCCTACATCCGCCCCGGTGGCGTGGCGCAGGACCTCCCGCCCGGCGCCATCGACCGCATCCGCGACATGATCCCCGCGGTGCGCGCCGGCCTCGGCGAGCTCGAGGCGCTGCTCAACGAGAACCCGGTGCTCAAGGGCCGCATGGTCGACGTCGGCTACCTCGACCTCACCGGCTGCATCGCCCTCGGCGTCACCGGCCCGGTGCTGCGCTCGACCGGCCTGCCGCACGACCTGCGCAAGGTCGCGCCGTACTGCGGGTACGAGACCTACGACTTCGAGGTCATGACCCGCGACACCTGTGACGCCTACGGGCGCCTGCGGATCCGCCTCGACGAGTGCTACGAGTCGCTCAGCATCATCGAGCAGGCGGTCGACCGGCTGCAGAACACCTCCGGGCCCGTGATGGTCGACGACAAGAAGATCGCCTGGCCCGCGCAGCTCGCGATCTCCTCGGACGGCATGGGCAACAGCCTCGACCACATCCGCCACATCATGGGCACCTCCATGGAGGCCCTGATCCACCACTTCAAGCTGGTCACCGAGGGCTTCCGGGTGCCGGCGGGCCAGGTCTACCAGGCCGTGGAGTCGCCCAAGGGCGAGCTCGGCGTCCACCTCGTGAGCGACGGCGGCACGCGCCCCTACCGCGCGCACTTCCGCGACCCGAGCTTCAACAACCTGCAGGCCACGGCCGCGATGTGCGAGGGCGGCCAGCTGGCCGACGTCATCGTCGCCGTCGCCTCGATCGATCCCGTCATGGGAGGGGTGGACCGCTGATGCCCGTGGACGACCAGGCCACGTTCGCCGTCGCAGGCGCCGCCGAGGGGGCGGACGCCTACCCCGACGACGTGCGCACCCGGCTGGACGCCGACAGCGCCGAGATCATCGCGCGCTACCCGCAGGCCCGCTCGGCGCTGCTGCCGATGCTGCACCTCGTGCAGAGCGAGGACGGCTTCGTCAGCCAGCGCGGCATCGAGTACTGCGCGCAGCGCCTCGACCTCGCCACCGCCGAGGTGGCCGGCGTCGCGACGTTCTACACGCAGTACAAGCGCCACCCCAACGGCACCTACACCGTCGGCGTCTGCACCAACACGCTGTGCGCGATCATGGGCGGCGACGCGATCTTCGACTCGCTGTCCGACCACCTCGGCGTCGGTCACGACGAGACCACCGACGACGGCGCGATCACCCTCGAGCGGGTCGAGTGCAACGCGGCCTGCGACTTCGCGCCCGTCGTGATGGTCAACTGGGAGTTCTTCGACAACCAGACGCCGGCGTCGGCGCGCGACCTGGCCGACCGCCTCCGCGCCGGTGAGGCCGTGCAGCCCACCCGCGGCCCGAGCCGCGTCTGCAGCTTCAAGCAGGTCTCGCGCACGCTCGCCGGATTCCCCGACGGCCTGGCCGACGAGGGCCCCGGAGCCGTCGGGCCCACGCTGCAGGGTCTGCGCCTGGCCCACGAGAAGGGCTGGACGGCGCCGCAGTCCACCGCTGATGGCCCCGCCGCCGCGACCGAGCAGGTCGCCGCCGAGCACGTCGCCGACCCCGCTCACCCCAGCGCCAACGACGCCGCCGTCGCCTCCGGCGAGCAGGGCGCCGCGTCCACCCAGCCCGCGAAGGAGGACTGAGCCATGACCACGCTCACCCCGATCCTCAGCGAGTTCTGGGACGCCGACCGCTCGTGGTCGATGGAGACCTACGAGGCCCACGACGGCTACCGCGCGCTGCGCAAGGCGCTCGGCATGGCCCAGAGCGACGTCATCCAGGCCGTCAAGGACTCCGGCCTGCGCGGCCGCGGCGGTGCGGGCTTCCCGACCGGCATGAAGTGGGGCTTCCTGCCCCCGCCGGACGGCGGCCCCCGCTACCTCGTGGTCAACGCCGACGAGTCCGAGCCGGGCACCTGCAAGGACATCCCGCTCATGATGGCGACGCCGCAGTTCCTCATCGAGGGCGTCGTCATCACCTCGTACGCCATCGGCTGCAACCACGCCTTCATCTACGTGCGCGGCGAGGTCGTGCACGTCTACCGCCGCCTGATGCGTGCGGTCGAGGAGGCCTACGCCAAGGGCTACCTGGGCAAGAACATCCTGGGCTCGGGCTTCGACCTCGACGTCACCGTGCACGCCGGCGCCGGCGCGTACATCTGCGGCGAGGAGACCGCGCTGCTCGACTCCCTCGAGGGTCGTCGCGGCCAGCCGCGGCTGAAGCCGCCGTTCCCCGCGGTGGCCGGCCTGTACGCGCGTCCCACCGTCGTCAACAACGTCGAGTCGATCGCCAGCGTGCCGCCGATCCTGCTCAAGGGCGCCGACTGGTTCACGTCCATGGGCACCGAGAAGTCCACGGGCTTCGGCTTCTTCAGCCTCTCGGGCCACGTCAAGCGCCCGGGCCAGTACGAGGCGCCCCTGGGCATCACGCTGCGCGAGCTGCTCGACATGGCCGGCGGCATGCGCAGCGAGCAGAGCAAGCTGAAGTTCTGGACGCCGGGTGGCTCGTCGACGCCGATCTTCACCGCCGAGCACCTCGACGTCCCGCTCGACTTCGAGTCGGTCGGCGCGGCGGGCTCGATGCTGGGCACCCGTGCGCTGCAGATCTTCGACGACACCACGTGCGTCGTGCGCGCCGTCGACCGCTGGATCGACTTCTACGCCCACGAGTCCTGCGGCAAGTGCACGCCGTGCCGCGAGGGCAACTACTGGATGAAGCAGGTGCTGCACCGCCTCGAGCACGGCCAGGGCACGGAGGCCGACCTCGACAAGCTGCTCGACATCTGCGACAACATCCTCGGTCGCGCGTTCTGCGCGCTCGGCGACGGCGCCACGAGCCCGGTCACGTCGAGCATCCAGTACTTCCGCGACGAGTACCTGCGGCACCTGCCGTCCGCCGAGAACCCCGAGGGTGGCTGCCCGTTCGACCCCGCCGCCTCCGCCCTGTTCGCACCTGAGGTGATCGCAGCACCATGACGACGACGACCAGCGTCACCACCCCCTCGGGCGGGGACGCCGCCAAGCGCGACGACCTCGTCTCGATGGTCATCGACGGCGCCACCGTCGAGGTGCCCAAGGGCACGCTCGTCATCCGCGCCGCCGAGCAGGTGGGCGTGCAGATCCCGCGCTTCTGCGACCACCCGCTGCTCGAGCCGGTCGGCGCCTGCCGCCAGTGCCTCGTGGAGGTCTCGACCCCCGGCCCTGACGGCTCGCTGCGCGCCATGCCGAAGCCGCAGGCCTCGTGCACCCTCGCCGTGAGCGAGGGCATGGTGGTCAAGACCCAGCGCACGTCGCCGGTGGCCGACAAGGCGCAGCACGGCGTCATGGAGTTCCTGCTCATCAACCACCCGCTCGACTGCCCGGTCTGCGACAAGGGCGGCGAGTGCCCGCTGCAGAACCAGGCGCTGTCGAACGGCCGGCCCGAGTCGCGCTTCGACGACGTCAAGCGCACCTACCCCAAGCCGATCAACATCTCGAGCCAGGTGCTGCTCGACCGCGACCGCTGCGTGCTGTGCGCGAGGTGTACCCGCTTCAGCAAGCAGATCGCCGGTGACCCGTTCATCGAGCTGGTCGAGCGCAGCGCGCTGCAGCAGGTGGGCATCTACGCCAAGCAGCCCTTCGAGAGCTACTTCAGCGGCAACACCGTGCAGATCTGCCCGGTGGGCGCGCTCACCGGCGCGGCCTACCGGTTCCGCGCTCGGCCGTTCGACCTGGTGTCGGTGCCGACCGTGTGCGAGCACTGCGCATCCGGCTGCGGGCTGCGCACCGACCACCGCCGCGGCGTCGTGCTGCGCCGGCTGGCCGACAACGACCCGCAGGTCAACGAGGAGTGGAACTGCGACAAGGGCCGTTGGGCCTTCCAGTACGCCACCGTCGACCGCCTCACCCACCCGCTCGTGCGCGACACCGACACCGGTGAGCTGCGCGTGGCCTCCTGGCCCGAGGCGCTGGCCGTCGCCGCCGAGGGGCTGCGCGCGGCGCGTGCGGCCGGCGGGGTCGGCGTCCTCACCGGTGGGCGCGTGACGCACGAGGACGCCTACGCGTACGCCAAGTTCGCCCGCGTCGCGCTCGGCACCAACGACGTCGACTTCCGCGCCCGGCCGCAGTCGGCCGAGGAGGCCGAGTTCCTCGCGCACGCCGTCGCGGGAGCCTGGGTCGGCGCCGATGGCGTCAGCTACGACCAGCTCGAGCAGGCTCCGGCCGTGCTGCTGGTGGGGCTGGAGCCCGAGGAGGAGTCGCCGATCGTCTTCCTGCGCCTGCGCAAGGCCGTGCGGGCGCACCGCCAGCAGGTCGTCTCGATCGCCAGCTGGGCCACCCGCGGGCTCGAGAAGCTCGACGGTCGGCTGATCCCCGCCGGCCCCGGCACCGAGGCCGAGGTGCTCGACGCGCTCGCCGAGGGGCTGGCCGAGGTCGAGGACACCACCCAGCTGCTGCGCGCCGAGGGCGCCGTGGTGCTGGTGGGCGAGCGGCTCTCGCAGACGCCCGGTGCGCTGTCCGCCGTGCTCCGCCTGGTCGAGGCCACCGGTGCGCGCCTGGCCTGGGTCCCGCGGCGCGCTGGTGAGCGCGGCGCGGTCGAGGCCGGCGCCCTGCCGAACCTGCTGCCGGGTGGCCGCCCGGTCGCCGACGCCGCAGCGCGCGTTGACCTGGCCGCGGCCTGGGGCGTCGACGGCCTGCCCGAGCAGCCCGGTCGCGACACCGCGGCCATGCTCGAGGCCGCTCGCAGCGGTGAGCTCGGCGGTCTGCTCG
>JBQCES010000349.1:0-12849 GCA_051960055.1 Angustibacter sp. | reverse complement strand
GCGCCCCCCCCGCCCCCCCCCCCCGCGGCCCCGCCCCCCCCCCCGGGTCGCCCCCCCCCCCGCCCGCGCCGGCGGGGGGGGGGGCGGGCGGCAACCCCCACGGCGAGGGGGTGCGGGACGAGGCGCGGATGCGGGGGGGAGGGCTCGTATTCTGCCGCAGGTGCGGCTAGATTCCGTCCGTGCCGCTGTACCGGATCCGCGAGGCCGCCGAGCTGCTCGGCGTCAGTGACGACACCCTGCGCCGCTGGGTCGACGCCGGGCGTGTGACAGCGGACGCCGACGCCGCCGGGCGCCAGGTGATCGAGGGCACCGACCTGGCCCGCCTTGCCGCCGAGGTCGCGGCCGCGGGCCAGCGGCCCACGCCGCGACCGGTGCTCTCGGAGTCGGCGCGCAACCGCTTCGTCGGGCTGGTCACGCGGGTGGTGCGCGACACCGTCATGGCGCAGGTCGAGATCCACAGCGGCCCGCACCGCCTGGTCTCGCTCATGAGCCGGGAGGCCGCCGACGAGCTCGGCCTGGAGCCCGGCGTCCTGGCGATCGCGTCGGTCAAGTCGACGCACGTGGTCGTCGAGATGCCGGAGCAGCCGTGAGGCGCCGGCTGGCAGCCCTCGCGGTCGTGCTCGCCGTCCCGCTCGCTGTCCCGCTCGCCGCGTGCGGTTCGGACCAGCAGCCGTCGTCCAGCACGGGGCCCGTGACCGGGACGGTGACGGTGCTCGCCGCGGCGTCGCTCACCGAGGCGTTCACCGGCCTGGCGAAGCAGTTCGAGGCGGCACACCCCGGCAGCAAGGTCGTGCTGAGCTTCGGGCCGAGCTCGGGCCTGGCCCAGCAGGTGCTGCAGGGCGCCCCGGCCGACGTCTTCGCCTCGGCCAGCGCGAAGAACATGCAGCAGGTCGTCGACGCCGGGGACGTCGCGACGCCTCGCACGTTCGCCCGGAACGTCCTGGAGATCGCGGTGCCGCCGGCGAACCCGGGCCGGGTCACCGGCGTCGCGGACCTCGCGAAGCAAGGAGTCAAGGTCGCGCTCTGCCAGCCGCAGGTGCCGTGCGGCGCCGTGGCCGCCACCGTGTTCGCGAACGCCGGGATCAGCGTCACGCCGGTCACGCAGGAGGCCGACGTCAAGGCCGTGCTGTCGAAGGTGAGCCTCGGCGAGGTCGACGCCGGGCTCGTCTACACCACCGACGTCCGGGCCGCGGGCACGAGCGTGCGCGGCATCACGATCCCCGCGCGCCTCAACGCCTCGACCACCTACCCGATCGCGGCGCTCGACGCCGCTCCCAACCCCGCTGCGGCCCGTGCCTTCGTCGACCTCGTGCTCTCGGACTCCGGCCGCGCCGCGCTCGCCGCCGCCGGGTTCGAGGCGCCCTGAGCGCGGCATGACGACCAGGCGTCGCGCGAGCCGGGCACCGCTGCCCCTCGTCGTCCCGGCTGCCGTCGGCGTCGCCTTCCTGGTGCTGCCCATCGCCGCGCTGGTCGTCCGGATGCCGTGGCGTCGCCTCCCCGACCTGCTGGCCAGCGACCAGGTGCTGTCGGCGCTGCGGCTGTCGCTCCTGAGCTCGGCTGCGGCCACCGTGGTGTGCCTGGTGCTGGGCGTCCCCCTGGCGTGGGTGCTGGCCCGGGTGCGCGTGCGCGGCATCACGGTGCTGCGGGCGCTACTCACCCTGCCGCTCGTTCTGACGCCGGGGGTCGGCGGCGTCGCGCTCCTCATGGCGCTGGGGCGGCGGGGCGTCGTCGGGCAGTGGCTCGAGGCGTGGTTCGGCGTCACGCTGCCGTTCACTCCCGCGGCCGTGGTGCTGGCCGAGGCGTTCGTCGCCATGCCGTTCCTGGTGCTGACGCTCGAGGGCGCACTGCGGTCGACCGACCGGGGACTGGAAGAGGCCGCCGCCACGCTCGGGGCGTCGCGGCTCGCGGTGTTCTGGCGGGTGACGCTGCCGGCCGTCGTCCCGTCGGTCGTGGCTGGCGCGGTGCTCAGCTGGGCGCGCGCCCTCGGGGAGTTCGGTGCCACCATCACGTTCGCCGGCAACTTCCCCGGGCGAACGCAGACCATGCCGCTCGCGGTCTACCTCGCGCTGCAGACCGAGCCCGATGCCGCCCTGGCGCTGTCCCTGGTGCTGCTCGTGGTCTCGGTGGCGCTGCTCGTGCTGCTGCGCGACCGCTGGCTGCGCGGCTCGGTGGCGTCATGAGCCTGCGGCTGGACGGATCATGAGCCTGCGGCTGGACGGTGCGGTGCGGCGCGGCGGCTTCACGGTCGAGGCGCAGCTCGAGGTCGCCGACGGTGAGGTGGTGGTGCTGCTCGGCCCGAACGGTGCCGGCAAGACGACGCTGCTGCGAGCGATCGCCGGCCTCGAACCGTTGCAGCGCGGGCGGATCGAGCTCGCTGGCCGGGTCGTCGACGACGCCGGCGGGCAGTTCGTGGCACCCGAGCGCCGGCGGGTGGGCCTGGTGTTCCAGGACTACCGCCTCGTGCCCCACCTCAGCGTGCTCGACAACGTCGCGTTCTCGGCGCGGGTGAGCGGTGCCGGACGCCGGGCCGCTCGCGAGCGCGCCCGCCCCTGGCTCGAGCGACTCGACCTCATCGACCTCGCCGGGCGCCGTCCGGCTCAGCTGTCGGGTGGCCAGGCGCAGCGGGTGGCGCTCGCCCGCGCGCTGGCGATGGAGCCGGACGCCCTGCTGCTCGACGAGCCGCTGGCGGCCCTCGACGCGCGCACCCGACTCGAGGTGCGCCTGGCGCTGCGGCGCCACGTCGAGCAGTTCGCCGGACCCGTCGTCGCCGTCACCCACGACGCCGTTGAGGCCATGGTGCTGGCCGACCGGCTGCTGGTGGTCGAGGGCGGCCGGGTGGTGCAGCAGGGTGCACCGGCCGACGTCGCGCGGCGTCCGGCCACCGACTACGTCGCCCGTCTGGTGGGGCTGAACCTGCTCACCGGTCGCACCGCCGACGCCGAGGGGCGGGTCGCGCTGGACGCCGGCGGTGAGCTGCGCGGGGCGGCGGCCGACGTCCGGCCCGGCGACCGCGTGCTCGTGGCGGTGCCTCCCCACGCGGTCAGCCTGCACGCCGAGCACCCGGTGCCGGGCAGTGCCCGCAACGTGTGGGAGGGCCGCGTCGACGGCCTGGAACCGTTGCACGACAGGGTGCGCGTGCACGTCGACGCCCGGCCACCGGTGCTCGTCGACGTGACACCCGGAGCCGTCGCCGAGCTGCGCCTGGTGCCCGGCGCCCCGGTGTGGCTCACCGTGAAGGCCACCGAGGTCGACGTGTACGCCGACCCCGGCAGCACCTCCCGCCGGCACTGACCTGCTGCGACTACTTCGCGAGAGCGGCCTCGATGGCCGACTTCACCGCCGCCGGGTCGAGCACGTTCTCGAGCTTCTTGCCGTCGATGAACACGGTCGGTGTGCTGACGACTCCGTCCTTGCTCGCCTGGTCGGTGATGCGCTTGGTCCAACCCTCGTACTTCAGGTCCTTGACGCACGCCGAGATGTCACCCGCACCCGCCTGCTTGGCGAAGTCGATGATCTTGGCGTCGGGCAGTCCGGCCGTCTTCTCCGCCGGCTGGTTCGCGTACAGCAGGTCGTGGAACTTCTCGAACGCCGACGGCGTGCTGTCGACGACGCAGCCCGCGGCGTTCAGGGCCCGGGTCGAGTACCGCGTGGACGACGCCTCGTCGAGGAAGGCCATCGGGTGGTACTTCACCTGCACCTTGCCGGCCTGCACGTAGGAGGTGATGAGGTCGTTGCTCGACTCCTCGAACTGCTTGCAGTACGGGCACTGGAAGTCCTCGTAGACCTTCACCTCGACCGGCGCGGACGCCTGACCCACCGTGATGACGCCGTTCGCCGGGCCGCTGGTGTTGGCCGGGTTCGCCGTCGAGTCGCCCGTGCCACCGCGCTGAGCCTGGATCAGCGCCCCGAACCCGACGATCGCCACGAGCACCACGATCGCGATGCCGGCGCGGATGCCGTTCTTGCGCCGGGACTCGGCGCGCTGCACGGCGAGCCGGCGCTCGGCGGCCTTGGCCTCGCGGGCCTCGCGGGAAGACTTACCGGACGTCATCGTGCAGCTCCTCAGGGGTGGGGTCGGCCGCAGCGGGACGGCCGGGGTCAGGGGTGTGGTCGAGCGAGAACCGGCTGGCGGGCCAGAGCACCAGGAAGCCTGCGGCGAGCAGCAGGGCGACGTCGCGCACGATCTCCTGCGTGTAGCGGGTGGCTCCGGCGGCGACCTGGCCGCCGCCCCCGAAGCAGCCGCAGTCGATCGACAGCCCGCGGGCGGCGGCCGAGGCGATGCCGATGATGAACGCCACCATGAGCAGTCCGGCCACCGTGGCCGCGAGCCGCGTGGCGAGCCCGAGCAGCAGCAGCAGAGCCACCGCCAGCTCGAGCAGCGGCAGCACGTAGCCGACCGTGGGCACGATCGACTCGGGCAGCAGCTGGTAGGCCCGCACGGCCCGCACCGAGCTCGCCGGCTCAGGCAGCTTCAGCGCTCCTGCCGCGGCGAGCACACCGGCCAGCACGAGGCGCAGCACCGTCGCGACCCACAGGCGCCACGCGGGCGCGGTGCGGGTCATGGGGTCGGCTCCTCGTCGTGCCTCGCGCGCCGCTTGGCCGCCCCGATCAGTGCGACGGACGCGAGCGCCGCGAGCACCAGCGCGCCGAGCAGCCACGGACCCCAGCTCGAGCTGCCGGACGTCGACTCGGTGGCTGGTGAGCTCGTGGCCGGCGTCGCCACCGGGGCGCTCGTGCTCGGCGTGCCGGCGGCGGTCGCTGTTGACATCGGCGGCGTGGTGGCGGTGGCCTTCACGGTGAACGCGAAGGCGCCCGACACCGGGTGGCCATCACTGGACGCCGCGCGCCACTGCACCCGGTAGGCGCCCGGCGGCAGCGGAGCCGGCGCGGTGAACGTCACCACCTTGCCCTGAGCGGACAGGTCGCCGTTCACCGGCCCAGCGGGGCCGGTGACCACGATGCGGTTGGCGCTCGCGACGTCGAGCACCGGTTCGCTGAAGGTGACGCTGACCGTCGTCAGCGTGCCGACGGACGCGCCGTCGGTCGGGCTGGTGCTGACGACCTGGTCGTGGGCGCTCGCCGGTGGGGCGAGCGCCACGGCGGAGACGGACACCGCGAGGGCGAGTGCCCCCACGGCGAGCAGGCGGGACAGGACGGACTTCACGGTGATGCACGCTCCGGTCTGCGGCGCCGACGCGGTCGTCGGCGTCGCGGGTGAGGCTGGCAGGTGGGGCGCAGCCACCCGGCAGACCTCGGCCACGGGCACGGCAGGTCAGCGGGCGGCGAGCAGCCGAGGCGGCCCGCGCCGCCGCCATCGCGTCTCGACGGGCTGTGCGGTCGCCGCCGTCGTCTGAGCCTGCACGGCGAGCCGCCAGGGCGCGACGACGACGAGGTCGACACCGGTCGGCACGCGGCGAGGCAGGAGTCCGGTCAGCCGCCACAGCAGCGCGTCACCGTGCGCGAGCAGCAGGCCGAGGAGCACGACGACGGCGAGGTGGGCCAGCAGCATCAGCAGGCCGGCCGAGGCTGCGCCCGGAACGGCGGCCGGCTCGGGCGGGGCGCCCACCGCCGGTGCGCACTGCGCGGCGACGCCGTGGGCGTGCACGAGCGCACCCGAGACGGCGCAGTCCTGGCCCGACGTGAGCGCGAACCACAGGTGCAGCGCCGCCTGCACACCCACCAGCCCGACCACCGTGGTGGCGCGGCCGAGGCGGCGTCCGGTCACCAGCAGCGCCAGGCACCCGACGGCGACCGTCGCCGTGAGCAGGCCCAGCGCATCCGGCGCGTGACCGCCGGCCGAGGTGTGCGCCGCGAGGGCCAGGCTCACGCACGCGGTGGCCAGCGACGCCGCACGCAGCGCGCGCAGGCCGCCGGTGGCGGGTGAGGTCACGCGGGACACGCCGCCACGGTATCGGCCGCACCCGACCAGTGGGGCGGACGCCGACAACTCGGGCGTGCGGACTGCGTCACGTGCGCGGCTTGCTCCACAGGGCCAGCCGGCCGCCGAGGCTGAGGGCGCGTAGACGGCGCTGGGCCTCCCGCCGCGCGGCCTGCGTGGTGACGACGAGCAGCTGGTCGTCGCGGCGCAGCGCCGTGCGGTCGGTGGGTACGAAGCTCTTGCCCTCGCGCACGATGAGGGTGATGTTGGCGCCCTTCGGTAGCCGCAGCTCGAAGACCTCCAGGCCGTGCAGCCGCGAGTCGTGCCCCACCCGCACCTGCATCACCTCGGCGCCCAGCTGCTCGAGCGGCGCCGACTCGACGTCGAGGTCACGGCTGTCGAGCTCGTGGGCGACGCCGAGCCGGCGGGCCATGAACGGCAGCGTCGGAGCCTGCACGAGCGTGAAGACCACGACGAGCACGAACACGAGGTCGAACAGCCACTCCGTGCCCGGCACACCGACGGTCACGGGCACGGTGGCGAGCACGACCGGCACGGCGCCGCGCAGGCCGGCCCATGACAGGAACGCCTGCTGGCGCCACGGCACCCCGAACGGCGTCATCGACACGATCACCGACAGCGGCCGGGCCACGACCAGCAGCACCACCCCGAGCGCCAACGCGGCCAGCAGCTGCTCGTGCAGCCGGCTCGGTGCGGCCAGCAGGCCCAGCAGCACGAACAGGCCGATCTGCGCGAGCCACCCGAGCGACTGCGCGAAGCCGCGCACCGCCACCCGATGGGGCACGCCGGCGTTGCCGAGCACCAGTCCCGCGACGTAGACGGCCAGGAACCCGGAGCCGTGCAGCGTGGCCCCGGCCGCGTAGGCGGCGATCGCCAGGGCGATGACGGCCAGCGACGACAGTGCGGACGACGGCAGCTGCAGCCGGCGCAGCGCCCACGCGCCCGCGAACCCGACCGCGAGCCCGACCGCTGCCCCCAGTGCGAGCTCGAAGGCCGCGATGCCCACCAGCGTGTACCAGGCCGCGGGCTCGTGGTCGCCCTTCGCCTGGTCGGCGAGCACCACCACGAGCAGCACCACGGGTGCGTCGTTCATGCCGGACTCCGCCTCGAGCACGCCGGCGATCCGCGGGTGGATCGGCACCCGCCGCAGCACCGAGAAGACGGCGGCGGCGTCGGTCGACGACAGCACCGCGCCGACGAGCAGGGCGACGGTCCACGGCAGGTCGAGCAGCAGGTGCGAGGCCACCGCCACCACGACCACCGACACCACGACGCCGATGGTCGAGAGCACCGCCGCCGGCGCCATCGCCGTGCGCAGCGTGGTCCAGCGCGTGGTCAGCCCGCCCTCGGCCAGGATCAGCACCAGGGCGCTGTAGCCCAGCACCTGGGTGAGCTCCTCGCTGTCGAACCGCACACCGAGACCCGCCTCGCCCAGCCCCAGGCCGAGGCCGAGGTAGAGCAGCAGCGAGGGCAGGCCCGACGTCAGCGACAGCCGCACCGCGGCGATGGCCACGAGCACGACGACGGCACCGATGAGCAGCGACTCGTTGAGCAGGTGGATCGTCACGGCGGCAACCGGCGGGACGAGGTCATGCGTGGCCTCCATCGGGTCGGTGCGGCGCTCACGGCAGGGGACGGCCCACCCCGGCCGGGTCCGCGGCCGGGGAACCGCTGTGGCCTAGTCTCGCAGGGTGCCCCGGTTGAATCCCATCACGCGCGTGCTCGCGATCGTCCTGGCCGCTGTGGTGGTGGTCGTCCTCGTGGCAACCGTCGGGCTGGTGACGGCGGTGCGCCGGTCGTTCCCCGACCGCAGCGGCTCGGTCGACGTCCCGGGCCTGTCGGCGTCCGTCGAGGTGCGCCGCGACGACCAGGGCGTGCCACAGGTGTACGCCGACAACGCGGCCGACCTGTTCTACGCCCAGGGCTACGTGCACGCGCAGGACCGCTTCTTCGAGATGGACCTGCGTCGCCACATCACCGCGGGCAGCCTCTCCGAGCTCGTCGGCCCGAGCGCGGACGCCCTCGACGCCGACAAGGTCGTGCGCACCCTGGGCTGGCGGCGGGTCGCCGAGCAGGAGCTGCCGCTGCTGTCGGCCAGCACGCGCCAGTACCTGCAGTCGTACGCCGACGGCGTCAACGCCTACATCTCCGGGCGCTCGCCCTCGCAGCTCGGCGTCGAGTACGCCGTCCTCGACCTGCAGCTGCCGTCGTACCGCATCAAGCCGTGGACGCCGGTCGACTCGCTCGCGTGGCTCAAGGCCATGGCGTGGGACCTGCGCAGCAACTACGACGACGAGGTCACGCGCGGGCGGCTGTCTGCGTCGCTGCCGGTGAAGCGGATCGAGCAGCTCTACCCGCAGTACCCGTTCACCGAGCACGCGCCGATCATCCCTGCGTCCACCGGCGGGTCCAGCGCGTCGGCCCTGCCGCGGGGCCTGTCGGGCGCCGTCGACCCCAGCGCCGGCAGCACGGCCCTGCGGCTGGCCCAGCAGGCCCTGGACGCCGTGCCGGCCCTCATGGGCACCGGCGACGGCATCGGCTCGAACTCGTGGGTCGTGTCCGGGCAGCACACGGCCACCGGTAAGCCGTTGCTGGCCAACGACCCGCACCTCGGGCCGGCCATCCCCAGCATCTGGTACCAGATGGGGCTGCACTGCCGCACGGTCTCCTCGCAGTGCCCCTTCGACGTCGCGGGCTTCACGTTCTCGGGAACGCCGGGCGTGATCATCGGCCACAACAACAACATCGCGTGGGGCTTCACCAACCTCGGCCCCGACGTCACCGACCTCTACCTCGAGCGCGTGCTCGGCGACCGCGCCGAGTACGACGGCCGGTACGAGCCGCTCACCCAGCGGCGCGAGACCATCAACGTGCGCGGCGGTGACGACCTCACGATCACGGTGCGCAGCACCCGGCACGGGCCGTTGCTGTCGGACGTGCTCGCGAGCGTGCGCGACGCCGGCCGCGACGTGAGCACGACCGCGGCCGACAACACCACCTACGACGTCGCACTGGCCTGGACGGCGCTCACGCCCGGCCGCACGGCCGACGCGATCTTCGGCCTCGACGCGGCCACCGACTGGAGCTCGTTCCGCTCGGCGGCGAGCTCGTTCGAGGTGCCGTCGCAGAACCTGCTGTACGCCGACGTCAAGGGCAACATCGGCTACCAGGCGCCCGGACGCATCCCGGTGCGCAAGGGCTACGACGGCCGCTACCCGGTGCCCGGCTGGAAGAGCCAGTACGGGTGGACGTCGTACGTGCCCTTCTCGCAGCTGCCGCACGAGCTGAACCCGCCGGAGGGCTTCATCGTGACGGCGAACCAGGCCGTGACCGCTTCGGCCCAGCCGTACCTCACGCAGGACTGGTCGTACGGCTACCGCTCGCAGCGCATCCGCGACCTCATCCAGGGGTTCATCAAGCGCGGCCACAAGCTCACCGTCGCCGACATGGCCGGGATCCAGCGCGACACCCGCAACGGCATGGCGGCCAACCTCGTGCCCCTCATGCTCAAGGTCGACCTCAGCGACGACCCGTTCACCCGCGAGGCACAGGACCTGCTGAAGGGCTGGGACTTCACCCAGCCCGCCGACTCCGCCGCCGCGGCCTACTACAACGCGGTGTGGAGCAACCTGATGCGCCTGGGCTTCGACGACGAGCTCGGCGACGCCCTCGCGGCCGACGGCGGCGATCGCTGGTTCCAGGTGGTCACCGTGCTGCTGCAACGCAAGTCCGACCCGTGGTGGGACAACAAGGCCACTGCGGGCGCCGTCGAGAACCGCGACGAGATCCTGCGCCAGGCCATGGTGGCCGCCCGCGTCGAGCTGACCCGCAAGCTCGGCAAGGACGTCTCGCGCTGGCAGTGGGGTCGCCTGCACACCCTCGAGCTGGTGCACACGCCGCTCGGGGGGTCGTCCGTGCCCGGGCCGGTGCGCGCGCTGGTCAACCGCGGGCCGTGGCAGCTGGCCGGCGGCACGTCGATCGTCGACGCCACGGGCTGGGACGCCTCGAAGGGCTACCAGGTCGACTGGGTGCCCTCGATGCGCATGGTCGTCGACCTCGCGAACCTCGACCGCTCGACCTGGGTGAACCTCACGGGAGCCTCCGGCCACCCGTACGACGCGCACTACGCCGACCAGGTCGACCACTGGGCCGAGGGCCAGAGCTACGCCTGGCCGTTCAGCCGCAAGGCGGTCGAGGACGCGACGTCCGACACCCTCACCCTCAACCCCGAGGGCTGACCCGCACCACCTCGTGAGCCGTGATGACGACGTCGACGCGCCGGTCGTGCGCCTCGGTGGGCAGCGGGCCGTCGACGAGCTCGTCCGGGTGCACCAGCGCGACCACCAGCGCGTGCGGCGCCACCCGGGCCAGCGCGCGGTCGTAGCTGCCTCCACCCTGGCCCAGGCGCCGTCCGGCCCGGTCGACCGCCAGCGCGGGCACGACCACGACGTCCGCGCCGCGCACGGCGTCGACGCCTAGGCGCTCGCCCGCGGGCTCGTGCACCGCCCGCAGCAGACCCGGCCGGTGCGCGTCGTCGTCGAGCGCCCAGTCGAGGTCGAGGTCGGCGAGCACCACCGGCAGCAGCACGGCCCGACCCTCCTGCCGCCAGCGGTCGAGCAGCTGCGTGGTCGGCGGCTCGTGCGGCGCCGACACGTACGCCGCCACCCGGCTCGCCCGCTGCACCTCGGGCAGGGCGCACACGTGGTCGGCCAGCCTCTCGGCGTCCGCCGCTGGTCGGGCGGCACCGCGGCGGCGGGCGCGCAGCTCGAGGCGCAGGGCCGACTTCGCCTCCTGGGTGCGCACAGCGTCTGCCTCGGCCATCATGGGTCTTTCGTCCAGGTCTGCCCGGCCTGCCGGTGACGGTTCGGGTCGATCCGTGTCACCATGCCACGACGCCGTCGCGCGATGAACGCGAGCCGCGCAGTCAGCACGAGACGACCCGGCGCTTCGGACGGAGGGGGAGATGAAGTCAGTTCGTAGCCGGCTGGCGATCGTCCTCGGCGTCGTCCTGCTCATCCCGGCGCTCGCGGCGCTGCTCGCCATCGGCGTCCTGGCCCCCAAGCAGCGCAAGGACGCCGCGCAGC
The DNA here is from genome assembly GCA_051960055.1 of Angustibacter sp. Taxonomy (GTDB): domain Bacteria; phylum Actinomycetota; class Actinomycetes; order Actinomycetales; family Angustibacteraceae; genus Angustibacter. Next base: position 1,866 of record JBQCES010000349.1, on the reverse strand, counting down.
AGGCGATGGAGCAGGCGGCCGGGTCGGTGGCCGCGGCCTTGCAGTCGCGGTGCCTCGCGCTCGGTGAGGCGGCCCGCAACCTGGCGCTGCAGGCCTCGTCGTCCAACCTGTCGGCCGCGGCCGAGTCCGCGCTGACGCGCCAGTCCGAGGCGTTCGCGGTGCTCGTGCGCGACGGCAAGGTCGTGGCCTCCGCCGGCTCGGTGCCGTCGGTCGCGCCTGACCAGCTGGCGCAGCTGTCGTGCTCGCAGGCCACCGGCACCCGCGTGACAGCGCCCGCTGAGGCCACCGGCGTCCCGGTGCTCGCCCAGCGGGTCGAGGCGGTCGACTCCGGCAAGAAGCCGGTCGGCACCGCCGTCGTGGGGCGCGTGTTCGACCAGCAGCGGCTGCGGGCCCTCGTGGGCACGCTCGCCCTGCCCAACGACACCCAGCTCGGGCTGGCCTGCCCAGGCGGCTTCGGCGTCTCGACGGCGGATGGCGCGCTGGCGACGTCGCTGCGCGTCTCCGCGGCGACCGGTGACGACGTCGACGGCTACAAGGTCGGCCACAGCCGCTCGGTGCAGGGCCAGTACTGCGCCGTCGCAGCGGCCGTGCCGGTGCCCAGCCTCGTCGGCTCGCAGGTCGGGCTCACGGTGCTCATCGGGCTGGCCCTGTTGCTCGGCGTCGGCCTCGTGCTGTGGCTCGCGTCGAGCCTCACCGAGCCGGTGCTCGCGCTCACCGAGGCGGCCGAGCGCGTGGCGATGGGTGACCTCACGACCCGGCTGCCGGCCGGCGGCGACGACGAGCTCGGCCGGCTCTCCGGGGCCTTCAACCACATGACCGACGAGCTCGAGCTGAAGATCACCGAGCTCGAGCGCAGCCGGAACCTGCTGCGCGAGAACGTCGGCCGGCTGGGCGACACCCTCGAGCGCACCCACGACCTCGAGGGGCTGCTCGGCACGGTGCTCGGTGCGGCCGCCTCGGCGACCGAGTCGCAGCGCGCCACCGCGTGGCTGGTCGAGGGCGGCTCGGTGGTCGCCCGTGCCTCGGTGCCCGCCGGCGCGCCCCGCTCCGTCGTGCGCCGTCTCACGCTCGGCACCGACCTGGCCGGCGAGGTCGCCGTCGACGGGCTGCCCCGCCGGCTCGGCCACGGCCACGAGGACTCCACCACGGTGCTCGGTGGCCCGGCGCTCGCTGCCCCCCTGCGCCGCGGGCACAACACCGTCGGCGTGATCGTCGTCGAGCGCGAGCCGTCCATGCCGGCGTTCGACTCCGACGACGAGGCCATGCTCGTCTCGCTCGCCGGCCCGGCGGGCATCGCCGTCGACAACGTGCTGCTGCACCGCGAGGCCCAGCGGCTGTCGGTGACCGACCCGCTCACGGGCGCGGGCAACCTGCGCCACATGACCACCACGCTCGCCCGAGAGGTCGAGCGCGCCAGCCGGTTCGACCGGCCGCTGTCGGTGCTGCTGCTCGACCTCGACCACTTCAAGAACGTCAACGACACCTACGGCCACACCGTCGGTGACGCGGTGCTGCGCGAGCTGGCCCGGCGCCTGGCCAGCTGCGTGCGCGAGGTCGACACCGTGGCGCGCTACGGCGGCGAGGAGTTCGTCGTCGTCACGCCCGAGACCGACACTGAGGGCGCCGAGCGGCTCGCCGCGCGGATCTGCGAGGCGGTGCGCGAGGAGCCGGTGATCGTCGGCGACGACGTCGTCAACGTGACGGTGTCGGTGGGTATCTCCTCGCTGCCGATGCACGGGACGGCGAGCGGCGACCTCGTGCGGGCAGCCGACGAAGGCCTCTACGCCGCCAAGCGCGGCGGCCGCGACCAGTACCGCATCGCGCCGGGCCACGGCGTCAGCGAGGCCCTCCCCGAGGCCTGACCCC
>JBQCES010000348.1:0-9592 GCA_051960055.1 Angustibacter sp. | reverse complement strand
CAGGAACTGCGGGCGCACCTTCGTCTCGAGAGTCGGGTGAAGTGGAAGGTCCAGCCGCTGCGTCGCCCGCAGGTACGCCAGACCGCGTTCGAGGGCATCGTGGCCCTGCCGTGTGATCTTGAAGGCCTCGACAGCGCCCTGGTTGATGTCCAAGGCGATGAGCCCTCGGCTCTGAAGCCAGCCCCATGCCGTGCTCAGAGCGAGCAGGACCTCTTCGGAGTACCTGGCCTCCGTGCGCGCCCGCAGGAGCCAGGTGCGGTAGTTCCACTCGTCGTTCGCGCGAGCGTCGTCGAGGACCCGCATGGCCAGCTCGTCAACCGCGGCCGCGAGGATTTCTTCCTCTGTCATGGTCCAGTCCTGCACACTCGCTCCTTCAGCCGGTTTGCCGCACGTCAAGCGTCTCAGCCGACGCAAGCAGCACCTCAGCACACACGGCGGGTCTCCATCGGCGAAGGCGTTCACGGGCGCCCGGCGGCAGCTACTGGCCCCTCGCACGTGCCCGGCGACCCCCTCCCCTTCGCCCAGGTCGTGGTCCCCCGCCGCGGACCTCTGCAGGAGTTCAGGGAAAACATAGGGAACGTCGGCGCGCTTCCAGCACGAACGACGAAGCCCCAGGCCTGTGACCTGGGGCTTTACTGGTGGGCGATACTGGGTTCGAACCAGTGACCTCTTCCGTGTCAAGGAAGCGCGCTACCACTGCGCCAATCGCCCGAGGTGGAGACGGGATTCGAACCCGTGTACACGGCTTTGCAGGCCGTTGCCTCGCCTCTCGGCCACTCCACCGCGCCTCACACCCACGTCAGCCGCGGGGACCGTGCGGCTGCCGCGAGCTGCTGACAACCTCCGAGCGGACGACGGGACTCGAACCCGCGACCCTCACCTTGGCAAGGTGATGCTCTACCAACTGAGCCACGTCCGCATGCTCCGGGATCTCTCTCGGTGCGTCGGAAACACTATCCGATGCCTGACACCAGAGCCAAACCGGATCCCCCTCGGCCGCGTCAGGGCTTGTGGCGACCCTCCTTCACCGTCCGCCGGTAGGCCATCGTGCGCTGCTTCCACACGGCCAGCTCGGCGGCGCGCAGGCGGGCGTCGACCCGCCGGGCCTGGTACGCCGCCTCCCGCTGCAGCTTGCGCCAGGAGGCCAGCCGGCGCTCGGGCAGCTCGCCGGCGTCGATGGCGGCCTGGACGGCGCACCCGGGCTCGCGGTCGTGCGCGCAGTCGGTGAAGCGACAGTCGAGCGCGAGCTCGTCGATGTCGGCGAACACCTCGGCCAGCCCCTCGCTGCCCTGCAGGCCGACGCTGCGCAGGCCGGGGGTGTCGATCACCGCTCCCCCGCCCGGCGCCAGGTGCAGCTCGCGCGTGACGGTCGTGTGCCGGCCCTTGTGCACGGCGCCCAGCGCCTGGGTGCGCATGGCCTCGCGGCCGAGCAGCGCGTTGAGCAGCGTGGACTTGCCGACGCCGGACGCCCCCAGCAGCGCCAGCGTGGCGCCGTCCGTGAGCACGGCCCGCAGGTCGTCGAGGCCCTCGCCCTCGTGCGCCACCGTGACGTCGACCGGGCAACCGGCCGCGACCTGCCCGCCGATCTCGGCCGCCAGCTCGGCGGCGTCGTGGCCCAGGTCGCCCTTGGTGAGCACGAGTCGCGGCTGCGCCCCGCTCTCCCAGGCCAGGGCCATGAACCGCTCGATCCGGCCCAGGTCGGGGTCGGGGTAGAGCCCCTCGACGACGGCGACGACGTCCACGTTGGTGGCGAGCACCTGACCGCTGGACGTGCCGCCCACCTGGGCGCGCACGACGGCGGTACGCCGCGGCAGCACGGCCTCGACGGTGTGGTTGCCGTCGGGCCAGGCCTGCACCCGCACCCAGTCACCGGTGCTGGGCACGGCGATCGGGTCGGAGGCGACGGCGGCGACGACGTCGGCGCCCCAGGTGGCGCGCACGGGACCCGCCGCCGAGAGCGTGTCGCAGGCACCGCGGTCGGTGCGGACGACCCGCGCCGGGAACGCCGGCGCGTCAGGGAGGTCGATCGTCGACGTCTCGTGGAACGCGTCGTCCCAGCGGTCGTCGAAGCCCAGCCGGGTCAGCTGGTCGGCCGAGGCGAGGTGAGCGGGTACAGCAGCATGGGTGGAGCGGAACGTCATGGGACGCCTTTCGAGCGGGCCCCGGCGGGCTCGTCGTCGCGAGTGCGGACGAGACTCAGGCGCGCAGGGCCGAGGGGACCCCGTGAGGGGCCAGGGCACGAGGGGCTGCGTGGACGACGGTCATGCGGTCCCACCTCCACGTGCGCTCGAGGAGCCGGTGGCTCCGGTTCGTCGAGGAGCCAGTGGCTCCGGATCGGCCGGTCCCAGAGGCACCGGCCCGGGCGATCAGCCCGATGACGACGAGGCTAGGTGCGCCTTGGCGGCGCGTCACCTGGTTTTTCGCGCCTCGCTGCGCATGCCGGTCGTCGGGCTGCCCGCAGCGCCCGGCATCGCGTCGTCCGGCTCGGGCACGGGGGTGAGCGGGCGACGGCGCCGATCGAAGCGCGCCAGCGGCGAGCGCGACTCCCCCCGCACGGGCCACAGCTCGCGGCTGGCCGCGTTGAGCGCGGCACCGATCAGCACCGCGATGGCGAGGAAGTAGAGCCAGATGAGCACGACGATCGTGGCGGCCAGCGGCCCGTAGATCGACGTCCCGCCCACGGACGCACCGATCACCTTGCGCACCACGAACGACGCCAGCACCCAGATCACCAGGGTCAGGACGGCGCCCGGCACGTCGCGCCGCCACGACGTGCGATGCGGCGTGGCCACGTGGAACAGCGACGCGACGCTGAAGACCGTGAGCAACGTGACCACGGGCCAGTACAGGTCGAGCAGGAAGTCGACCTTGGCGGGGAGCATGTCGTTGAGGATCGCCGGCCCGAGCAGCACCAGCGGGAGCACGACCGCTCCGAGCACGACCGCCGCCGTGTAGAGGCTGAACGACAGCGCCCGGGTGCGCACGATGCCGCGCTCGCCGCCCTGCCCGTACATGATCGAGATGGTGTCGATGAACACGTTGAGCACGCGCGAGCCCGACCACAGCGAGAGCACGAACGCGATCGAGATGACGTCGAGCCGGCCGCGAGCGAGCACGTCCTGGATCGTCGGGGTGATCTGGCTCGACACCGTCTGCGCCGTGAACACGCGCTCGGCCATGGTCTCGAGCTGGGCGCTGACCCGTTCGACGGTGTCGGGGCCCAGGGCGCCACCGAGGTAGCCGGCGCCACCCACGAGCCCGAGCACCATGGGCGGCAGCGAGAGCAGCGCGAAGAAGCCGGCCTCCGACGCCAGCCCGGTGACCCGGTAGCGCAGGCAGATCGACACGGTCTCGCGCGTGAGCGCCCACAGACCGAGCAGCACCCGGGAACGCAGCAGCGCCCGCAGGCGCGCCAGCACCCACGGGGTGCTCGACGACCCGCTGCTCACCGTCCCACGGTATCCGCGCTGGACGCCCCCGCTCGCCGCCGACACGGCCTACCGTGTCGCCATGGCGACCCACGAGGTGACGAACCAGGTGCCGCCGCTCGAGGGCCACGACGTCTTCGGCGACGACCAGGCCCTCGTCGAGGCGGTGAGCCGGTACGGCGCCGAGCGGGCCCTGGGCGACCTGCACGACCTGGGCCGGCTGGCCGGCACCGCCCACGCCCAGCGCCTCGGCGACGACGCCAACACCTTCACCCCTCGGCTGGTGACGCACGACCCGCGAGGGGTGCGGGTCGACGAGGTGGAGTTCCACCCGGCCTGGCACGAGCTCATGACCACGGCCGTCGCGCAGGGGCTGGCCGGCGCGCCGTGGGTGACGCCCGCCGGGTCGGGCGCCCACGTGGCTCGGGCGGCCGGCTTCGTCGTCTGGTCGCAGGTCGAGGCCGGCCACGGGTGCCCGGTGTCGATGACGTACGCGTCCGTGCCCGCGCTGCGCACCGACCCAGCCGTCTCCGCCGTGTGGGAACCGCGGCTCACCTCCCGCGAGTACGACGCCGGCCTGCGGACGGCGTCCGACAAGCGGGGCGCCGTCGCGGGTATGGGCATGACCGAGAAGCAGGGCGGCAGCGACGTGCGGGCCAACACGACGGCGGCCACGCCGACGCCGGGCGGCCCGCTGGCCGGCGGCGACACCTACCGCCTCACCGGCCACAAGTGGTTCTGCTCAGCGCCGATGAGCGACGTCTTCCTCGTGCTCGCGCAGGCTCCGGGCGGCCTCACGTGCTTCGTCGTCCCGCGCGTGCTGGACGACGGCACGCGCAACCCCTTCGCCATCCAGCGGCTCAAGGACAAGCTGGGCAACCGCTCGAACGCCTCGGCCGAGATCGAGCTCGAGGGCACCTGGGGCGTGCGGCTCGGCGACGAGGGCCGCGGCGTGCGCACGATCATCAACATGGTGGCGGCCACGCGGCTCGACTGCGTGCTCGGCTCGGCGGCGACGATGCGCCAGGCGCTCGTGCGCGCCACGCACCACGCCCGCCACCGGCACGCGTTCGGCGCGGCGCTGGTCGACCAACCGCTCATGCGCGCCGTGCTCGCCGACCTCGCGCTGGAGTCGGAGGCCGCCACCACGCTGGGTCTGCGCCTCGCGGCGAGCGTCGACGCCGGTGACACGACGTTCGGCCGCCTCGCCGTGGCACTGGGCAAGTTCTGGGTGTGCAAGCGCACGGCACCGATGGTGGCCGAGGCGCTGGAGTGCCTCGGCGGCAACGGGTACGTCGAGGAGAACGGGCTGGCTCGCCTGTACCGCGAGGCGCCGCTCAACTCGATCTGGGAGGGGTCGGGCAACGTGAACGCGCTCGACGTGCTGCGAGCGCTCGGCCGCGAGCCGGCGTCCGTGGAGGCGGTGCTCGACGAGATCCGTCTGGCGACGGGTGCGGACGTCGCGTTCGACCGGGCGGTGAAGGAGCTCGAGACCGGCCTCGTCGTCGGCGGCGCGGACGAGCAGCAGGCTGGCGCGCGGTGGACCGTGGAGCGGCTCGCCGTCGCGCTGCAGGCCTCGCTGCTGCTACGGCACGCCCCGACGGCCGTGAGCGACGCGTTCGTGCGCACGCGGGTGCTCGGTGAGCGCGGTGCAACTTTCGGCACCCTTCCGAGCGGCCTGGACGTCGACGGCATCGTCGAGCGCGTGCTGCCCTGAGCCTGGACGCGTGCTGGCGCGAGACCCTGGCGCGCCGAACCGCCGACATCGGGCAGAATCAGTGAGCCCCGGCCGCGGCCCGGGCACCCCTGGCGACGCACGTCGTCCCACCCACGACGGAAGACCTGCATGCGGACCTGGCCCGGAAAGCCCTACCCCCTGGGTGCCACCTACGACGGCACCGGCGTGAACTTCGCCCTGTTCTCGGAGGTCGCCGAGCGCGTCGAGCTCTGCCTGATCGACGACCGCGGCAGCGAGACGCGCCTCGACGTGCCTGAGACCGACGGCTTCGTCTGGCACGTGTTCATCCCCGGCCTGCAGCCGGGGCAGCGGTACGGCTACCGCGTGCACGGCCCGTTCGACCCCAAGAACGGCCACCGGTGCAACCCGGCCAAGCTGCTGCTCGACCCGTACGCCAAGGCCATCGACGGGCAGGTCGACGGCGACGAGTCGCTCTTCTCGTACCGCTTCGCCGACGCCGACGCCAACGGCTCGGCGCCGATGAACGACGAGGACAGCCTCGGCCACACGATGCTGTCGGTCGTCGTCAACCCCTTCTTCGACTGGGGTTCCGACCGCTCCCCCGGCCACGAGTACCACGAGAGCGTCATCTACGAGGCCCACGTCAAGGGGCTGACGCAGCAGCATCCCGGCATCCCCGAGGAGATCCGCGGCACCTACGCCGGCATCGCGCACCCGGCGACCATCGAGCACCTGACGTCGCTCGGCGTGACCGCGCTCGAGCTCATGCCCGTGCACCAGTACGTGCAGGACTCGCACCTGCTGCAGAAGGGCCTGTCGAACTACTGGGGCTACAACACCATCGGCTTCCTCGCGCCGCACAACGCTTACTCCGCCACCGGAACTCGCGGCCAGCAGGTCACCGAGTTCAAGGCCATGGTGAAGGCGCTGCACGAGGCCGACATCGAGGTGATCCTCGACGTCGTCTACAACCACACCGCCGAGGGCAACCAGCTCGGCCCGACCATCTGCTTCCGGGGCATCGACAACGCCGCCTACTACCGCCTCGTCGACGAGGACAAGGCGCACTACTACGACACGACGGGCACCGGCAACAGCCTGCTCATGCGCCACCCGCACGTGCTGCAGCTCATCATGGACTCGCTGCGCTACTGGGTCACCGAGATGCACGTCGACGGCTTCCGCTTCGACCTCGCGTCGTCGCTGGCCCGCCAGTTCCACGAGGTCGACCGCCTGTCGGCGTTCTTCGACCTCGTGCAGCAGGACCCCGTCGTCAGCCAGGTGAAGCTCATCGCCGAGCCGTGGGACGTCGGCGACGGCGGCTACCAGGTCGGCAACTTCCCGCCCCTGTGGACCGAGTGGAACGGCAAGTTCCGCGACACGGTGCGCGACTTCTGGCGCGGTGAGGCCTCGACGCTCGGCGAGTTCGCCTCGCGGCTCACGGGGTCGAGCGACCTGTACGAGCACTCGGGACGCAAGCCCATCGCGTCCATCAACTTCGTCGTCGCCCACGACGGCTTCACGCTGCGCGACCTCGTGTCGCACAACGAGAAGCACAACGACGCCAACGGCGAGGACGGCAACGACGGCGAGAGCCACAACCGGTCGTGGAACTGCGGTGTCGAGGGCGAGACCGACGACTCCGAGGTGCAGACACTGCGCCTGCGCCAGCAGCGCAACATGCTGGCCACACTGCTGCTCTCGCAAGGCGTCCCGATGATCGCCCACGGTGACGAGCTCGGTCGCACGCAGGGCGGCAACAACAACGTCTACTGCCAGGACAACCCCACCGCGTGGGTCGACTGGGACCTCGACGACGACGAGCGCGACCTGCTCGACTTCACCCGCCGGCTCGTGCAGCTGCGTCACGACCACCCCGTGTTCCGCCGGCGGCGGTTCTTCGCGGGGAGCGCCGACCACGGCGGCGAGAGCGAGCTGGGCGACATCGCCTGGTTCACGCCGACGGGCGAGCACATGAGCGACGAGGACTGGCGCAACGGGTACGCCCGCTCCCTCATGGTCTTCCTCAACGGGGCGGCCATCCCCGAGCCCGACCGGCGGGGCACGCGCATCGTCGACGACTCCTTCCTGGTCGTCTTCAACGGTCACCACGAGGAGATCGACTTCGTGCTGCCACCGGTGGAGTACGGCCAGGGCTGGGTGGCCGAGCTCGACACCACCGAGGCGTTCGTCCGCGTCGAGGTGCCGGAGATCGCCGCCGAGGCGGGCAACGGCCTGAAGCCCGGCAGCGCCCTCGCGGTGGGACCCCGCAGCGTCGTCGTGCTGCGCGCGCCGCGGCCGACCCCGTGACCCCCCGTCGCCCTGCCCCCGGCCGCCCGGTGCCGACGTCCACCTACCGGCTGCAAGTGCACGGCGGCTTCGGGTTCGACGACGCGGCCGCGGCAGCCGACTACCTGGCCGCGCTGGGCGTCTCGCACGCCTACCTGTCACCGGTGCTGCAGGCGGCGCCCGGCTCGACCCACGGGTACGACGTCGTCGACCACAGCCGGCTCAGCACCGAGGCGGGTGGCGAGTCGGCTTTCGTCCGGCTGAGCGACGTCCTGCGCGAGCAGGGTCTGGGCGCGGTGGTGGACGTCGTCCCCAACCACATGGCCGTGCCGACACCGGCGTACCTCAACGCGCAGCTGTGGTCGGTGCTGCGCGACGGCCCGGGGTCGCCGTACGCGTCGTGGTTCGACGTCGACTGGTCGGTGCCCGACCGCGCGATCCTGATGCCGGTGCTCGGCTCGCGGATCGGCCAGGTCATCGACGCCGGAGAGCTGGCGCTCGTGCGCGACGGCGGCGCGGACGGCGACGAGCTGGTGCTCCGCTACTACGACCACCAGTTCCCCGTGCGTCCTGGCACCGAGCAGCTGCCGCTGGCCGAGCTGGTCGACCGGCAGTGGTACCGCCTGGCGCACTGGCGAGTCGCCGACGAGGAGCTGAACTACCGACGGTTCTTCGACGTCGACACGCTGGCCGCGGTGCGGGTCGAGCGACCCGAGGTCTTCGAGGCCACGCACCGGCTGCTCCTCGACCTGTACGCCGAGGGGCGGCTCGACGGCTGGCGCATCGACCACCCCGACGGCCTCGCCGACCCCCGCGGCTACCTCGACCGCCTCGCCGACGCCACGGGCGACGCCTGGGTGGTGGTCGAGAAGATCCTCGAGGGCCCCGAGCAGCTGCCGCGCGACTGGCGCTGCGCGGGCACCACCGGGTACGACGCGCTGCAGCGCCTGTGTGGCGTGTTCGTCGACCCGGCGGGGGCGGCCCCGCTGGCGGCGCTGCTCACCGAGCTCACCGGTGACGCCGAGGGCATCGAGACCGTCGTCGAGGCCGCCAAGCGCGAGGTCGTGGCGCAGGGGCAGTACGCCGAGGTCAACCGGCTGGTCGACCTGCTCGTCGCGATCTGCCACGACGACGTGCACCTGCGCGACCACACCCGGCGGGCGCTGCACGACAGCGTCGTCGAGCTGCTCGTGGCCATGGACCGCTACCGCGCCTACGTGGTGCCCGGCGAGCCGACGCCCGAGGCGTCGATCGAGGTGGTGGAGTCCGCCGCCGCGCGGGCGCGGGTACGCCTGCCGGATCACGAGCACGACACCCTCGACCTCGTGCGCGACCTCGTGCTGGGCCTCGGCGGCACCGAGGGCGACCCCCGGCGTGCGGAGCTGGTCGTGCGGTTCCAGCAGACGTGCGGACCGGTGATGGCCAAGGGCATCGAGGACACCGCGTTCTACCGGTGGTTCCGGCTGGCGAGCCTCAACGAGGTCGGTGGCGACCCGGAGCACTTCGGTGTGGCCCCCGAGGAGCTGCACGCGTTCTTCGGCCGGCTGCAGGCCACCTGGCCGACGTCCATGACCACGCTGTCGACCCACGACACCAAGCGCGCCGAGGACGTGCGGGCGCGTCTCGCGGCGCTCTCGGAGCTGCCCGCCGACTGGGCGGCCCTGGTGCGCGAGGCGCGCGAGCTGACCACCGAGCACCGCGACACGGTGCTCGACCCGGCCACCGAGTACCTCGTCTGGCAGACCGTGGTGGGGACGTGGTCGCCGGCGGACGTCGCGATCTCGGCCGAGCGCCTGCACAGGTACCTCGAGAAGGCCGTGCGTGAGGCCAAGACCCACACCACCTGGACCGCGCCGGACGAGAAGTACGAGGCCGCCGTCCACCGGTTCGCCGACGCCGTGCTGGCGGATGAGGCCGTCATGGCGCTGCTGACGCAGTGGGCCGAGCGCACCGCGGACGCGTTCCGAGTCAACGTGCTCGGGCAGAAGCTGCTGCAGCTCGCCGCGCCAGGTGTGCCCGACGTCTACCAGGGCACCGAGCTCGTCGACCTCTCGCTCGTCGCCCCCGACAACCGGCGTCCGGTCGACTACGCCGACCGGCGGCGGCGGTTGGCGTCCCTCGAGGGCGGCGGCGCGCCGTCCGACCTCGACGACGAGAAGCTGCTCGTGACCTCACG
>JBQCES010000347.1:0-4664 GCA_051960055.1 Angustibacter sp. | reverse complement strand
CCACCGCTCGATCACCGCGATGCTCGGCGACCTCGCCGAGGGCGGCATGCTCGGTGGCAGCGACATCGGCACCCGCGTGGCGCTGGTCACCGGGTCGCAGCCCGCGAGCGTGCGCCGCGCGATGCTGCTCGAGGCCGCGTCGGGGCAGGCGGGCATCGTCGTGGGCACGCACGCCCTGCTGCAGGAGCACGTGCAGTTCGCCGACCTCGGCCTGGTGGTGGTCGACGAGCAGCACCGGTTCGGCGTCGAGCAGCGCGATGCCTTGCGCGCCAAGGGTTCTGTGCCCCCGCACGTGCTGGTCATGACGGCGACCCCGATCCCGCGCACCGTCGCGATGACGGTGTTCGGCGACCTCGAGACGTCCACGCTCACCGAGCTGCCCCGCGGCCGCTCGCCGATCACGACGCACGTCGTGCCGGGCGACCACCCGCGCTGGGTGACGCGGGCCTGGGAGCGCGTGCGCGAGGAGGTCGACGCGGGCCACCAGGCGTTCGTGGTGTGCGCGCGCATCGGCGGCGACGGCACCGAGCCGGACGTCGACACCGCCCCGGGTTCCGATGTGCCGGGCGCCGACGTCCCCGACGACGAGAGCGCCCGGCGTCCACCGCTCGCCGTGCTCGACGTCGTGGAGCGGCTGCGGGCGGAGCCGGCGCTCGCCGGCCTGCGGGTCGAGGTGCTGCACGGCCGCCTGCCGGCTGACGAGCGCGAGGCCACGATGGCGGCCTTCGCGCGTGGTGAGGTCGACGTGCTGGTGGCCACGACGGTGATCGAGGTGGGCGTCGACGTCCCGAACGCCACGGTGATGGTGGTGATGGACGCCGACCGGTTCGGCATCTCGCAGCTGCACCAGCTGCGCGGCCGCATCGGGCGCGGGAGCGCACCCGGCCTGGCGCTGCTCGTCACCGAGACACCCGAGGGCACGCCGGCGCGCGAGCGTCTGGCCGCCGTCGCCGCGACCACCGACGGCTTCGAGCTGTCGCGGGTCGACCTCGAGCAGCGGCGCGAGGGCGACGTGCTGGGGGCGGCGCAGTCGGGCTACCGGTCGTCGCTTCGGCTGCTGCGGGTGCTGCGCGACGAGGACCTCATCGAGCAGGCGCGCGAGGCCGCGGCCGAGGTGCTCGCGGACGACGCCGACCTGTCGGGGCACCCGGCGCTGGCCGAGGCCATCGACGTGCTGCTCGGCGAGGGCCGCGAGGAGTTCCTGGAGCGCGGCTGACGGCGGGCTAGGCTCGCCCGTCGTGACGCGGATCATCGCCGGCGCGGCGGGCGGCAGGCGGCTGCAGGTGCCGGCCGGCCGAGCCACGCGTCCCACCAGCGACCGCGTGCGGGAGGCGCTCTTCAGCCGGCTCGACCACGAGGGGTGGCTCGACGGCGCGCGCGTCCTCGACCTGTACGCCGGCTCCGGCGCGCTGGGGCTGGAGGCTGCGAGCCGGGGCGCCGGCGAGGTCGTGCTCGTCGAGAGCGCGCGGGTCGCGGCGGCGACGATCCGGCGCAACGTCGCGGCGCTGGGCCTGGCCGGCGTGCGGGTGGCGGAGGCGAAGGTCGAGCGGTGGCTCGACCGGCCGGCCGAGGGGGCGTTCGACGTCGTGCTCGCCGACCCGCCGTACCCCGTGACCGACGACGCGGTCGACGCGGTGCTGGGGCTGCTCGTCACGCACGGCTGGCTCGCCGAGCAGGCTCTCGTGGTCGTCGAGCGGGCGAGCCGCAGCCGCGGGCCGGGCTGGCCGGCGCCCCTGGAGGCGGTCGGTGAGCGCGCGTACGGCGAGACGCGCCTGTGGTTCGCCGAGCGCACCTGAGCCCGGCGCAGCCGGTGGCCCGCTAGGTTCGAGGCCGTGAGCGACTCCCGGCGCGTGTGCGTGTGCCCCGGCTCGTACGACCCGGTGACCCTCGGGCACCTCGACGTCATCGAGCGCGCGGCGGCGATGTTCGACGACGTGGTCGTGGCGGTGCTGCACAACCCCGACAAGCAGGGGACCTTCACGGCCGCCGAGCGGGTCGAGCTGCTGCGCCAGGTGCTCGCCGGCCGCGAGCGCGTGCGGGTGGTCGAGTACGGCGGCCGGCTGCTGGTCGACGTGTGCCGCGAGCTGGAGGCCGGCCACGTCGTGAAGGGTCTGCGGGGTGGTGCGGACTTCGACTACGAGCTGCCGATGGCGCTGATGAACCGCCACCTGACCGGCGTCGAGACGGTGTTCGTGGCCGCCGACCCCCGGTTGGCTCACGTGTCCAGCTCGCTGGTGCGGCAGGTCAACGCCTACGGTGGCGACGTGAGCGGGCTCGTGCCCGACGTCGTCCGCGACGCGCTGGTGGCGCACCGGCGCCCCTGACCCGAGAGGACTGGCTGTGGACGTGCACGACAAGCTCGACGAGATCACGCAGTACGTCGAGGACGCGCGGGCGATGCCCATGTCGGCGTCCGCGCTGGTCAACCGGGTCGAGCTGCTCGGCCTGCTCGACGAGCTGCGCGAGCTGCTGCCCGAGGAGCTGCACCACGCCGACCTGCTGCTCAGCGACCGCGAGGCCGTCGTCGAGCAGGGGCGCGCCCAGGCCGAGCAGCTGCTCGCGCAGGCCCAGACCGAGCACGACCGCCTGGTGGAGCAGACCGAGGTCGTGCGGTCGGCCCGCGAGCGCGCGGCGCAGGTGCAGCAGCAGGCCCAGGCCGAGGCCACCCGGCTGCTCGAGGAGGCCGACGACTACGTCGACCGCAAGCTCGGCGAGTTCGAGGTGGCGCTCGACAAGCTCGCGCAGCAGGTGCAGCGGGGCCGCGAGCACCTCTCGCAGCGGTCGGCGGCCGACCGGGCGCGCGGCATCGTCTCCGACGTCGAGCCATCGGGCGACGACGGCGAGGGTGCGGGCGCTCACCACCAGCATGGCGACCCGGACGGCGACGAGCCGCGGGGCTCGGCGGGCGGATTGGGTGACGACGCGGTCGTCCGGTAACCTTGTGCGTCGGCCCTGACCGGCCGAAGCCGCCACTTTCCTGGAGCCTGCGATCTCTCTCGACCCCCGCGCGCCGCTCGTGCTCGACACGCACGAGCTCGGCCGTCGTCCGGGGTCGATGGTCACGGTCTCCCGAGAGGTGCCGGCTCCGGCAGAGATGGGCACCGACGTCATCGGCATCGCCGAGGGTTCGCCGTTGTGGCTGGACCTTCGGTTGGAGTCGGTGATGGAGGGGGTCCTCGTGACCGGCACGGTGGCAGGACGCGCCACCGGGGAGTGCGGGCGGTGCCTGACCGACCTCGAGCAGGACGTCGAGGTCGAGCTCACGGAGCTGTACGCCTACCCCGGCAAGCGCCCTGAGACCGATGTCGACGAGGACGAGGTGCGTGAGCTCGAGGGCGACCTGCTCGACCTCGAGGGCGCGCTCCGGGACGCGGTGGTGCCTGCGCTGCCGTTCCAACCGGTGTGCCGGGACGACTGTCCGGGACTGTGCTCCGAGTGCGGGGCGCGCCTGGCGGACGACCCCGACCACCACCACGACGTGGTCGACCCCCGGTGGGCCGCGTTGCAGGGACTGCCCCGAGCCTCGGGCCAGTCGACCGACGACCAGGAAGAGAACTGACGTGGCTGTCCCGAAGCGGAAGACGTCGCGATCCAACACCCGCTCGCGCCGGGCGAACTGGAAGACGACCGCCGTGACGCTGTCCGCGTGCCCGCAGTGCCGTGAGCCGAAGCAGCCGCACATGGCCTGCCCGAGCTGCGGCACCTACGCCGGCCGGCACTACGCCGCCGCCGAGCGCACCGAGCACCAGGGCTGATCGCGCTGTCTCCTCTCGTGTCGTCGTCCGACGCGCGATGAGCCAGCCGGCTGACGCCACCGACCTGCAGGCCAGCATCGGCCTGCAGGTCGATGCTGCGTTGCTGCAGCGTGCCCTGATGCACCGCAGCTACGCGTACGAGAACGGCGGACTGCCCACCAACGAGCGCCTGGAGTTCCTCGGCGACTCGGTGCTGGGCGTGGTCGTCACCGACACGCTGTACCGCACCCACCCGGACCTGCCCGAGGGCCAGCTGGCCAAGCTGAGAGCCGCGGTGGTCAACATGCGCGCCCTCGCCGACGTGGCCCGCACCATCGGCCTCGGCGACTACGTCTTCCTCGGCCGCGGCGAGGAGGCGACCGGAGGCCGCGACAAGGCGTCGATCCTCGCCGACACCATGGAGGCCCTGATCGGGACGATCCACCTGTCGTGCGGGATCGGCAGTGCGAGCGTCTTCGTCCACCACCTGTTCGACCCGCTGATGACCCAGTCGGCCTCCCTCGGGGCGGGGTTGGACTGGAAGACCAGCCTCCAGGAGCTGGCGGCAGCCGCCGCGCTCGGCACCCCTGAGTACCAGGTGGACGACTCCGGCCCCGACCATGAGAAGCAGTTCGTCGCCAGCGCGGTCGTGGGCGACGAGGTCCTCGGCCACGGCACCGGCCGCAGCAAGAAGGAGGCCGAGCAGCGCGCCGCCGAGCAGGCCTGGGCCGCCCTCGACCGGCGCCGCCGGCCCAGCCCGGCGCTCGAGCCCGAGGTCCAGTGACGCTCGGACCGTTCGCGCCGGTCGATATGCGTCGACTCGCCGGGCTCCCGGATGCCTGAGCTTCCCGAGGTCGAGACGGTCCGCCGCGGTCTGGAGGCGTACGTCGTCGGCCGCGACATCGACACCGCCGAGTTCCGCAGCGCCCG
>JBQCES010000346.1:0-3589 GCA_051960055.1 Angustibacter sp. | reverse complement strand
CCTGCAACGGGTCCTGGGTCGCGTGCGCGTCCCGGTGCTCGCCGCTGGTGGCATCGCGTCGGCGCGCGGCCTCGCGGCGGTGCTGGCCGCCGGCGCGGCCGGCGCGTGGGTCGGCACGGCCTTCATCGCCTGCCCCGAGGCCCAGACGGTGGACGCCGCCCGCGAGCGCCTGCTGGATGCGGACGAGACGGCGACCGTCTACGGCCGGGTGTTCGACGTCGGACAGCGCGTGGCCTGGCCCGAGCAGTTCGGCGGCCGGGCACTGCGCAACGCCTACTTCGACCGCTGGGTGGGCCACGAGGACGAGCTCGCCGCCGACGACGACGCCCACGAGGCGGTGCTCGCGGCCCGCCGCGAGCTCGACCCCGACATCGCGCCGCTCTACGCGGGACAGGGGGTCGGCGAGCTGACGGCGGTGCGGCCGGCGGCCGAGGTGGTGCGCGACCTGGCGACCGCCGAGCAGCTGCTGCGGCAGGGGGCCGAGCTGGTCAGCGCACCAGCCACCACGCGATCGCCATGACGACGGCCCCCACGCCGAGACCCACCGCCGCGACGTAGGTGGTGCCGGAGGCCGAGGGCAGCCCGTCGACCACGATCCACTGCGGGTCGTCGGGGTCGTAACGCAGGCGCACGGGCTGGCCCGGGGCGAACCGCCTCGCGTTGGTCGAGGACTGCGGCTGCGCCGATACCGTGCGGCCGCCGTCGGTGACGAACCGCACCGTGGGGAACACCTGCTGCGACGCGTTGTACTCCACGCCGGTCACCACGCCCTCAGCCCACCGCGAGCGCCGCAAGCGCGCGGCGATGGTGCGGGCCTGACGCCACGCCAGCACCGCCGCGACGGCCGCACCGACGCAGAGCACGGGGGCGAGCACCGTGAACGGCTGCACGGCGCCGTCAGCTCACCGGGAGGTCGGCCGAGCCCGGCCGGGGGCGCGCCGTGGGCGTCGACGAGCAGCGGCCATCCCTACGCGGCACGGTGGACTCCCCCTGGGTGTGTGGCTGCGGGCGGAACACATCTCAGCACCTGACCGCCACTCACGGCTACTTCGTCCCGGCATTGCGCGTGCGTCTGGTCGAACAGCCCGCACATCCGCGCGAGGGTCCCTACGCTGCTCAGGTGAGGGGTCGTGGGCTTGCCGTCGCGCTGCTGGTCGTCGGTCTGAGCGCGTGCCAGACCCCGCGTGCCGAGTCCCCGCCTGTGCAGAGGCAGCCCCAACCCACCGCGTCCAGCGCGTCTCCCACCGCGTCGTCGACGACGTCCACCGCGCCCTCGACCACCACGCCGACCACGCCGACCACCGCGTGCCCGGGCACGGCGTGCCTCACCATCACCCTCACCGGCGACGTGCTGCTGCACCAGCCGCTGTGGACTCAGGCGCGGCGCGACGGCGGCGGCCGCTACGACTTCGGCCGCGTCCTGGCCGCCCAGCGGACGTTCGTCACCGCTGGCGACCTCGCGTTCTGCCACCTCGAGACGCCGCTCGCGCCGCCGTCCGGACCGTTCCACGGGTACCCGAGCTTCGCGGTGCCGCCGCAGATCGCTACGGCGTTGCGGCACACCGGGTACGACGCCTGCACCACGGCCAGCAACCACACGCTGGACGCCGGCCCAGCGGGTGTGCAGCGCACCCTCGACGACCTCGACGCGGCCGGCCTGCGGCACACCGGTTCGGCGCGGTCAGCGGCCGAGGCAGGCCGGCCTCTGGTCTTCGACGTCCGCGGCGCGCGCGTGGCGTTGCTCGCCTACACGTACGGACTCAACGGGAACCGGCCCGACCACACCTGGCGGGTCAACCTCATCGACGCCGGCCGCATCCGCCGTGATGCCGGCGCCGCACGCCGCGCCGGGGCCGATGTCGTCGTCGTGGCGTTGCACTGGGGCACCGAGTACCAGCATGAACCCACCGCGCAGCAACGCGAGCTGGCCGACCAGCTCCTCGCCGACCCCGACATCGACCTCGTGTACGGGCACCACGCGCACGTCGTGCAGCCCGTGCAACGGCTGCACGGCAAGTGGGTGGTCTACGGGCTCGGCAACGCGGTCGCCGCCCAGAGCACCAGCCGTCCCGACACCTACCGCGGCCTGCTGGTGCGCGTGCAGCTGGTGCGCGACGCCTCGGGTCGCTGGCACGACGGCCGGCTCGACTGGGTGCCGTCGGGCATCGCCACGACACCCGCCTACCGCTGGGTCGACCTGCGGCGGTCTCCGTCGGCTGTGGCGGCCACCGGACGCTACGTCGATCAGCTGGGCGCCGACCGATCGGGCGCTGCGCTGTGGGGCTCGCGCCCCTGACGGGTCAGGGCGCCGGGTCGAGCAGCGGGCTGAGGTGAGCGGTGCCCAGGGCACGCGCCGCCTGCTGCGCACCTGCCTGAAGGGCTTGCGGCACAGCCGAACCATCAAGCGTGGCGTGCAAGAAACCCGCCATGAAGGCGTCACCAGCGCCGTTGGTGTCGACCACCTCCGCGACGGGGACGGCGGACACCCGGTGCTCGGTGAGGTCGGCGTCGAGGGCGACCGCACCCTCGGCGCCCAGCGTGCACACGGTCACCCGCGCGCCGTCTCGCACGAGCCGGCGCATGAGCGGCAGCGGATCACCGACGCCGTCCGCGTTGAGGAACACGTACTGCGCTGCGGCGGCGAACGGCTGGTGGAACTCGGCCACGCCGTCGTAGTCGTGCAGGTCGGTCCAGATCGGGACGCCGGACGCGCGCACCACCGGCAGCAGCTCGAGGGCGAGCTGCGACAGGTCGAGCACCACGGCCCGTGCGCCGGCGAGCGCGTCGAGCAGCGCCGGCCCGACCTGTGACTGCTCCGGCGGCGTGGTCGCCGGCAGGTCGAGGTAGATCGACACCCGGCCCCCGTACGGGTCCATCAGGTTGAGGTGCCGCTCGGTGGGGCCGTCCACCGACTCGGCGAGGAGCGGCACGCCGGCCCCCTCCAGAGCGGCGCGCACCCGGCGGCCCGCGTCGTCCGACCCGAGCACGGTGTGCAGCAGCGCGGACCGCCCGAGGTCGGTGAGGTGCAGCGCCTTGCCGGCCGACGTCCCGCCGACCGTCGTGTGGTGACCGCGCGCAAACACCGTGTGCGGCACCGGTTTCGGCAGCTCGTCGACTTGCACGAGCGTGTTCCACGAGGCGGGCCCGACCACCACGACGTCCGCGGAGGCGGGAAGTCCGCTCACTCCCACTCGATGGTGCCTGGAGGCTTGCTGGTGACGTCGAGCACCACGCGGTTGACCTCGGCGACCTCGTTGGTGATGCGCGTCGAGATGCGGGCCAGCACGTCGTAGGGCACGCGGGTCCAGTCGGCCGTCATGGCGTCCTCGCTCGACACCGGGCGCAGCACGATCGGGTGGCCGTAGGTGCGGCCGTCGCCCTGCACCCCCACCGACCGGACGTCGGCGAGCAGCACCACGGGGCACTGCCAGATGGTGCGGTCGAGCTCGGCGGCAGTGAGCTCCTCGCGCACGATGCGGTCGGCGGCGCGCAGCGTCGCGAGCCGCTCCGCGGTCACCTCACCCACGATGCGGATGCCGAGACCGGGGCCGGGGAACGGCTGGCGCCAGACGATGCCCTCGGGCACGCC
>JBQCES010000345.1:0-3814 GCA_051960055.1 Angustibacter sp. | reverse complement strand
GGCCCCCAGAGCGGGGTATCCGACCGGACTTCGGCGGGTATCTGCCAGAAGGGGACGGCTCAGCTGACGCCGAGGAGCTGCTTGATCGGGTCGATCGCGAAGTAGATGACGAACAGCGCCGCGGTGACCCACATCAGCGGGTGGAGCTGGCCGGCGCGGCCGCGCACGATCTTGATGACGACGTACGCCACGAAGCCCGCGCCGATACCCGCGGTGATCGAGTACGTGAACGGCATCAGCACGATCGTGAGGAACGCCGGGATCGCGATGTCGAGGTCGTCCCAGGCGATGCCCTTGACCTGCTGCATCATCAGGAAGCCGACGACCACCAGCGCCGGGGTGGCTGCCTCGTAGGGCACGACGGCGACGAGCGGCGCCAGGAACGTGGCGAGCAGGAACAGGACGCCGGTGACCACCGACGCCAGGCCGGTGCGCGCACCCTCACCGACACCCGAGGCCGACTCGATGTACGAGGTGTTGCTCGAGATGCCCGCGGCACCACCGGCCGCGGCGGCCAGGGAGTCGACCACGAGGATGCGCTCGACGTGCGGCGGGTTGCCCTCGGCGTCCAGCAGGCCGCCCTCCTCGCCGATGGCCACGACGGTGCCCATGGTGTCGAAGAAGTCGGCGAGCATCAGCGTGAAGATCAGCAGCACGGCGCTCACGACGCCGATGGCCGAGAAGGAGCCCAGCAGGCTGAAGTGGCCGAGCAGGCCGAAGTCGGGCTTGGCGGCGATCTGGTCGGGCAGCGTGGGCACGTTGAGGCCCCAGCCCTTGGGGTTCACGACCTTGCCGGTGGCGTCGGTCTGGCTGCCGATGTTGCCGATGGCCTCGACGATGATCGCGAGCACCGTGGCGCCGACGATGCCGTAGAGGATCGCGCCGCGCACGCCCTTGACGAGCATGATGATGATCGCGAGCAGGCCGATCACGAACACCAGCACCGGCCAGCCGGCCAGGAAGCCGCCGATGCCGAGCTCGACCGGCGTGGGGCCGGCGGGCTTGCGCACGATGCCGGCGTCGACCAGTCCGATGATGGTGATGAACAGGCCGATGCCGACGCTGATCGCGACCTTCAGCTGCGGTGGCACCGCGCGGAACACCGCCTGCCGGAAGCCCGTGAGCACCAGGATCAGGATGATGATGCCCTCGATGACCACCAGGCCCATGGCGTCGGCCCAGGTCATGCCGGGCAGCTTGGCGACGCCGAAGGTGACGAAGGCGTTGAGCCCGAGCCCGGTCGCGAGCGCCAGCGGGTAGTTGGCCACGACGCCCATGAGGATCGTCATGACGCCGGCCACGAGCGCGGTGGCCGCGGCCACCATCGGCAGGTTCGGGCCGTTGCCGCCGCCGAGGAACGCGCCGGTGCTGTCGGCCTGGGTGCCGATGATCAGCGGGTTCAGCACCACGATGTAGGCCATCGTGAAGAAGGTCGCGAGCCCGCCGCGGATCTCGCGGCCGACGGTCGAGCCTCGCTCGGCGATCCGGAAGTAGCGCTCGAGGGCGTTGCCGCTCGGCGCGGCTTCACGCTCGGCGGTCTTCGTGGCGGTGGTGGGGCGGTTCTTCGCGGACATGAAGGACCCTTCGAGGTCGTGCACGGGGGACGGCCGGGCGACGGCGACCGGACGGCGCACATGCTGCCAGAGTCGCGGGCCGCCGTGGGGTGGGGCCCGGTCCGTGGGCCTACGCTGGGCCGGTGAGCACGTCACGGACGCCGGGCGCCGCACCCGCCCCCCTGGAGCCGATCCAGGTCGACACCGTGCGCATCGTGTCGTTCGGCCTGCTCGGCTGGGTGGTGGCGCTCGCCGTCGTCCTGCTCGTGCCGGCGCTGCACACCGGCGACCGCTCGTGGTGGCCGTGGGCGTGCGTCAGCGGCATCGTGCTCGGGCTGGTCGGCCTGGCCTACCTGCTGCGCGGGCGCGGCAACGCGGCCGGCGCGCGCAGCGGGCACTAGCCGCGTCCCGTCAGGCCCTCACGGCTCGAAGACCACGCCGTCGAGGTAGACGTACGGTCGCGAGCCCGACGCCACCGAGCGCACGGTGACCCGGTGGTCAGCGGTCGCCCGCGTGCTGCGGTAGACGAGCGTGCGGTGCCTCACCGTGCGCGAGTACGTGTTGACGGTGAGCCAGCTGCCGCCGTCGACCCGGATCTGCGCCTTGCCGCACTTCGGGCACGTCGTCATCACCACGCGCACGAGGCGAGACTGCAGGTTGGGCCAGACCGTGACGGAGGCGCCGTACCGGTTGGCCCGGTGCTGGGTGCCCAGGAACGTGCCACCGACCCGCTGCAGCGACCACGAGCCCGAGTACCTCACCGCACCCTTGGCGCTGTCGTCGACCGGGATGTTCGCCGACGCGTACGCCGACCACGGGCCGGGTGCTCCCCCGGCGGCGACGGCTCGCACCCGGAACCGCCACTGCCGCGCGGTCGGCCAGCGGGTCGTGCGCGGGTCGAACGTGCGGGCGGTCGCCCGGCCGACGTCGAGCTGCTGCCACCCGTCCCAGTGCCGCGAGCCGGACTCACGGCCCGCCACCTGCAGCTGGTAGGTGATGGTCGACCAGCTCGGCTGCGTCGTCGTCGTGCGCCACCGCACGGGGAACCGCGCGCTGGTGGAGACGCTCGAGACCACCTCGGGAGCGGACACGGCCACCGACGCGGTGCTGCGCCGCAGGACGAAGCTGCCGGTGAGCGGCCGGGTGAGGCCGGTGAGTGGCCGGCCCGAGACGGAGGTAGCGCGCAGCGTCCAGGTGTAGACGCCTTCGGGGGCTGCGCTGCCCGACGCCGTGAGCCCGTTCCAGGCGAGTGAGAACCGCCCGCTGCGCGAGGTGGCGGTGACCGTGCGCACGGCAGAACCCGCGCGCGCGACGGCGAGGGTCACGGTGCCCGTCAAGGGTGCTGAGGCGACCCCGTCGAGCACCCACGTGTCGTGGACCCCGTCGCGGTTGGGCGAGAAGGCCGACGGCGCCGACAGCGACCACGGCACGACGCGCGGTGCCCGGCTCAGCGGCAGTCGCGCCAGGCGCAACCCGCGGTCGCGGGCCAGCCACATCAGCCGGCCGTCGCGCAGCTCGACTGCCCGCACGCCCGGCAGCCGCACCGCCTGGGCGACGTCGACGGGGGCCGGGTCCGCGGCGTCGATGTCGACGACCCGCAGCACGCCGGCGCTGTCCGCCGCAGGCTGCACCCACGCCAGGACGCCGTCCTCGAGCGTGAGGGCCGGCGCCCACGGGTCGCTCGGCGCGGGCAGAGCCGGCAGCGTGCGCACCAGCGAGCCGGACGCCGTGCGCACCTGCAGGCCACCCACCTTCGGCTGGACGACGAGTCGATCGCCCCACAGCCCGAGCTGGGCGGCGCAGCCGCTGGTGCACGCGGCGGCCAGGACCCTCACCGGCGCGGTCGTGAGCGTGCGGCGCCACACCTCGCCGGTGTCGGTCGACCACGCGACCGCGTCACCGAAGACCGCCCAGGTGCGCGCGCCCGAGAGCGTGAAGCGCGGCCGGCCCGTCGTCAGGTCGACGACCGCGCCGGCGACGACGGCGGTGGTCCCCGACGCCTCGACCTGCTGCGGCGCCGCAGCCCCGGTGCCGCAGCACGACGACTGCACGCAGTCCCCGCACATCGAGCCGTCGGAGACGCAGAGCGGGTTCTGACCGCACACGCCGGCGTTGCACTGGCCGCTGCAGCACTGCGCCGAGGTCACGCACATCGTCCCGTCGGGCTGGCAGCTCGTCCCGCAGAAGCCTCCGCTGCAGGAGTTCGAGCAGCACTCGTTGAAGGCGACGCACGGCGCGCCGTCCGGCTTGCACGGGGGCGA
>JBQCES010000344.1:0-12643 GCA_051960055.1 Angustibacter sp. | reverse complement strand
CCCGCGAGGTCGGGGTCCTTGAGCGCGACCTCGGAGACCGCGACGCCGTCGCCGGTGACGAGGTTGATGACGCCGGGCGGGAGGCCCGCCGCCTCGAGCAGCCGCATCGTGTAGTGCGCGGCCAGCTGCTGGGTGGGCGCGGGCTTCCAGACGACCGTGTTGCCCATGAGCGCCGGTGCGGTCGGCAGGTTGCCACCGATCGCCGTGAAGTTGAACGGCGTGATCGCGTAGACGAAGCCCTCGAGCGGGCGGTGGTCGAGACGGTTCCAGATGCCCTTGCTGTTGGCCACCGGCTGCTCGGCGATCAGCTCGCGGCCGAAGGCGACGTTGAAGCGCCAGAAGTCGATGAGCTCGCAGGCGGAGTCGATCTCGGCCTGCACGACCGTCTTCGACTGGCCGAGCATCGTCGCGGCGTTGAGGGTCTGACGCCACGGACCCGACAGCAGCTCGGCCGCCTTCAGGAACACCGCGGCGCGCTCGTCGAACGGCAGGGCGCGCCAGCCAGGCGCCGCGGCCTTCGCGGCGTCGACGGCCGCCCGCGCGTCGGCCTGCGTCGCGTTCTTGAGCACCCCGAGGACGTGCTTGTGCTGGTGTGGCTGGACGACGCGCACCCGGCGCCCGCCACCCATGCGCTGCTCGCCCCCGATGGTCATCGGCAGGTCGATGCGCTCAGCCTGCAGCTCGGCCAGCTTCAGCTCGACGGCGGCGCGCTCGGCGCTGCCGGGCGCGTAGTCGAGCACAGGCTCGTTGACGGGAGTGGGGACGTTGGTGCGGGCGTCCATGGCCGCGGCTCCTCGGGGTCGGGTCGACAGCTGCTTCAGCGCGGCCGAGTCCCGGCGCGCCGGTCTGCCGCCAGCATGTCACGAGGCCGCTAGGTGAGGCCAAGCACGTCGTCGAGCTCGCTGACGTCGTACCACAGCAGCTCGTGTCCCGCCGCCTGCTCGACGTCGGCCGCGGCGTCGTCGTCACCGCCGTCGGCGGCCGGAACCGCTTGTGCCGCAACGCTGATCTCGGCACGCGCCTCGTCGTCGTCGACGTGCACGCTGGCGACCTCGCCGAGCGTCACGGGCACCCGCACCTCGACGCCGGATCGCGTCAGGCCGCTCGCCGTCACGGCCTCGTCGGGCACGTCCGCCGCCACGACGACCCGCCGCGGCACCTCGCTCCCTGTCGTCGCGAGCAGCCGCAGCGACGCGTGCGCGGCCTCGTCGGATGCCGCGTACTCGAGCTCCTCGAGGTCGCCCTCGACGTACCACTCGCGCAGCGCGGGCGTCACGGCGTGCGCCGCGACCGGTGGCTGAAAGCCCTTGTCGCGCAACGTCTGCAGCAGCTCGACGGTGGTAGGGACGTAGACCCGCATCAGTCACCTCTCTCTGGAGCGTGGTCCGAGGGCGTGTCGTGGTCGGGGTCGTGACCCGCCGCTGCGAGGGCCGCTTCGGCCTGGGCGACCTTGGCGGGCAGGTCGTCGAGCGGCTCGGGGTCGTGCAGGGCCACCGCGGACGTGCGCAGCGACGTCTCGAGCACCGCGCGGCGACGTCCGACGTCCATCAGGTTGCCGCCGATCGCCTCGAGGTCCTCCGGCCCTGGGCCGATCACCGTCACCTCCGTGCCGCCGGCGTGCACCTTGGCGACCTCACGCAGGCAGCGCCGGGTCACGCGCGTGCGCCACTGGCGCTCGAGCCGGGTCACCAAGGCGTCGGGGGCATCGAGGGCGAAGCTGACCGACGGCGCCACCACCAGCACCTCGTCGAGCCCCAGCCCGGCCAGCAGGTCGACGCTGGTCGACGAGCAGGCGCCGCCGTCGACGTAACGGTCGGACCCGATGCGCACCGGCTGGTACCAGCCGGGGATCGCGCACGAGGCCATCACCGCGTCGGCGAGGTCGGCCTCGGGGGCGCCGATGCGCCCGAAGGCCACGCGCCGGCCCGTCTCGTAGTCCATGGTGACGACCTGCAGGCCGTCGCGGGCCACCCAGCCGCTCGGGACCACGTGCCGCACCATCGCGCCCACGCTGTCGAGCGAGCCACGTCCTTCGGGAAGCAGCGCCGACAGCACAGCGGTGGGTGGCAGCCGCCGCAGGTGCGCGACGTTGCGGGCGATCAGACCCGCCGAGCCGAGACCGGGTCGGGGGCGCGGCGGGCGGCCGCCGCCGGTGGCCCGCTCGTAGTCCCACTCGAAGCCCAGGAGCGGTCCGGTGCCGACGGGCTCACCCAGCTGGTGGCGGCGCAGCTCGGCGACGCTCACCCCGGCCGCGAGCAGCGCACCGACCACCGAGCCCGCTGACGTGCCGACGATGGCCTCGACGTCGCGCAGGTCGACGTCGAGGGAGTCCTCGATCGCCGAGAGCGCACCCACCATCCAGGCGGCTCCGAGCACTCCCCCGCCCCCCAGCACCAGCCCACGTCGGGTCACCGGGCGGTCTCCCGCAGCTCGGCCAGGGCGTCCAGCAGGCACTGCGCCACCACGGCGACGTCGGGCATGGCGTCGCGGTCGCCGTTGATGCCGTAGTGCACGCCGCCGTCGTACGACGTCAGGCCGATGCTCAGCGCCTGCCCCTTGGCCAGCGGGATCACCGGGCACGACGACAGCATCCGCGCGCCACCGGCGTACAGCGGGTGCTGCGGGCCGGGCACGTTGGTGACCACGACGTTGAACAGGCGCCGCGACACCGCGCTCGCCACCCGTGCCCCGAGCGAGTGCAGCGTCGGCGGCGCGAAGCCGGCGATGCCGGCCAAGGTGTTCGCGCTCACCGCGTCGCCCGCCTCGGCCTGCGCGCGCATCGCGTACGTGATCTGGTGCAGCCGGATCACCGGGCTCGGTTCGCCCACCGGCAGGTTGACGATGAACGCCTTGACCCGGTTGCCGAGCCGGTAGGCGATCTCGTCGTTCCCGGACTGCACGCTCACCGGCACGAGGGCCCTAACGACGCTCGCCGGCACGACCGACTCGCCGCGAGTCAGCAACCAGGCCCGCAGGGCACCGGCCACCGACGCGAGCACGACGTCGTTGACCGTGAGCTCGCGACCCTTGCGGCTGTGGGCGTCGCGGATCCGGCGGTAGTCCGCGAGCGACGTCTCGACCTGCGCCCAGCGCCGCTGCTCGCCGATCACGGCGTTGAGCGGGCTCGTCGGTGCCGGGCGCGCGGCGGTGCGGGCCGCAGCCGACAGCACGTGACCGAGCTGTCCCAGCACCTTGCCCGCCGTCGCCTTGACGTCCTTCGCACTGCCCTGGAACGCCTCCAGCGCACCGCCGGGGCTGCGCACGGCGTCGGCGACGGCGCTCACCACCAGCTCGACGTCGGTGGGCTCCTTGGCGGGCGTCCAGGTGTCGGCGGGCAGATCGGGGGCGTCCGGGCTGTCGTCGAGGATCACCTGCGCGATGTCGACGGCGTGGACGCCGTCGACCATGGCCTGGTGGGTCTTGGTGACGATCGCGAACCGCCCGCCCGACAGGCCCTCGACGAGGTACACCTCCCACAGCGGCCGGCTGCGGTCGAGCGGGCGTGACTGCACGCGGGCGACCAGCTCGGCCAGCTGCTCGTCCGATCCCGGCCGCGGCAGGGCCGACCGGCGAACGTGGTACGTGACGTCGAAGTCCTCGTCGTCGACCCACACCGGGTTGGCGAGCCGGCCGGGCACGGTGCGCACCCGCTGGCGATAGCGCGGCACGTAGGCGATGCGCGCCGAGACCAGCGCCACCAGACGGTCGTAGTCGAAGCCGTCGGGCGGCGGCTCGAACACCGCCACCGACCCCACGTGCATGGCCGTCGTCGGCTCCTCCAGGTAGAGGAAGGAGGCGTCGAGAGCGCTCAGACGGGCAGGCACCCGCTCATCGTGCCATCTCGCGTGCTCCTAGACTGCCGTCATGCCCGCCCTGCGACGAGCACCCGTGACGATCGCCGCGAGCGCGCTGCTGATGGCTCTCACGGCCTGCAGCAGCGGCACTCCGACAGCGAACGGTTCGTCGGGGACGCCGACCGCCACCACCGCGAGCCCGGCGACCGGCGCGTCGTCCAGCGCCACCACCGCGAGCCCGTCGGCCAGCCCGGCGGCCGACCAGACGGTCGAGATCGCGGTGCGCGGCAAGCAGGTGACGCCGGCGCCGCACCGAGTCGAGATGAGCTCCGGCCAGACGCTGCGCCTGATCGTGACGACCGACCACGACGACGAGCTGCACGCGCACGGCTTCGACGTCGAGCGCCAGCTCGTGGCCGGTCAGCCGACCACCGTCGACCTCACCGGCGCACCCCCGGGGCTTTACGAGATCGAGACGCACGAGCCGGAGCTGAGGCTGCTGCAGGTCGTGGTGCGGCCGTGAGCCGGACCAGAACCGTGGGTCGTGCCTGAGCTGTCGGGCGTGTCGGCGGGCGGCGCGATCGTCGCGCACGGCGTCGGCAGTCGCCAGGACCTGCCCCTGCCCTTCGGCTTCGCCGTGGCCGGTGCCGCCGTCGCTCTCGTGGTGTCGTTCCTGCTGCTGGGGCTGCTGTGGCGCGAGCCGCGGCTGCGCGGGGCCCACGCGGGGCGTCCGGTGCCGGCCTGGGTGGCGTCGGTGCTCGACTCGCGCGCGACTCGCGTGGCGCTGGCGCTGCTCGGCGTGGTGGTCACGGCGTACGTCCTGATCCCGCTGGTGTTCGGCAAGGACGACGCGAACAACCCGGTGCCGTTCGTGGTGTACGTGCTGCTGTGGGTGGGGCTCGTGCCGGTCTCGGTGCTGTTCGGTCCGGTGTGGCGGCGGCTGAACCCGTTGCGGCACCTGC
Organism: Angustibacter sp.; assembly: GCA_051960055.1. GTDB lineage: Bacteria > Actinomycetota > Actinomycetes > Actinomycetales > Angustibacteraceae > Angustibacter. The sequence goes on along the minus strand of JBQCES010000344.1, from coordinate 7,887 downwards.
ACTTCGCCGTGATGTCCCTCGCGCGGGTCGACCCGCGCGAGGGCGCTCTGCCGCTGCCGCGGTCGTTCGGCTACTGGCCGGCCGCGCTGGGGCTGCTCGCCTTCACGTGGCTCGAGCTGGTGGCGCTCGACAACGCGACGCTGCCGGTGCTGCGGCTGGCCATCACGGTCTACGCCACCGTGCAGCTGTTCGGCGCGTTCGTGTTCGGCTCGCGCTGGTTCGACCGGGGCGACGCCTTCGAGGTGTGGTCGGCGCTCTACGGCCGGCTCAGCGCGCTCGGCCGGCGCGCTGACGGACGGGTCGTGGTGCGCTCGCCGCTCGCGGGGCTCGACGCGCTGCCGCCAGCGCCGGGACTGCCGCTGACGGTGGCCGTGATGCTCGGCACCACGGCGTACGACGGTGCCTCCAACGCCCCGGCATGGTTCACCCTCGTGCAGAGCTCGCCGCTGCCCGAGACGCTGGTGAAGACGCTCGGCCTCGTCGCGGTGATCGCGGTCGTGGGCCTGGTGTTCGCGGCCTGCACCGCGGCAGCCGGTGCCATCGGCGGGGTGGGCGCGGCGGGGATGGCACGCCAGTTCGCGCCGTCGCTCGTGCCCGTGGCTCTGGGCTACGTGGTGGCGCACTACTGGTCGCTGTTCGTGCTCGAGGGGCAGAACGCGCTCATCAAGCTGAGCGACCCGCTGGGCACCGGCGCGAACTGGCTCGGGCTCACCGGCCGCGCCGCGGACCCCGCGCTGCTGCAGCCCAACCTGGTCGCCACGGTGCAGGTGGTGGCGATCGTCGTCGGGCACGTGCTGGGCGTGGTGCTGGCCCACGAGCGGGCCATCACGCTGTTCCCACGGCGGCACGCGGTGGTCGGTCAGCTGCCGCTGCTCGCGCTCATGGTGGCCTACACCTGCGGCGGGCTGTTCCTGCTCTTCTCCGCCTGATCAGTCCGCCTGATCAGCCAGCCAGGTCGAGGCCGAACACCGCGTCGAGCTCCATGAGGGTCTGCTCGTAGCTCTGGTGCAGCACGCCCACCATGCCGACCTCGACGGCGGCGGCGACGTTCGGCTGCAGGTCGTCGACCATCACGGCCTCGGACGGCGCGAGGTCGAGCAGGTCGAGCACGTGCTGGTAGATGCGGTGCTCGGGCTTGCGCATGCCGACCTCGCCGGAGATGACGACGGCGTCGAACAGCGTGTCCCAGCCCTCGCGCGGGTAGTCGTTGCCCCACGAGTTCGACAGCAGCGCAGTACGCAGGCCCTGCGCCTTGGCCCGGCGCACGAGACCGACCATCGACTCCTCGGCGAGCTCGAGACCGGCGAACATGCGGCGCAGCAGCCCGTCGGCACGCACCGTGGAGCCGTGCACCGACATGGCGTCGGCGAGCCGGCGCTCGAAGTCGGGCACCTCGAGCTCGCCACGCTCGAGCGCGTGCACGGGGTTCTCGGCGGGGTCGACGGCGTCCGGGCCGATCCACTGCTTGAGCGCCGCGAGGTAGTGGCCGTAGTCGATGCCCTCGGCCTGCGCCCAGGCACTGAAGGCGTCGCCGATGCCCGTGGTGAGCACGCCACCCCAGTCGACGACGAGGCCGACGGGCGTGGCAGGGGACGACATGGGCTGGCTCACCCCACCAATCTAGTGAGCCCCGACGGGCACGCCGGACACCGCCTCGTCGAGGGGTCGCAGGTGCTGGTCGGCGACGTCGACCTGACGGCGAACCCTGAGCGCGAGGTCGTGCACCGCGGCCCGGACGGGGCTGGCGCGCGCGTGCTCGGCCAGCGTGCGGCCGGCCAGCACGGCACCGTCCACGGCCTCGGGGTCGTCGGGCACGAGCAGCACGTCGTCGATCCCGGCGTACCGCTGCAGGGCGTCACGCACCTGCCGCGCCGGCCGCGGACCCACCGCGGCCGCCCGCAACCGGTTGGCCACGACGACGGGTGGGTGCGCCGGAGCCTCGGGCAGGTCGGCGAGGTCGCGCACGGCCCGCACGAGCCGCTGCAGGCCCACGGGGTCGGCCCCGCCGACCACCACGGTGACGTCGGCCGCAGCCAGGCTCGCCAGCGTGGCCTGGTTGCGCCGTGGCGCGACGGTGTCGTACGCCAGCTCCTCGTCCTGCTCGAGCGAGAACCCGGTGTCGACCACGACCCAGTCGGCCAGGGTCCGGGCACGGTCGAGCACCGTCGACAGCGCCGTGGCCCGCACCTCGGGCCACCGGTCGGCGCGGAGCAGACCAGTGAGCACCCGCAGCCGCGGGAGCACCCCAGGCGCCAGCCGCGCCAGCTCCGTGTGGTCGAGATGGCCGCGATCGGCGGCCCGACAGGCCGCGGCGATGGCGGCGGACTCGTCGAGCAGCGCCAGTCGCTGGGCGATGCTGGCGCCGTAGGTGTCGGCGTCGACGAGCAGCACCTGCTGGCCCGCGCCGGCGAGTTCAGCCGCCAGCTCGACGGCCACGGTGGTGCGTCCGGGCGCGCCCACCGGTCCCCACACGGCCACGACGTGGCCGGCCGCCAGCGGCGAAGCGGCGCCAGCAGCCTCGGCCGTCGGCGACCCGGCGCTCGCCTCGTCGGAGATGGGACGGCGCACGGCTCGCGGGTCCGCGAGCGCGACTCCGGCCGGCCGCACCCGGGCCGCCGCACCGGCCGCCTCCAGCGCGGTCCGGGCCGCCGCGGCCACCTGCGACGGCTCCGCCGTCACGCTCAGCACCTCGCCGACACCGGCCTGCCTCAACCGCCGCTCGTGCGAGCCGACCTCGCTCGGCGAGCCGTCGACCAGGGCGACGACGCCGCAGCCGTGGTGCTCGAGCAGCTCCAGCGCGGCCGCGTCGAGCCCGCGCAGGTCGGCCGACACCACGACCACCTGCACCAGCCCGGCCGCCACGCAGGCCAGGACGTCGGCGACGTCGGCACAGCGCCGGACGACCCGCACCCCCGCCTCGCCGTCCAGACCGCTGACGAGCGCGGCCTCGTACCGGTCGCTGACCGCTGTGGCCACGAGCACGGGCGAGGTGGAGATCACCTCCCGCTCCGGGCCGGCAGCCCAGCGGGCACTGGCACCAGCGTGATGCGCGCGGAGTTGTCGACGGCCTGGATCAGCTCCGGAACGAGCGACGGCGTCAGCAGCAGCTGCACCGTCGACCCGGTCGACCCCGGTGACCCCGCCGACCCCGTCGAGGCGGCCGAACCACCCCAGCCGGCGCGCGCCAGCGACCGGTCGGCGACCTGCACGCCGGCAGCGACCAGGCGGGGCCGTTCGTAGGACTCTGCGCGATCAGCCGACCGGGCCGCGACCCACACGTCGACCACCGCTCCCCGCGGCAGCGACGGCGCCATTGCGGGTTCGACGGGCACGGTGACCGGGCGCAGGTCGACCTGGTCGGCCCGCCCCAGGGCCGCGGACGGCACGAGCTCGCCGGCGGGCACCGCGCGCACGACGACCAGCCCGGCGAGCGAGCGCGACGCCGCGACGTACGGCCGGTCGGCGCCCACGATGCGCACGCGAGCCACGCTCAGGTCGTCACTGGACACCGCCTGCCCCGGCGTGAGCGCGTGGCGAGCGACGAGGACGGGCTCGGTGGTGTCGACCGCCCGCAGCAAGGTCGCCACACCCACCACCGACAGCAGCACGAGGACCAGACCGACGAGCAGCCGCGGGTCGCGCCACGACGGACGCCGGAGCCGGCGGGCGATGACCTGGGCTTCAGCGGGCGCCCTCCGGTCGAGCGGTCTGCTGAGCGTGGGTGTGGTCATGATGCCCCCGATGGCCGTGACGCGGCGACGCCGCTGATGATCACCGCACACTCTGGTGCATTTCGGGCGGCGCTGTCATCTCGCCGTCCACAGGCCACTCCGCCGTCCACAGGGTGCCCGGGCGGGGCCGGCGTCGATGGGATACTCGAGGCATGCCGCCGCGGTTCCTCACGTTGCCGGACGTCGCCGAGGTGCTCAGCATCTCGGCCGCCCAGGCGTACGCGCTCGTGCGCTCGGGGGACCTGCCGGCGATCAAGGTCGGCGGCCGCGGGCAGTGGCGCGTCGAGGCCGCCCAGCTCGAGGCGTACATCGAGCGGATGTACGCCCAGACCCGGGCGTTCGTCGAGCAGCATCCCTTCGGCGCGGCCGACGAGCAGGAGGCCGAAGGGGCCGCGCGCGGCTGACCGGCGGCGCGCACCCCCGGACCGTCAGGCCCAGGAGGTCTCGCCCACCGGGGTGATGCTCGCGAGCGCCCCGAGCGGCACGGTCAGCGCACGGGACACCCCGGCCGACCGGCGGGACTCCCCTGCCGGGTGCTCCGCGAGGTCGACGTGGTCGGCCCCGACCGCGTCGATGGTGCCGACCAGCCGGCGTCCGTCGACGAGCGCGAAGGTCACCGGGCTGCGGTCGCGCGCGATCCGCCGCACCGCGGCCGCGAGCGCGAGTCGCCGCTCGACCTGCGCGCGCCCTGGGGCGTGCGCGGGCCGGCCCAGGCCCTGCGCGCTGACCACCGCCGCGAGCCGCACCACCACGGGTGCCCGCGGCTGCCCGGACGTCGCCACGACGGCCCAGCCGTCTCCCACCGTCGCGACCGCCCCGCGCACGCACGTGCCGCCGAGCAGGTCCAGGCTCACCTCGCGCGCCGCGGCCAAGCGGTCGGCCCACGGCACCTGGGCCAGCTCGACGCGCGTGCGCTCGGCGACCTCCCCCTGGCGTTCGGCGGCCTCGGCCGCCTCGAGCTCGCCCTCCAGATCGGCGAACAGGTTCTCCCACCGCACCGGACGACGCTAGCGCCCGGCGCGCGCAGCGCCGGACGTTTCGCGGGTTTTCCACAGATTCGTCAGGTCACATTGACGGTGACAAGCAGAAGCGAAAAGGTCTGAGACGAAGCAAACACACGTAAACGCATGAATCGGAGCGTTCATGAGGCGCAGGGAAATAGGCCGGTCGGTGCTCGGCGCGACCGTGCTGGTGGGGATGGTCGTGGTGGCCGCCGTCGGCGCGGGCTGGCTGCTGAGGGAGGCCCGCGACGTGGCAGTCGACCCCGAGCCCTCGAGCCTGGTGCTCGCTGCGGTCGAGGTGGCCGCGGCCGCGCTGCTCGGCCGGTGCGGCCTCGGCGGGCTGCTCGGGCTGGCCGCCGTGGCTCTCGGGCCGCGTACCAGCTCAGCTCGCGCCGCGCTGCGGGTGACTCCGGTTCTGCTGCGACCCGTGGTCTCGGCGCTCCTGGCGCTCAGTGTCAGCGCGGTCGCGGCCGGCCCAGCCCTGGCCGCCGGACCGTCGCCGGACCTTCCGGCGGCCGCCTGGTCCGCCGGGCCGCACTCCTCGCCACCGCGCACCGCGGCGGCCACCACGATGGCGGACCTGCCCACGGCAGGCTGGGTGCCGGCGACCCGGCCTGCCGCCCGAGCCGGGACGTCGGGCCGCCTGGTCACCGGGCCGCCCCCTCGCGCGCACCGGCCCGAAGGCGTCGTCGTCCGCCGAGGCGACAGCCTGTGGACGATCGTGGCCCGAGCACTCGGCCCCCGAGCCAGCGACGCGCACGTCGCCGCTCAGTGGCCGCGCTGGTACGAGGCCAACCGCGCCACCATCGGACCCGATCCGGACCTGCTTCAGCCCGGCACCACCCTGCACGCGCCGCGGGGAGCGAGCCGATGAGCACGGTGGCGCTGCGTCAGGCGCCCGTGCCCGACTGTCTCCCGCCGGTCGAGCTCGGGCCGACCCGCCTCGGGCATCGCACCGGCGACCCCCGCGCCGTCCAGGGTGTGCTGGCGCTCGTCGGGCCGGAGGGCCCGCTGCCCGATGACGAGGACGACTTCGGCCCGGTGCCGACCCGCAGCGCCGACCTGCCTGACCCGGTGGTCTGGAGCCGGGGCCTGGCGCAGGTCGTCGTGGAGGTGCTCGCCGGCCTGCGCCCCGCCAGCCAGCTGCTGCGCTGGACCACCACGCTCGTCCACGAGCAGGTACGCAAGCTGGCCGCTCAACCCTCGGCTGAGCAGCGTCGCACCACACGTCGTCCGGTCGTGAGCAGCGTGCGCGTGTGCGAGCCGGCCGACGGCGTCGCCGAGGTGAGCGCCGTCGTCCGCGGTCACCACCGCACGCAGGCCCTCGCCCTGCGGCTCGAGGGCGGTGACGGGCGCTGGCGCGTGACCGTCCTGCAGGCTGCGTGAACGGCCCCGGCCGGCCGAGGGTCGAACCTCAGCCGGCCGAGGCGGTCACGACCTCAGGCCGCGCCGTGGCAGCGCTTGTACTTCTTGCCCGACCCGCAGGGACACGGCGCGTTCTTCGGGGTGCCGGGGTAGGCGCCCGCGGTGTCGCCCCCGGCGACCTCCTCGCCCCGAACCTCGACGCCGCCCTCGCCGTCGACCGTCGGCGCTGAGTACTGCAGCTGCGCCGGCCGCTGCACCTCGCCGAGACCCTTGGCCACGATCTGCGGGTGCTCGGCCGCCTGCTCGGCCTGCTCGGCCTCGGCGCCAGCCTCGGCCTCCACCTGCACCTCGAGGTTGAACAGGTAGCCGACCGACTCCTCCTTGATCGCCTCGTTCATGGCGCCGAACAGCAGGAAGCCCTCGCGCTGGTACTCCACGAGCGGGTCGCGCTGGGCCATGGCGCGCAGGCCGATGCCCTCCTGCAGGTAGTCCATCTCGTACAGGTGCTCACGCCACTTGCGGTCGAGCACGCTCAGGACGACGCGGCGCTCGAGCTCGCGGGTCACCTCGGCGCCCAGGGTGGCCTCACGCTGGTCGTAGGCCACCTGCGCGTCGGACTTCAGCTCGGACAGCAGCATGTCGGCCGTCAGGCCCTGCCGGCCGCCGGCCTCCTCGAGCAGCTCGTCGATGGTGATGCCCACGGGGTAGAGCGAGCGCAGCGCCGTCCACAGCTGCTCGAGGTCCCAGTCCTCGGCGAAGCCGTCGGAGGTCGCCTGCGTGACGTAGTCGGTGACGACGTCGTCGATGAAGTGCCGCACCTGCTCGTGCAGGTCCTCACCGTGCAGCACCCGCCGGCGCTCGGCGTAGATCACCTCGCGCTGGCGGTTGAGCACGTCGTCGTACTTCAGGACGTTCTTGCGGATCTCGAAGTTCTGGCCCTCGACCTGGCTCTGCGCCGAGGCGATCGAGCGCGACACCATCTTGGACTCGATCGGGGTGTCGTCACCGATGCCGGACGTCGACATGACGCGGTCGACCAGGCCGGCGTTGAACAGCCGCATGAGGTCGTCCTGCAGCGACAGGTAGAACCGGCTCTCCCCCGGGTCGCCCTGGCGGCCCGAGCGACCACGCAGCTGGTTGTCGATGCGCCGCGACTCGTGCCGCTCGGTGCCGAGCACGTAGAGCCCGCCGGCCTCGGTGACCTCGTCGTGCTCGCGCTGCACGGCCTTCTTGGCGTTCTCGAGCGCGGCCGGCCAGGCGGCCTCGTACTCCTCCGGCGACTCCACCGGGTCGAGGCCGGCCTGCTTGAGCGCCGCGACGGCCATGAACTCGGCGTTGCCGCCCAGCATGATGTCGGTGCCGCGGCCGGCCATGTTGGTGGCGACCGTGACGGCGCCCTTGCGGCCTGCCTGGGCGACGATCGCGGCCTCGCGCTCGTGGTGCTTGGCGTTCAGCACCTCGTGCGAGACGCCGCGCTTGCGCAGCTGCTGCGAGAGGTACTCGCTCTTCTCGACGCTCGTGGTGCCCACGAGCACCGGCTGGCCCTCGCGGTGCCGCTCGACGATGTCGTCGACGACGGCCGAGAACTTGGCCTCCTCGGTGCGGTAGACCAGGTCGGCCTGGTCCTTGCGCACCATCGGGCGGTTGGTCGGGATCTCGATGACGCCCAGCTCGTAGATCTGGTTGAACTCCGCGGCCTCGGTGAGGGCCGTACCGGTCATCCCGCCGAGCTTGTCGTACATGCGGAAGTAGTTCTGCAGGGTGATCGTGGCGAGGGTCTGGTTCTCGTT
>JBQCES010000343.1:0-15787 GCA_051960055.1 Angustibacter sp. | reverse complement strand
GGCGAGCGCGGTGCGGTGCCGCTCGCGACGTGGCGCTTCCCGGGGTCGGAGCGGGTCGAACGCGTTCTCGTGCAAGGCGAACGCGCCCACCAGCTGGCCGACCGCGCGCTGGGCCTGCTGCCCCGCAGCGACCGCGCCCGCGAGTTCTCGCGCGAGCTCGACCGCACCAAGCGGCGGCTGGAGTTCCTGCGCCGCTACCTCGACCTCTACCGCTCGTACACGCAGGTCGAGCTGCAGTTCGTCGACGACAACACCCTCGCGCTGCACCGCGCGCTCGACCCCGCCGACCTCGAGCTGTTCGGCTTCGACACCGCAGTGGTCGACTGGACCGAGTACATCCGCGACATCCACTGCCCCAGCGTCACCGAGCCGATGCGCAAGTACGACGTCATCCGCAAGAAGCGGCAGGCGCAGGGCGACCCCAAGCCGCGCAAGCTGGACGGCGACCCGTCCGGAGTCCTCGCGGTGTTCGACATGGACGGCACCCTGCTGTCGAGCAACGTCATCGAGACATACCTGTGGCTGCGGCTGCCCGAGCTCGACGGCATGGGCCGGGTGCGTGAGATCGGCCGGCTGCTCCAGCGGATGCCGCGCTACGTCGGCGCCGAGCGGCGTGACCGCGGCGGCTTCCTGCGCGCCGTCTACCGGCGGTACGCCGGCGCCGACCTCCACGAGCTCGACACGCTCGTCGACGAGGTCATCGCGCCGCACGTGCTCGAGCGCGTGAGCGGTGCGGCCCTGCGACGCATCCGCGAGCACCGCGCCGCCGGGCACCACACGGTGCTGCTGACCGGTGCGGTGCGGCCGCTGACCCGGCCGCTCGAGCCGCTCTTCGACCACGTCGTCGCCGCCGAGCTGGCGGTCGACGAGCGCGGCCGCGCCACCGGCTTCCTCGCCTCGCCGCCGCTGGTCGGCGAGTCGCGAGCCGCGTGGCTGGTGCGCTACGCGGAGGTCAACGGCTTCGACCTGTCGCGCTCGTACGGCTACGCCGACAGCCACTCCGACCTGCCGCTGCTGCGGGCCGTGGGCAAGCCGACCGCCGTCTCGCCCGACGTCGCGCTCTACCGCGCCGCCCGCGCGGCTCGCTGGCCGGTCGAGACCTGGCGGACGCCGTCCGCGACCTCGCGCGGGCGCGTGCCCGACGCCCGGCACGACACGACGGGAGTGAGCCTGCCGTGATGCTGGCGCTCGAGATGTTCCGCTCGATCCCGCGGTACGCCGCGGCGAAGGCGGTGGGCGGCCGCATGCCCGGGCTGCTCGTGGGGCCGATGGCGCCCGTGCGGCTCGTGACCCGCGACGAGCCGGTGGTGCGGCGACCGGGGTGGGCGCAGGTGCGGCCGCTGCTGTCGGGGATCTGCGGGTCCGACCTCGGCGCGGTCACCGGCTCGACGTCGCTGTACTTCTCCGCCTTGGTGTCGATGCCCTTCGTGCCGGGGCACGAGGTGGTCGGCGAGCTGGTGGAGGACTGCGACGACCTGCCGCGCGGCACGCGCGTGGTGATCGATCCCGTGCTGGCCTGCGCCGCGCGCGGTGTCGAGCCGTGCGAGCCGTGCCGCAGTGGGCGCACCAACCTGTGCAACCACGTGACGGTCGGGCACGTCTCGCCCGGCTTGCAGACCGGTTTCTGCCGCGACACCGGCGGAGGCTGGGGTGAGCGGCTCACCGTGCACCGCTCGCAGCTGCACCCGGTGCCAGACACTCTGTCGGACGAGCGCGCCGTGCTGGTCGAGCCGCTCGCGTGCGCCGTGCAGCTCGCCCGGCGCGCGCAGGTGCCGGCGGGCGGCAGCGTGCTCGTGTCGGGCGCGGGCGCCGTGGGGCTCTTCGCCGTGCTGGCGCTGCGGCACCTCACCGCCGCTGGCCGCATCACCGTGATCGCCAAGCACGGTCGCCAGGAGCAGCTGGCCCGCGCCTTCGGCGCCAGCGACGTGGCGGCGCCCGACGAGGCGATGCGGGCCGTGCGGCGCACCACACGGGCGCTTCGCGTTGCGCCCGAAGGACTTCCGGGGCCGGCGTCGCGGCTGAGCGGGGGCAGCGAGATGCTGCTCGGCGGGGTCGATGTCGGTATCGACGCGGTGGGCTCGACGTCGTCCCTCGACACCGTGCTGCGCTCGACCAAGGCCGGGGGCCGGGTCGTGCTCTCGGGCATGCCCGCGGCGGCCGACCTGTCACCCGCGTGGTTCCGCGAGCTCGAGGTCGCCGGCACGTACGCGTCGTCCGGTGACGCCTTCGACGTCGCGATCCAGCTCGCCCAGGAGGCGCCGCTCGACGACGTCGTCGGCGGCCGCTACCCGCTGCACCGCTGGCGCGAGGCGCTCGACCACGCCCACTCCGCCGGCCGCCTCGGCACCGTGAAGGTCTGCTTCGACGTCCGGAGCCGCGCGTGACCACCACCGACCACCCGACGAACCGCTTGTCGCACAACGCTAGGAGAAGCTCGTGAGCCGCCCAGGTTTCGTGCTGGAGGTCGACGGCCGCACCCCGCCGCTCGTCGTCCACGAGGGCGAGGGGTTCCGCCTCGAGACCTTCCCGCGCGGCACGCGCGTGGTCTACCCGCCGGAGTCGCTGCCGGGCATCCGCGACGTCGACGGCGCGATCCGCCGCGCGCTGCTCGAGCCGGTGGGGTCCGACCCGCTGCCGACGCTGCTGCGAGCGGGCATGCGCCTCACCATCGCGTTCGACGACATCTCACTTCCGTTGCCGCCCATGGTGAAGCCCGACATCCGCCAGCGGATCATCGAGCAGGTGCTCACCATGGCCGCCGAGGCCGGCGTCGACGACGTCGAGATCATCTCGGCCAACGCGCTGCACCGTCGCCTCACCGCGGCCGAGCTCAAGGAGATCGTGGGCGAGCGCGTGTTCCGCTCGTTCTTCCCCCAGGGCGCGCTCTACAACCACGACGCCGAGGACAAGGACAACCTGCTGCACGTCGGCCAGACCGACCGCGGCGAGGACGTCGAGATCAACCGGCGCGCCGCCGAGAGCGACCTGCTGGTGTACGTCAACGTCAACCTCGTGGCCATGGACGGCGGCCACAAGTCCGTGCCGATCGGGCTCGCGTCGTACAAGAGCCTGCGCCACCACCACAACAGCCACACGATGGTGCACTCGCGCTCGTTCATGGACCACACCAAGTCCGCGATGCACCACAGCGCCTGGCGGATGGGCCGGATGCTCGCCGACCACGTCAAGATCTTCACCATCGAGACGACGCTCAACAACGACGTCTTCCCGTCGCAGTTCTCGTTCCTGCAGAAGCGCGAGTGGGAGTGGGGCGTCAAGGACCAGGCGTCGATGCTGGCGGCCCGGCGCGGGCTGGCCCTGGCACCGAAGGGCTTGACGCACAACATCTTCCAGGGCATGCGGGCGCCGTACGGGCTCACGGGCGTGAACGCCGGTGAGACCGAGGCGGTGCACGAGCTCACCGTGGCGAAGGTGCACGAGCAGCAGCTCGTCGAGGTGCAGGGGCAGAGCGACGTGCTCGTGCTGGGCGTGCCGTACCTCGGGCCCTACAACGTGAACTCGGTGATGAACCCGATCCTCGCCACCTGCATGGGGCTCGGCTACTACTTCAACAGCTACCGTGGCCAGCCGGTCGTCCGCAAGGGCGGCGCGGTGATCCTGTATCACCCCGTCGAGCCGGACTTCAACCAGTTGCACCACCCCAGCTACGTCGACTTCTACGAAGAAGTGCTGACGTCGTCCACCGACCCGGCCGTGATCGAGGCGAAGTTCGAGGAGCAGTACGCCACCGACCCCTGGTACATCCACCTGTACCGGACGTCGCACGCGTACCACGGCGTCCACCCGTTCTACATGTGGTACTGGGCAGCGCACGCGATGGACCACGTCGGCGACGTGATCTGGGTCGGCGCCAACCGCAAGGCCGTGGAGCGCATGGGGTTCCGGGCGGCGTCCTCCCTGCAGGACGCGCTCGAGATGGCGTCGAGCACCGTCGGGCGCTCGCCGTCCATCACGTACCTGCGCAACCCTCCGCACCTGATCGCGGACGTGCGATGAGCGGTCCGGTCACTCACGTCGCCCGCCACGTGCTGTCGGGCGAGCTGCTGCGCGGGGCGCGGGCCGACGTCCGCATGGTCGCGAAGGGCTGGCGCTGGGGACGGCGGCAGATGGTGCCGCGTTCGGCCGAGCCGTTCGTGCCCGCGAAGACCAGCGAGCCGTTCCCCACCGAGTGGGCCCGGCGTCCCGCGGCGATGGCAGTGCGCGACGGGATCCAGCGGTTCGGGCTGGCGCCGTTGCTGCGCCACGAGATCCGGCCCACCGTGCACGGGCTCGACGTGCTCGACCGGGTGCACGGGCCGGTGGTGTTCGTGGCCAACCACACCTCGCACCTCGACACCCCGCTGATCCTCTGCTCGCTGCCGCACGCCTGGCGGCGGAACACCGCGGTGGCTGCCGCGGCCGACTACTTCTTCGACACGTGGTGGCGGGCGACCGGCTCGGCGATGGTCTTCAACACCTTCCCGATCGAGCGGCGATCGGGGTCGATGTCGTCGACGCCCGGTGCCCTGCTCGACGAGGGGTGGAGCGTCGTGGTGTTCCCCGAGGGCACCCGCTCGCCCGACGGCTGGACGCGACGGTTCCGGCACGGCGCGGCGTACCTCGCGGTGCAGCACCAGGTGCCGGTGGTGCCGATCGGCATCCGCGGGTCGTTCGCGGCGATGCCGCGCGGGCGCGGGTGGCCGGTGCCAGGGCGTCCCCCGGTGACGCTGCGCTTCGGTGAGCCGCTGCGCCCGGGCGAGGGCGAGGGCCCGCGCGAGCTGGGTGCGCGGATCGAGGCCGCCGTGGGGCAGCTGGTCGACGAGGACGCCACCACGTGGTGGCAGGCCCAGCGACGTGCGGCCTCGGGCGCCACGCCGTCGACGTCCGGGCCCGACGTCGCACCCTGGCGGCGCGTGTGGGCGCAGACCCAGGCCCCCGCCGTCCGCACCCACCGGCGCATCTGGCCCCACTGACCTCTCCCCGTTTTTTGGCGCGGTGGCACCCTGCACCAGTCCTATTGGAGTTGGGTGCCCCAGCCCCAATGGGCTGTTGGAGTCATCCTCCCCAGTGGCAGGTACTGGTACGCGGTGCACTGGGGCGCATAGCTCCAACCGGTAGTGAGCACTGGGTGCCCCCACTCCAATAGGTTCGGTGCAGGGTGCCACCGCGCCAGAAAACCTACGCAAGGGCGTGGTGGGTGACCCAGGTGTGCATCGCGATCGCGGCGGCGGCGCCGGCGTTGATCGAGCGGGTCGAGCCGAACTGCGCGATCGACAGGACGACGTCACAAGCCTCGTGCGCGGGCGGCGAGAGCCCCGGCCCCTCCTGGCCGAACACCAGCACGCACTCGCGCGGCAGCGCGTAGCCCTCGAGCGGCACGGCCCCCGGGAGGTTGTCGATGCCGATGAGCGGCAGCCGCCCGCCGTCCGGCCCGGCGGACGCCGCCCATCGCACGAGCGCCGCGACGTCGTCGTGGTGGCTGAGGTGCTGGTACCGGTCGGTGACCATCGCACCGCGCCGGTTCCAGCGCCGTCGCCCGACGACGTGCACGCGCGCGGCGAGGAACGCGTTCGCCGTCCGCACCACCGACCCGATGTTGAAGTCGTGCTGCCAGTTCTCGACTGCCACGTGGAAGGGGTGCCGACGGGTGTCGAGGTCGGCCACGATCGCCTCGAGCCGCCAGTAGCGGTAGCGGTCGACGACGTTGCGGGCGTCGCCGTCGCGCAGCAGCTCGGGGTCGTAGCGCGCGTCGTCCGGCCAGTCCCCCGCCCACGGCCCGACGCCGACCGTCTGCACGCTTCCTCCACCGTCCGGACTCTCCACGCGGCGAGCGTAAGCGACGTGCTCACCTACCCTGGAAGGGTGATGCACACCCTCGGCCCCTCGTGGCTCGACCCCCAGCACCTGCTCGACAGCTTCGGGGCCTGGGCCCTGCCCGGGGCCATGGCGGTCGTGTTCATCGAGTGCGGCCTGTTCTTCTTCCTCCTGCCCGGCGACTCGCTGCTCTTCACGGTCGGCCTCCTCGTGGCTGAGGGTGCGATCCACCAGCCGCTGTGGCTCGCCCTGCTGCTGCTGACCCTGGCGGCGTTCGGCGGCAACGTGGCCGGCTACGAGATCGGCCGCGCCGCCGGGCCCAAGATCGTGGGGCCCAACTCGCGCCTGGTGAAGCAGAAGCACGTCGACCGCACCTACGCCTTCTTCGACCGGTACGGGCCGCGTGCGCTCGTGCTGGGCCGCTTCGTCCCGATCGTCCGCACCTTCATCACTCTCGTGGCGGGCGTCGGTCGCATGGATCGTCGGCGGTTCTACACCTACAGCGGCATCGGCGCCCTGCTGTGGGCCGTGGGCGTCACGCTGCTCGGGTACTTCCTCGGCACGATCCCGTTCGTGCGCAGCCACATCGAGACGATGCTGATGGCGATCGTGGCGGTGTCGCTCATCCCCATCGGAGTCGAGTGGCTGCTGCACCGCCGTCGGGCCAGGACCGAAGGGAGCGACCGCCGCGACCCGCGCCACGACGAGGCGCACGAGCGGCAGCGCGTGGTCGACGAGGACGTCACCGGCGCCTGATCACCGGCGCCTGATCACCGACGCTGGGGTGCGCTCGCCTGCATGATCACGGCGGCTACTTGGCGAGCTGGGCCTTCTGCTCCTCGGCGTAGGGCCGCAGGGCGTTGGTGTCGCTGCGCTTGAGGGCGGCGAAGACCTTGCGGGCCTTGGCGTCGTCCCACAGCACGACCGAGCCCGCGCCCGGCCGACTGCCGGTGCCGGCCACCGGCACGGTCATCGACAGTCCGTTGCCACCGGCGGCGCCCTTCATGCCGAGGATGAACCGGGCCAGGGCCACCGGCCCGGTGTGCTCGTCGACGGTGAGCGCACCGGCGCCGGACGACGCGAGCGGGAAGGTGCGGAACGGGTTGATGAGGGTCGACGGCTGGGTCGCCTTGGAGACGATCGCGGCGAGCACCTCACGCTGGCGCTCGACGCGCCCGAGGTCGCCGCGGGGGTCGGAGTGCCGCGCCCGCGCGTAGCCGAGCGCCACGGCACCGTCTGCCTGCTGGCAGCCCTTCTTGATGTTGAGCCCGGCGTCCTTGTCCTTCATGTCGCGCTTGGGGCAGATCTGCACACCGCCGACCGCGTCGACCATGGCCGCGAAGCCGCCGAAGCCGATCTCGGCGTAGTCGTCGATCTGCACGCCGCTGGCCTCCTCGATGGTGCGAGCGAGGAGCTTCGGGCCGCCGAAGGCGAAGGCGGCGTTGATCTTGTTGTGCCCGTGGCCGGGGATCGCCACGTAGCTGTCGCGCGGGATGCTCATGATCACCGTCGGGCCGCCCCCGGCCGGCACGTGCAGCAGCATGATCGTGTCGGTGCGCTGCCCGACGTCGCCGCCGCCGGTGTGCAGCTGCTTGGCCTGCTCCTTGGTGAGCCCCTTGCGCGAGTCCGACCCGACGACGAGGTAGGTGCGCCCGGGCGTCGCCGCGGTGTCGGCCGGCAGCGCGTCGACCCGGCCGAGGTGGTTCCAGGCCACGAGGAGCAGCGCGATCGGGTAGGCGATGATCGCGAGCACCACCAGCAGCACGATGGTCTTGACCGGCACCCGCCGCCGACGCCGCGGACGTCCTGCCGCGGGCGCCGCGCCACCGGCGTACTCGCCCCCCGATCCGCCTGCGTAGCCGGCGCTCGAACGCTGCGGACGCCGGCCCCCCGCTGACGGTGGCCGGACGCCCGCCCCGGGTGCGCCGTCCGGAGCCCGGCCGGCGCCGCGCGGCGGAGATCCGGTGCCGCGCGGCGTCCCACCCGTGGGGATCACCTGGGTGCGGTCGTCATCGCCTGGTCGTCGCTCGTCTGCCACCGGGCCAGGGTAGGCCGTGCGGCTGGGTTCACGCGCAGGGCGAGCCACCCGGCCACGAGCAGGCACGCGACGCCGGACGCCACGAACGTCCGCTGCGGCCCGAGCACGCCGCCCGCCCACGCGCCGAGCAGCAGTGCCCCGATGGAGAAGCCCCGCGCCATGCCGTTGAGGGCGGCGTTGACCTGGCCGAGCTGCCGGTCGGGCACCCGGGTGAGCACCAGGGTCGACGTCGAGGTGTTGATCGCACCGTTGGCCACGCCCAGCACCGCGAACGCGCCCACGACCGCGACGATGGACGGCGCCAGGCCGGCTCCCAGCACCGCGGCTGCCTGCACCGCAGCCGCGGCCACGGTCACGACGGTGAGCGCACGGGCGCCCCGGGCGCGGCCGGCCAGCAGCGAGCCGCCGACGATCCCGAGCGTCACCGCCATGCCGACGAGCCCGTACTGCAGGCTCGTGCCGTGCAGGGCGTCGCGCACCAGGAACACCTCGACGACGTTCGTGGCCTCACCCACCACGACGTAGACCATGAGCGCGGTGAGGATCGGCCACAGCAGCGCGTCGCGGCGCACCACGCGCAGGCCGTCCAGCGCCCGGGGCCGGTCGGCCGCGGAGTCCGGCGCAGGAGCCAGCGCGGCGTCGTGCGCCCCGGCTCGACGCGTGCGGACGGCGAGCGCCACCACCGCGAGCACAGCGAACGTCGTGGCGTCGGCCAGCAGCGCGAGCCGCTGGCCGCCCAGGCCGGCGAGCAGGCCGCCGAGCGGCGCGCCGCCCACGGCGGCGAGGGTCGTGAGCGCCTGGGTGGCGCCGACGGCGCGACCGACCTCGTCGGGGCCGACGATGCGCGGCACGAGGGCCTGCCAGGTCGGTCCGCTCACGGCCTGGCCTGCCTGCAGCGCCATCACGAGCACGTAGACCAGCCACAGCGGGCCCGCGAAGGCGAGGGCCACGCACGCGAGCAGCTGGCCGAGAGCGCTCGTCACCGTGAGCAAGCGCGAGTCGACCCGGTCGGCGAGGCGCCCGGCCCAGGGGGCGAGCAGCACCGTCGGCAGCGCCGCGGACCCGAGCAGCAGCATGACGCCACGCGTTCCGGCGCCGCTGTCGTGCACGTGGAGCATGAGCGCGATGAGCGCGATCTCGTCGCCGAGGACGCTGAGGGCCCGGCCGGGGCCCGCCAGCCGCAGGTCGCGGTGCCGCCACACCGACGTCCGCAGGTTCTGAAAGGTTCGCTTCATACTTGTGAAGGTAGTGCTTCATAACCGGAGAGCGCAAGCCCCTGACGCCGTAGGCTCGCCTCGTGCCCCGTCGCAAGCCCCCGCCGGACGAGCTCGTCCTCGACGACCCGCGCGCCCTGCGCGCGCTCGCCCACCCCGCCCGCACCGCCGTGGTCGACGAGCTCTACCAGGGCAACGTGCGCACGGCGAGCGAGCTGGCGACCCTCACCGGCCTCACCCCGAGCGCCATGAGCTACCACCTGCGGGCGCTGGAGAAGTGGGGCATCGTGCGGCGCTCGACGTCGTCCGGTGACGCGCGCGAGCGGCCCTGGGAGGCCAGCGCCAAGGGGCTCACGATCATGAGCGCGGGCGCCTCCGAGGCGGCCAGTGACGCCGTGGCCGGGCTCTATCTCGACCGGCTGCGCCACGACCTCGCCCGCTGGCGGCACCACGAGGCCGACGAGGACGACGAGTGGCGCCGGCTCGCCACGGTCAACCGCGGCTATCCCCGGCTCACCGCCGCCGAGGCCCTGGAACTCAGCCAGGTCGTGCACGACACGCTCGACCGGCTGACCGCTGGTCGCGACAACACCGAGCGCCGACCCGGATCACGCAAGGTGGCGTACTTCTTCGCCGTCGTGCCGGTGCACCCCGACGACGAGATCGCCGACTGATGTCGCACTGGCTCTCGAACCTGCTCGACCCCGACCTCGCGCACCTGACCGCAGGCGGCGTCTACGCGGTGCTGTTCGCGCTCGTGTTCGTCGAGTCGGGCCTGCTCGTGGGCTTCTTCCTGCCCGGCGACACGGTGCTGTTCGCAGCCGGACTGCTGTCGGCGCAGCCGGGCTCGCCGCTGTCGGTGTGGGTGCTCGCGCTCGGCGTCGCGGTCGCGGCGGTGGCCGGTGACGCCGTCGGCTACTGGAGCGGACGGCGGTTCGGCCGGCCCTGGGTCGAACGCCGCGCCGGCCGCGCCGCCCGGCATCTGCCTGCGGCAGAACGGTTCTACGAGCGGTGGGGCTGGGGCGCCGTCGTCATCGCGCGGTTCATCCCGTGGGTGCGCACCTTCACGCCCATCGTGGCCGGCGTGGCCCGCATGCCGTACGCGCGATTCGGTTCGGCGAACGCCGTCGGCGCGCTGCTCTGGGCCACGGGCCTGGTCGTCCTCGGCCACTGGGCCTACAGCGTGCCGTGGCTACGCCGCGCCGCCTACGCCGTGGCCGGCGTCGCCGTCCTGGCCTCGGTGGTCGGCACCCTCGCCGGCCCGGCGATCGCCCGCCGACGCAGCCGGCGAGGCGAGCGCCAGGTGGACGACGCGGCTCAGTAGCGCAGGTACCGCTGCGGGCTCACGGCCTTGCCGTAGTAGGTCGCGCCGTAGTACGCCCACCGGTAGTAGGTGTGGCGGCGCGGCTGGACGCTCGCGGCCACGCGACCGGTGCGCGAGGACGTGCGCCAGGTGAGGCTGTGCCACGTCGGGCTGCCGGAGTAGCGGTACTGCAGGCGGACCCTCTGGTAGCGGGCCGCGGCGCCGGTGCTGGTGCGCAGGTAGCCGACGACGAGGTCCGGGCGACCGGCGCGCACACCCGAGGTCAGCTTCATCCGGTAGATCGAGGAGGTCACGCGGTACGGCGAGACGTGCGTGGTCCACCCGCTGCCCGAGCCCACCGACACGACCACGCGGTAGGCGCGCTTGCCGATCGTGGTCCAGCGCGGAGCCGAGAAGCGGGCCGTACCGGTCGCCGAGGTGGTCGTGGTGGCGAAGGTGCGCCAGGTGCCTACGCCGCCGACCTTGGCGTAGTACTGCGCCGACAGCCGCGCGCGCACCGGCGTCGAGCCGTACTTCACCGAGGTCGACAGGGTCGCGGCGGATCCGGTGTAGACCTTGGACGTCGCACTCAGCGCCACGGTGAGAGGCGCCGACGGACCAGTCAGGCTCACCGACCGCTTGGCCACCAGCTGCTGACCCGACGACGTCGTGAACGTCGCGGTGAGCCCGAGGGTGCCGTGGTAGCTCGTGGGGCACTGCACGCGGATGCTGGGCGTCGTCAGCGTCGCGGGCAGGCAGCCGGAGGCCGTCGCGCTCCAGCGCACCGACCCCGGCAGGGCCGGGGTGGCGGTGTACGTGGCGGCGAGGCCAGGGCGCAGCGACGTCGGGCCCGAGATCGAGGTGGTCATGACGTTGAGGAAGCTCGACCGGGCGGTGTTCCAGTGGGTGGCGAGGTACGAGCCGGTGGCCGGCGTGCCGGCGTTGTAGTAGTCGTCGCGCCCGCAGTCGAAGAGCCGCTCGTCGGCGCCGGCCAGGCACACGTCGGTCATCACGGCTGGCAGGCCCGCGTGGTCGAGGCCGCCGTCCTCGTAGCACATGACGTCGCTCTCGTCGGTGCAGTGGTTGTACGTCGTCGCGTGCGGCGCGGACTCCTGCACCCCGCCCAGCATGTGCATCAGCTCGTGCGCCGGGGTCGAGTGCACCGAACCGTCCGCCATGCTCCAGCACCCTGCGTCGACGCGGGCCACCATCGGCACGGCGGTGTTGTTGGTGTTGGTGGCGGCCGCCGAGTCGTCGGGGTAGATCTCGCCGATGCCGCAGATGTCGTACGCGTCCGCGAAGGTCAACAGCTTGCGGTTCGCCGTCTGGATGCCCGCCTGCTCGGCGGCGGTGGCGATCTCGTCGAGGCCGTAGGTGACCTCGTTGGCGAACGACCCGACCGGCAGCTTCACCGCGCGGATGTCGGGCACGCAGCTCGACGACGTGACCCACCGCACGCGGCGGTTGCCGTTCGGCGACGACAGCGCGAACGTGTCGTCGACGTCGGCCACGTACGACTGCAGCGCGGTCCGGATCGAGGCCAGGCGGTTGGTCTGGCCGTCCTCGTAGGCGTAGAGCACCTGCACGCGGTTGCCGTCGGTGCCCGTGCCGGTGCACGAGGGCGAGACGTGCTGCGTGAGGGCGGGGTTGCCTGGGGTGCCGGCTGGGACGTCGAGCACGACGGCGGGGCGGTCTGCGGCGACGCCGCCAGCACCGTCGCGTGCGAGCCGGCTGCCGCTGGTGGACGACGTCGACGCGAGCCGCGCCGGACGCCGCGCGACTCCGGAGCGCGCCACGACCTCGGCCGTCGACACCCGAGCGTGCACGTCGACGCCGCGCGGCGCGGGGTCGACGTGGGTGGGGTCGGGGCGATGACCGTGCACGGCCCGCGCAGTGGCGCCGGGCGTTGCGTCAGGGCGGGCGGACGACGGCGTCGCGCTCGCCACGGACGCCGGGACGACCATCAGGGCGACGACGCCGAGCGCCACGAGAGAGCGAGGGAGAACAGCCACCCTGTGGCTATCGGCAAGGATCGGCGTCTCCTTGAGCCGTTCGGGCTAACTGACGGCGGTGACCCGCGTCACGCCGTCGGAGGCGCCGGGGGCTGCTGGGTGGTGCTGCCCGGCGTCCCGAACGACACCTGCGGCGCCGCTCGGACCTGCTCGTCGTCCGCCTCGAAGTACTCAGCCTGCTTGATGCCGAACATGCCGGCGACGATGTTCGACGGCACCGTCTCGACCTTGGTGTTCAGGGCCCGCACGTTGGCGTTGTAGAACCGGCGGGAGGCAGCGACGCGGTCCTCGGTGTCGGTGAGGTCGCGCTGCAGCTGCAGGAAGTTCTGGTTGGCCTTCAGGTCGGGGTAGGCCTCGGCGACGGCGAACAGCCGGCCGAGCGCCTGCGTCAGCACGTTCTCCTGCTGGGCCTGCTGAGCCGGGGACGCGCCGGGCTGCATCGCCGCGGCTCGGGCGTTGGTCACCGCCTGCAGGGTCTCGCGCTCGTGCGAGGCGTAGCCCTTCACCGTCTCGACCAGGTTGGGGATCAGGTCGTGCCGCCGGTTGAGCTCGACGTCGATCTGCCGCCACGACTCCTGCACGACGTTGCGCAGCTTGATCAGCCCGTTGTAGATGCCGACCGCCGCGAGGGCGAGCACGACGACGAGCACGATGACGATGATCAGGATGACGATCCCGGTACCCATGAGGTCCCCTTCCGAGGGTGCAGCGCGATGCTACCGGTGGTGCGACGTCCGGCGCCGCACTCCGGTTCCCGCCCTCCCCCTTCGTGATCATGCACACCGGACCCGGACCCGGTCACGTCGCGCAGGTCGGGGCTGCCGCACCTAGCGTCGGACCGTGAGCGACCCCGACACCTCGACAGCCCCCGACGCCCAGCGCTGGCGTGCACTCGCCGTCTGCCTGGTCGCGGCCTTCATGACCCTGCTCGACATCAGCATCGTGAACGTCGCGCTGCCGTCGATCCGCGAGGGCCTGGACGCCCAGGCCAGCGAGCTGCAGTGGATCGTCTCCGGCTACGCGTTGACCTTCGGGCTGGTGCTGGTGCCGGCCGGGCGCCTCGGCGACGTCTGGTCTCGGCGGGGCATGTTCGTCGCCGGCGTCGCGGTCTTCACCGCGAGCAGCGTGGTGGCGGGACTCGCCCCCACCGCCGTCGTGCTGGTGGTGGCTCGGCTGTGCCAGGGCATCGGTGGGGGCCTGCTCAACCCGCAGATCTCGGGACTGATCCAGCAGCAGTTCCGCGGGGCCGAGCGCGGCCGCGCGTTCGGCTACCTCAGCGCCGCGATCGGCATCTCGACCGCCGTCGGGCCGCTGCTCGGGGGCGCCATCATCAAGGCGCTCGGCACGGACGTCGGGTGGCGCTGGATCTTCTTCATCAACCTGCCGGTGGGGCTGGTCTGCATGGCTCTGGCGTCGCGCTGGGTTCCAGCGTCCCGCGGGTCCGGCCGGCGCGGCCAGGGGCTCGACCCGGTGGGCGTGCTGCTGCTGGGCGCGTCTGTGGTCGTGCTGCTGCTGCCGCTCGTCGAGCAGCAGCAGTGGAAGGGGTCGGCCAAGTGGCTGCTGCTGCCAGCGGGGGCCCTGCTGCTGCTCGCTTTCGTGCTCTGGGAGCGGCGGCAGTCGCGCGAGGGTCACGACCCGCTGGTCGACCTGCACCTGTTTGCCCGGCGCAGCTTCAGTGCGGGCACGGCGATCGGCGTCCTGTACTTCTCGGGCTTCACGAGCATCTTCTTCGTCACGACGCTCTACCTGCAGTCGGGGCTCGGGCTGAGCGCACTGCAGGCGGGGCTGGCGGTGACGCCGTTCGCGGCGGGCTCAGCGCTCACGGCGGTGCCGGCCGGGCGGCTGGTGTCGCGCCACGGGCGCCCGCTCGTTGTGGCCGGGATCGTCGCCGTGGCGATCGGGCTGGCGCTCACCGACGCCGTGGTGGCCTGGCGCGGCGACCAGCCGAGCGTGGCCTGGTGGACCGCCGGCCCGCTGCTGCTCGCCGGGCTGGGCAGCGGCTTCGTGATCTCACCGAACCTCACCATCACGGTGAGCGAGGTGCCGGTGAAGCAGGCGGGCGCGGCCAGCGGCGTGCTGCAGACCGGCCAGCGCATCGGCACGGCCGCCGGGATCGCCGTGGTCGGCAGCGTCTACTTCAGCACGCTCGCCGGCAGCCAGGGCGACGCCGCCCAGGCGCTGAGCACCGCGCTGCGCGTCACCGTGCTGCTGCTCGTGCTGGCCCTGGTGGCGGGGATCGTCGACGTCGTCCGGCCCGACCGGTCGGGCGAGCAGGACGACGACCCCGACGCCGCGCAGCGCTCGGGCGAGGACACCCGGCACGCCGCCTGACCCCTGCCCGACCCCCGTTCCCGTCCGGCGTTACGGTCGGGGCATGGCGAACCCCACGCGCTGGGCGTCCCAGCACGGTCCCGACCACTCGCAGTGGTACATCGAGCGCTTCCGGAAGATGGCGGCGGACGGCGCCGACCTGGCCGGTGAGGCGCGGCTGGTCGACGCGATGGTGCCCCGCGGGTCGCGGATCCTGGACGCCGGGTGCGGGCCGGGGCGCGTGGGCGCGGAGCTGCACGCGCGCGGGCACGACGTGGTGGGGGTCGACGCCGACCCGCTGCTCATCGAGGCCGCGCAGGCCGATCACCCCGGTCCCTGGTGGCTGGTGGGCGACCTGTCGGAGCTCGACCTCGCGGGGGTCGGCGCGGGTGCGCCGTTCGACGCCGCCGTGTGCGCGGGCAACGTCATGCCCTACCTCGCACCAGGCACCGGTGGGACGGTGCTGCGGCAGCTGGCCGAGCACCTGCGGGCCGACGGCGTCGCGGTGATCGGGTTCGGCCTCGACCGCGGCTACTCGATCGCGGACTTCGACGCGGACGCCGAGGGCAGCGGTTTGGTGCTCGAGCAGCGCTTCGCCACCTGGGACCTGCGGCCGTTCGAGGCCGACAGCCCCTTCGCCGTCACCGTCCTGCGCCGTCCCTGACCCGCTGCGCCCAGCCCCCGCCGTCCGCCGTCCGCCCCCCGCCGTCCGCCGTCCGCCGTCCGCCGTGATCATGCACGCCAGCCCTGGGGAGGATCACTCCAGTCGCCGGTTGCAACGGGGGCACCCAGCTCCAATAGGACTGGTGCAGGGTGCCACCGCGCCAAACGACGGGCGGGGTTACAGGCCGAGGTCGGCCTTGCTGTAGGCGAAGCGGTACTCGAGGCCGGCGTCACGCACGCGCTCGGCCGCGCCGGTGTCGCGGTCGACGATCACCGCGACGGCGACCACCTCGGCACCCGCCTCGCGCAGCGCCTCGACGGCGGTGAGGGCCGAGCCGCCCGTGGTGGACGTGTCCTCGACGGCCAGCACGCGGCGTCCGGCGACGTCCGGGCCCTCGATACGTCGCTGCAGGCCGTGCGCCTTGCCCTCCTT
>JBQCES010000342.1:0-4572 GCA_051960055.1 Angustibacter sp. | reverse complement strand
CTCGCGGTCGTCATCACGGTGCTGGCGTGGGCCTCGGCGTTCGTCGCGATCCGGGCGGTGGGCGCGCATTACGAGCCGGGCCCGCTCGCGTTGGGGCGGCTGCTCGTCGGCACCCTCGCGCTCGGGGTGTCGGTGCTGGTGAGCCGCCGGTGGGTGCGGCCCAACCGGCGGGAGTGGCTGCTCATCGCCGTGGCGGGGGTGGCGTGGTTCGCGGCCTACAACGTCGCGCTCAACGCGGCCGAGCAGCGCGTGGACGCCGGCACCGCCGCCATGCTCGTCAACATCGGCCCGCTGCTCGTGGCGGTGCTCGCGGCCGTGGTGCTCGGCGAGGGCTTTCCGCGCCGCCTCGTGCTGGGCAGCGTGGTGGCCTTCGGTGGCGTGGTGCTGATCGGCGTCGCCACGGCTCGCGCGTCGGACGCCGGTGTCGGGGTCGGCTCGGACGGTCAGACGCTCGGCGCGGTGCTGTGCGTCGTCGCGGCGGTCGCGTACGCCCTGAGCGTCGTCGCCCAGAAGCCGCTGCTGGCGCGCATGCCCGCGCTGCAGGTGACGTGGATCGCCTGCACCGTGGGCGCGGTCGTGTGCCTGCCCGCGGCGCCCGCCCTGGTGCGCGAGCTCGCAGCGGCCGACCTCTCGACGTCCGCCTGGGTGGTCTACCTCGGCCTCGGACCGTCGGCCGTCGCCTTCACCACCTGGGCCTACGCGCTGGCGCGCACCAGCGCCGGACGGCTCGGCTCCACGACCTACCTCGTGCCGGCCATCGCCTCGCTGCTCGCCTGGGGGCTGCTGGGTGAGGTGCCCGCCGCGCTGTCGCTCGTGGGCGGCGTGGTGTGCCTGCTCGGCGTCGCGGTGGCCCGGCGCACGCCACGGGCCGCTCGACGTCGGAGCGCCGCGTGATCGCCGACGTCCGCGCGCCCGTGGTGCACCATGGCCGGGTGCTGCGCTGGACGCTCGTGCCGAGCCCCGTCGACGACCTGCTGGCGGTGTCGGACGGCGACGCGCTGACCGCCTTGTGGTTCAGGCCGCACACGCGGTGGGCGGCGGCCCACCCGGACGCCGAGCGCGACGACGACCTCGCCCTCTTCGCCGAGGTGCGCCGGCAGCTCGACGCCTACTTCGCCCGCGAGCTGCGCGAGTTCGACCTGCCGCTGGCGCCACGGGGCAGCGACTTCCAGCAGCGTGTGTGGAACGCGCTGCGTGAGATCCCGTGGGGGCGCACATGCTCGTACGGCGAGATCGCGGCGCGGCTCGGGCTGGGGCCGGAGGCCTCGCGGGCGGTGGGTACGGCCAACGGCGCCAACCCCATCCCGGTGATCGTGCCCTGCCACCGGGTGATCGGCGCCGACGGGACGCTCACCGGCTTCGCGGGCGGCCTGCCTCGCAAGCGATTCCTGCTCGACCTCGAGGCTGACCTGCTGTTCTGATGGGCGCCATGACCTCCGACCCTCTGCTCGCACCACTCGCTGACCTGCTGCGGGCGGCCCGCCGCGGCGTGCTCGCCACCCTCAAGCGCGACGGGCGACCCCAGCTGTCGACCGTGTCGTACGCCGTCGACCCGGCGTCCATGCGGGTGCGCATCTCGACCCGCAGCCCCCTCGCCAAGACGGCCAACCTGCGCCGCGACCCCCCGGCTCAGCCTGCACGCGTCGAGCGGTGACGGGTGGTCGTACGTCGTCGCCGAGGGGAGCGCGCAGCTCGGCGCGGTGGCTCGCGACCCGCACGACGCCACGGTCGACGAGCTCGTCGAGCACTACCGCTCGCTCAACGGCGAGCACCCCGACTGGGACGAGTTCCGCCAGGCGATGGTCGACGAGGAGCGGCTGGTGCTGAGCTTCGTCCCCGAGCGGCTCTACGGCCTGGCCCGCTGAGTCAGCCGCCCCCTGTCCCTCCCGTGCACTCCTTTTCCGTGCACTTGGTACACAAGGTGCACGGCTGCAGCCGCCTACGCGTGCACCTTGTGTACCAAGTGCCGGAACGGTCGCCGCTCAGGTGAGGCGGCGGGCTCGCTGCAGGCGCCGGGTGGCGCGGCGGGCCGCGCGCAGCTCGCGCAGCACCGGACGGCCGATGACCCCGGCCACGAGCACGCTCATGAGCGCCGCGAGCCCGAACCACGGGTCGGGCCGGCTCACCGCCACGCCCGCGAGCACGACGGTGACCACCACGAGCACCAGCACCAGCTGCAGCGACCGGCGTCCGGAGTGGAAACCGGTGAACGGCAGCGGCTCGCTCCCGTCGCCCTCGGCCACGACCGGTCCCAGCCCGAGGTGCCGGCGCGCGGGGCCGACCGGCACGACCACGCCGCCGCCGGCGTCCGGGTCGACGAGCAGGTCGATCTCGGGCGCGGCCCACAGCCCCAGCAGCTCGCGCAGCGACAGCTCGCGCACCACCAGGGGCGGGGCGTCCGCCCTGCCGTGCTCGCGCCACCATTCGGCCAGCAGGGCGCGGTCGGTGCAGGCGACGACGACGCGGCGTCCCTCGTGCTCCACCACCACGCTGCGGTCGTCAGGGGTGCGGGCCACGGCGAGCGGACGGCGGCCGAGGGCGTCCAGCAGGGGCGCGTCGACGGCGTCCGGGTCGCTCATGCGTCCGAGCCTACGGCGGGTCCCGACCCCACCCCCTGCGCCCCCGGCCCCGCCTGAGGTCTGGTGCGGTGGCACCCCGCTCCAGTCCTATTGGAGCTGGGTGCCCCCGTTCCAACCGGTGATTGGAGTGATCGTCCCCAGGGGTGCGCTGGTGTGCATGATCACGCCGGGGGGGGGGCGCAGGGGCGGGGACGGGGCGGGGACGGCGCCGAGTGGCCGTCGGCTAGAGCTCTGGGCCTCGCGGCGACAGCCGCGCCCACACGACCTTGCCGGTCGGCGTACGAGCCCACCCGAGCGCATGACTCACCCGCGCCACGATCATCAGCCCGCGACCGTTGTCAGCCAGCGGACCGTCGTCGCGCAGCTGTGGGGGAGCGCTGCTGCTGTCGGTGACCGCCACGACGAAGTCGCCGTCGAGGCGCTGGACGGCGAGCGAGACCCCTCCCGGCGCGTGCCGCACGCTGTTGGTGACGAGCTCGCTGGCCACGAGCGCGGCGCGGCGCAGCACCTGGTCGTCGGCGCCGTCCAACGCCTGGGTCACGAGGCGGCGCGCGAGCGGCGCACTGCTCGCCACCGGCCGCAGCGGCCACTCGCCGACGGCTGTGCCGTCGGGTGGCTCAGCGGCGGGCACCACACGCACCGACATCGGGTCTCCTTCGGACCTGTCCGGACTCTTGCCTACCGTTCCAGGCCCCCCGGCGGACCCTCGCCCCAACCGTATCGCTGGCCCCACCGGCGGGCGCGTCGTGAACGACCCGGACACAATGCGTCGATGGACGACCCCACGGCCGCCCCCGAGCGCCCCACCGACGACGAGCACGTCGGCCACCGCGACCTCGCCGCCTGGCCGACCGCCGCCGGACGCCGCGTGGCGGGCTGGGCGGCGCACCTGGCCGCCTGGGTGCAGCCGCACGGTGTCGCGCTGCTCACCCTCGCCGTCGGCATCGCCGTGTTCGCGCTGTGCACGTGGGGGGCCGAGGAGGTCTACGACCAGGTCTCGGACGCCGACGGGCTGGCCGGCCTCGACCACCCGGTGCTCGAGGCCGCCATGGCGCTGCGGACGCCGGGCCTGACCCGGGCCGTGCAGGTCTACACCAACCTCGGCGGTCCGGTCGGCATGCCGGTGCTCGCCACCGTGGTGCTCGTGCTGCTCGCCTGGCGCTGGCGCGCGTGGGACCCCGTGCTGCTCGGGCTCGCGACGGCGGCCGGCTCGCTGGCGATGACCGTGGTGGGCAAGGCCGTGGTCGGCCGCGTGCGCCCGCCGCTCGCCGACGCGGTGCCGCCGTACGAGCAGTCGTTCTCGTTCCCGAGCGGTCACTCGCTCAACGCGCTGGCGCTCGCAGGCATCACGGCGTACGTGGTGGTGCGCCGCCTGCGCACGCGGTGGGCCCGCGTGACGACGGTGGTGCTGGCTGCGGCCTTCGGCGTGACGATGGGGCTGACCCGCGTCTACCTGGGCCACCACTGGCTCACCGACGTCGTGGTGGCGTGGGTGCTGGCGCTGGGCTGGCTGTCGGTGGTGATCACGGCCCACCGGCTGTTCCTCACGACCCGCCGCCGCCAGCCCGCGCCTGCTGCCGCGTGAGACGTCGGTCTCAGCCCGCGAGCCCTCCTGCCCAACGGACGCCATCGCTGGGACACTGGGCGCCGTGACGTTCCTGCAGTCCCGCAAGCTCGCTGATGTCTGCTACGACATCCGCGGGCCGGTGCTGGCCGAGGCGCAGCGGCTCGAGCGCGAGGGTCACCGCATCCTCAAGCTCAACATCGGCAACCCCGCGCCGTTCGGTTTCGAGGCGCCCGAGGGGATCCTGGCCGACGTCGTCGCCGCGCTGCCCACGGCCCAGGGGTACTGCGACTCGCAGGGTCTGGTGTCGGCGCGCCGCGCGGTGGTGCAGTACCACCAGGCCAAGGGCGTCGCGGGCATTGACGTCGACGACGTCTACCTCGGCAACGGCGTGAGCGAGCTCATCGTCATGGCGCTGCAGGCGCTGCT
>JBQCES010000341.1:0-5501 GCA_051960055.1 Angustibacter sp. | reverse complement strand
ACGGCCGGCTCGCTGCCCGTGGCTGGACCCGGGACGGCGGTGACCTGTACGAGGTCCTCGACCGGCTCGAGCGCGACGGCTGTCCCCGCTACGTCGTCACCGACGTCACCAAGGACGGCACCCTGCGCGGCCCGAACCTCGACCTGCTGCGCGAGGTCTGCGCCCGCACCAGCGCGCCGGTGGTCGCCAGCGGTGGCATCTCCAGCCTCGACGACCTGCGCACCCTGCGTGAGCTCGTGCCGCTCGGCGTCGAGGGCGCGATCGTCGGCAAGGCGCTCTACGCGCAGGCGTTCACCCTCGGTGAGGCGCTCGACGTCGCCGGCCGCCCCGACGCCTGAAACCGTGGTGAGGCCGGCCCCGGCGTCCCCGTAGGATCTGGTGCCCATGGCCCGCCAACCCGTTCTCACCTCCCGCGCCCAGGACTTTCCCCGCTGGTACCAGGAGGTGCTGGCCAAGGCCGAGCTGGCCGAGAACGGCCCGGTCCGCGGCAGCCAGGTGATCCGGCCCTACGGGTACGCGATCTGGGAGCGCATGCAGGCTGAGATGGACGCCCGCATCAAGGCGGCCGGTGCGCGCAACGCGGCGTTCCCGCTGTTCATCCCGCAGAGCTACCTGCAGCGCGAGGCCGAGCACGTCGAGGGCTTCAGCCCCGAGCTCGCCGTCGTGACGCACGCCGGCGGCACGGAGCTCGAGGAGCCGGTGGTGGTGCGGCCGACGTCCGAGACGGTCATCGGCGAGTTCATGGCCAAGTGGACGGCGAGCTACCGCGACCTGCCGCTGCTGCTCAACCAGTGGGCCAACGTCGTGCGCTGGGAGATGCGGCCGCGCCTGCTGCTGCGCACCAGCGAGTTCCTCTGGCAGGAGGGGCACACCGCCCACGCGACGCAGGCCGACGCCGCGGCGTACGCCCGGCGCATCCTGCACGAGGTCTACGAGGACTTCATGGTGAAGGTGCTCGCCGTGCCGGTGGTCGTCGGGCGCAAGACCGTGCGCGAGCGCTTCGCGGGCGCGACGGCCACCATGTCGCTCGAGGCGATGATGGGCGACGCCAAGGCGCTGCAGATGGGCACCAGCCACGAGCTCGGCCAGAACTTCGCGCGCGCCTTCGGCATCGACTTCCTCGACGCCGCGGGGGAGCGCCAGCTCGCGTGGACGACCTCGTGGGGCACCTCCACCCGCATGCTCGGTGGCCTGATCATGTGCCACGGGGACGACGACGGCCTGCGCGTGCCGCCGCTGCTGGCGGCGGTGCAGGCCCTCGTCACCGTGGTCAAGGACGGCGACGGCGTCGCGGAGGCGGCGCACCGCCTCGTCGACGACCTCGCGGCCGCCGGTGTGCGCGTCGAGCTCGACGACCGCACCGACACCCCTTTCGGGCGCCGCGCCGTCGATGCCGAGCTCAAGGGCGTCCCGGTGCGCATCGAGGTGGGCCCGCGCGACCTCGCCGACGGCCAGGTGACTGTCGTGCGGCGCGTGCCCCAGACCAAGACGGCGACGGCGCTCGCGGACGTCGTGGGTGCCGTCCGCGGCGCGCTCACGGCCGACCACCAGGCGCTGTACGACGAGGCCCTCGCCCGCCGCGAGCGGCTCACCACCGACGTCACGTCGGTCGACGAGGCGGCCGAGGCCGCGGCGACGGGCTGGGCCCGCATCCCGTGGGCGACCCTGGGCGTGCAGGGCGAGGCCGAGCTCGCGGGACGCGGCGTCACGGTGCGCTGTCTGGTGCGTCCCGACGGCGGCGTGCCCGACTCGGACGACGAGCCGGGCGCGCTCGCGGTCGTGGCCCGGGCCTACTGATGGCCGAGCCCCCCGCCGACTCGGCCGGCGTCCCGTGGCAGGGGCGCACCCTGCCGGCCGGCGGTTTCACTGGTGATGAGGGCGGCGCGGACGCCGCGCTGCACCGGGCGCTCGAGGATCGGTCCGCGGGTCGCGCGGGCGATGAGGAGGTCGTCGCGGCGCTGTCGGCCGCGCGTCTGCTGGTGCCGGTGGTCGCGGTGCTCGGTGAAGGCGTCGAGGCCACGCACGGGACGGCCGACAAGCAGGCCGACATGGCGTTGGTGACCCTGACGTCACCGGACGGCGTGCGCGCGCTGCCCGTCTTCAGCAGCCTGGAGTCGTTGGCGCAGTGGGACTCCTCAGCGCGTCCCGTGCCGGTGGAGGCGCGTCGGGCGGCGGTGTCGGCGGTCGCCGAGGGCTGCGACGTCATGGTGCTCGACCCGTCCGGGCCCGTCAGCTTCGTCGTCGGACGCCCGGCGTTGTGGGCGCTCGGCCAGGGACGGCCCTGGGTCGCGGCCCATCGCGATCCCGAGGTGGCTGCCGTCCTGCGGGACGTCGCAGCGACCTTCGCCGAGGTCGACGCCGTGACCGGTGAGCCGGGCGAGCAGGCCGAGCTGCGGGTCGTCGTGGCGGTGGCGGCCGACCTCGACCGCGACGCGCTGCAGGCGCTCGGGGCCCGGGTGGGTGAGCGCCTGCAGGCCAGCGACGTGGTGCGGGAGCGGGTCGACGGCGTCGAGCTGGCGCTGGTGCGGGCGCAGCACCCGCCTGCGGGCTGAGCTGTCGGCTGCGGCTGCCAGACTGGCGGCCGTGCCCCTGACCCCCTACCGCCGGGTGCTGGCCGTACCCGGTGTGCGCTCGCTGACCCTGCTCGGCATCGCCGCCCGCATCCCGCACGCCGCCACCGCCGTCATCCTGACCGTCCACGTCGTCACGACGCTGGGCCGCGGCTACGGTGCGGCCGGCTTCCTCGTGGCGGCCTGGACCGTCGGCATGGCGCTCGGTGCGCCGTGGCGCGGCCGCGCGGTCGACCGGCTCGGGCTGCGCACCGCGCTGATCCCGTCCCTCGTGGCCGAGGGAGCGGTGTGGTGCACGGCCCCCTGGCTGCCGTTCCCGGCCCTGCTCGCCACGGTCGTGGTCGGCGGGGCGCTGGGGCTGCCGACGTTCACCGTCGTGCGGCTGGCGCTGTCGCTCATGGTGCCGGAGTCCCAGCGGCGCACGGCCTTCGCGCTCGACTCGGTGAGTGTCGAGGTGTCGTTCATGGTCGGGCCGGCCCTCGGCGTGCTGGTGGCGACGCACGGCTCCACCACGGCCGCGCTGCTGGCGCTGGGCGTCTCCATGGTGCTCGCCGGAGTCGGGCTGATGGTGCTCAACCCACCCACCCGCAGCGAGGAGCGGGCCGCACAGGCCGCAGCCGACCGGCACGACGGCACGCAGCGGCCGAAGGTCGGCATCCCCGTGACCCCGGCGCTGCTCGCGGTGCTCGCGGCCGCCGCGGGTGCCACCGTCGTGCTGGCTGGCACCGACGTGTCGATCATCGCCTCGCTGCGCTCGACCGGTGAGCTCGGGTGGACCGGCCTCGTGGCCGCGGTGTGGGCGTTCGCCTCGCTGCTCGGCGGCGTCGTCTACGGCTTGATCCCGCGCTCGCTACCGCCCTTCTGGCTGCTGTTCGGGCTCGGGGCGCTGACGGTTCCGGTCGGTCTGGTGCACGGCCCGCTCGCGCTCTCGCTGGCGATGCTGCCGGCCGGTTTCCTGTGCGCCCCGGTGATCACGGCGACCGCCGAGGTGCTCACCGCGCTGGTGCCCGAGGCGGTGCGCGGCGAGGCGATGGGCTGGCACGGCTCGGCGCTCACCGTGGGCACCGCCGTCGGCGCGCCCCTCGCGGGCTACGCGATCGACCACGGCGCCCCCTGGCTCGGGTTCGCCACGGTCGGTGGCCTGGGTGCGCTGCTCGCGGCGGCCGGCCTGGGGGTCGTGGCCCTGCGCCGGCGCGCGCTCGCCTGAGGCCGGGCACGTCGTCCGGGCGTCGCGCAGACTGGACCCATGCGCATCGAGCTCGTGGCAGGAGACATCACCACCCAGGACGTCGACGCCGTCGTCAACGCGGCCAACTCCTCGCTGCTGGGCGGGGGTGGCGTCGACGGCGCCATCCACGCCGCGGGCGGCCCCGACATCCTCGCGGCCTGCCGTGAGCTGCGCGCCACGACGCTCCCCGACGGGTTGCCGACCGGTCAGGCCGTGGCCACGACCGCCGGGCGGCTGCCGGCCCGTTGGGTGATCCACACGGTCGGGCCGGTCTACGGGCGTGACCCCGCGGCCGCCGAGCTGCTCGCGTCGGCCTACCGCGAGAGCCTGCGGGTGGCCGACGAGCTGGGTGCGGCGAGCGTGGCCTTCCCCTCGATCTCGACCGGTGCCTACGGCTACCCGCTGCACGAGGCGGCGCCGGTCGCCGTCTGGACGGTGCGGGAGTCCGGCACGCGGGTGGAGCACGTGCGCTTCGTGCTGTTCGGCCGCGCCGCCTACGAGGCCTTCGAGCTCGCGCTCGCGGGTCGCTGAGCCGGGCGGCTCGCTGGCCGGTCGAGGGTTGGGTCCGCTTGTCGAGGGGTGCACCCCTCGACAAGCGGGGTGTCACCCACTGAACGTGATCAACGGGAGAACGGGGCCGGGGACGCGGGGGGAGCGGGGGACCCGGGAGGGGGTGGTCAGGAGACGGGGCCGGTGAGCTTCTCGCCGGGCCCCTGGCCGGGCGGGTCGGGCACGGGGGACGCCTCACGGAAGGCCAGCTGCACCTGGCGCAGACCGTCGCGCAGCAGCCGCGCGTGCTGGTTGCCGACCTCGGGCGCGGCCGCGGTCACCAGACCGGCCAGGGCCGAGATGAGCTTGCGGGCCTCGTCGAGGTCGCGGTGCGCTGCGCTCTCCTCGTCGGCCCCCAGGCCGCACTTGACGGCCGCCGCGCTCATGAGGTGCAACGCGGTGGTCGTGATCACCTCGATGGCCGGGACGTCGGCGATGTCGCGCACCGCGGCGTCCTCGAGGTCCTGTGGGGAGGCGGGGGGCGACGGAATAGATGACTGCTCGTCCATGCTGATACCCTTGCAGACTGACCGACCAGATCCGTCGCCGGCCTCCGGGCCGACAGCAGGTCTGGTGCGCAAGTGGAGTCTCTCCCACCCGGGTGGCCTAGCGGCTGCCGGGTTCCGGTCCGGCCGGCCCTCGGGCCGGTCCGCTGAGCAGCGGTACGTCGGTGAGCCGGCGTCCCGCTGGAGGCGGTTGACGGATCACCTGAGGCTCCTCTCGCGACGGCGACGAGGAGCCTTTCTCGTCTCCGCGGTCCCGCCCGAGCACGCAGAGGAGCAGCACATCAGCGAGCCCCGCATCAACGACCGCATCCGGGTACCCGAGGTGCGGCTCGTCGGACCCAACGGCGAGCAGGTCGGCATCGTGCGCGTCGAGGACGCGCTGCGGCTGGCCCAGGAGGCTGACCTCGACCTGGTCGAGGTGGCCCCTACGGCCCGCCCGCCGGTCTGCAAGCTCATGGACTTCGGCAAGTTCAAGTACGAAGCGGCTCTGAAGGCCCGTGAGGCCCGGAAGAACCAGATCAACACCGTCATCAAGGAGATCAAGCTCCGTCCGAAGATCGACCCGCACGACTACGGCAC
The DNA here is from genome assembly GCA_051960055.1 of Angustibacter sp. Lineage (GTDB taxonomy): Bacteria > Actinomycetota > Actinomycetes > Actinomycetales > Angustibacteraceae > Angustibacter. The sequence goes on along the minus strand of JBQCES010000341.1, from coordinate 69 downwards.
CAAGAAGGGCCACGTCGAGCGGTTCCTCAAGGCCGGCGACAAGGTGAAGGTCACGATCATGTTCCGCGG
>JBQCES010000340.1:0-4401 GCA_051960055.1 Angustibacter sp. | reverse complement strand
AGTCTCCTGTGGTTCTCGGTGCGTTGCTCTCCCGTCCGCGCCGCCGCGCTTTCAGCGTGGCGGCGGCTGTGCTCTCGACCGCCGCGCTGTCGGCCGGCGCCCTCGCGGGTGCGCCGGTCGCCCGCGCCGCGACCTGCCCCTCGCCGTCGTCGGGTTCGGTCGCCGAGGCCGCGGGGCCGGTCGACGTCGACGTCGTCGTGCGCGGGCACGGCTGGGGCCACTCGCTGGGCATGAGCCAGTACGGCGCCCAGGGCGCGGCGCTGCTCGGCTGCAGCGCGAGCCAGATCCTCACGACCTACTACACCGGCGCGAAGCTGACGTCGGTCGCGCTTCGCCCGGCGGTGATCCTCGACCTGCTCGCCGGCGGCACGCGCGGCACCGTCGCGGCCGAGACGGGCACGGTGACCTGGACGGCGCCCGGGACGACGCAGCGCGCCGTCCAGCCCCAGGGCGCCACCTGGACGGTCACCAAGACCTCGGCCGGCCAGGTGGTCACGGACGCCGCCGGCAAGGCGGTGATCACCGTGCCGTTCGCGCAGGAGGTGCGGGCGATCGAGACCGGTCACGTCGTCCGGCTGACCGGCTACGGCGCGAGCGCCGCCCCGGCGCTGCGTACCCGGTGGGACTACACGCGGTTCGTCAGCGACTCCTCCGGCCTCACCATGCGCCAGGTGCTCGAGGACAACGCGTCCGGTGCCGGCGTGCAGAAGTACCTGTGGGGCCTCGCCGAGGTGCCCGTGTCGTGGCCGGTCGAGGCCCTGAAGGCCCAGAGCGTCGCGGCCCGCACGTACCTCGCGGGTCGCTGGAACTCCGCCGCCGGCGCCTACGTGATCGGGACGACCGAGGCGACGCAGGTCTACACCGGCTACGCCCGCGAGCTGGACGACACCACCTACAAGGGCCACTGGCGCGACGCGGTCGACGCGACGGCCGGTCAGCTGCTGCGCACCTCCACCGGGGGACCCCTGACCGCCATGTACACCTCGAGCCACGGCGGCTGGAGCGAGGACTACCGCTACGTCTACGGCTCGGACGTGCCGTACCTGCGCGCGGTCGACGACAGCGCCTGGGACAAGGCGTCCAGCAACCCGTTCCGCGCGTGGTCGCAGGGGCGGACGCTCGCGTCACTCGCGGCGGCGTTCGGGCTGGACTCGGTCGCCGCGATCGAGGTCGCACCCCAGGGCACTGCGGCGCGTCAGGAGGGCGTGACCGTGCACGGCACGCGAGCCGGCCTGGTGGCCACCCGCACGGCGGACGGCGCGGCGGTGCGCTCGCTGCTCGGCGTGCGGTCGCCGGGTGTGACGTTCCGGCTGGCGCCGCAGACGCTGGTGGGGGACTGGAACGGCGACGGGCGCAGCGACGTCGGCTGGTACGACAACGGCCGGGTGACGCTCTCGGTCGCCGGCAAGACCGTGCGCTTCACCCTGGGGCGTCCCGGCGACCGGGCGGTCGCCGGTGACTGGAACGGCGACGGCAAGGACACCCTGGCGATCTTCCGGCTGGGGCAGTGGTACCTGTGCTCGACGCTGTCCGGAGGTACCTGCGGCACGACGTTCCGGTACGGCACGGCGTCGGACCTGCCCGTCGTCGGTCGCTGGCCCGGCGCGGCGCGCGACGCCGTGGGCGTGGTGCGGGGCAACCAGTGGCTGCTGCGGATGTCGGCCGCCGGTGGTGGCGCCGACGCGACCTTCCAGTGGGGCCTGCCCACCGACACGCCCGTGGTCGGCGACTGGGACGGCGACGGCTTCGACACCCCGGGGGAGCGACGCGGCGGGGTCTGGTACCTCGCCAACCGGCTCGCTCCCACGGCGTCGGACGCGCGGGCCTCGTACGGCGCCGCGAGCGACAAGCCGGCCGTGGGCGACTGGAACGGCGACCGCCGCGACTCGCTGGGCGTCGCGCGCGCGGGGACGACGTTCTACCTGCGCGACGACCTCAACGGTGGCCCCGCCCAGCGCACGGTGACCTTCTCGCGCTGACGCGTCGCACGTCACGGGTCAAGGCGAGCGGTCGGGCGTCCGAGGCACAAGGGGAAGCTTGTTCACATACGTCACGCCCGGGAGCCTTGTCATGCCGCCTCGCCGTTCACGTCCCGTCCCGCGAAGCGGCCCGATCCGTCGGCTGCTTCCCCTCGGGGCGGTGGTCGCGGCGGTGCTCACCGTGCTGTCGACCGCGCTGACCGCGTCGAGCGCGGTGGCCGCCGCGCCGACGCCGACCCCGACGCAGGCGCTCCCCGCGGCCTACGACGTGGTGCCGCGCTACAACGAGCAGCGCAGCTGCGACCCGGCCGCCAAGCCCGGCGTCGAGGCCTACGCCCGCATGGTGCTGTCGACCTACCGGCAGGGCCACTCCGGCGGCATCGTGCGCGGGTGCGGGCTGGGGTCGACGTCCGAGCACAAGGAGGGCCGGGCGTTCGACTGGATGGTGAGCGTCAACGTGCCGGCCGAGAAGGCCGCGGGTGACGCCCTGACCACCTGGCTGACGGGCAAGGACTCGCACGGCGTCGTCGGCGGCAACGCCCGCCGGCTGGGCGTCATGTACGTGATCTGGAACCGCCGGATGTGGAGCACCTACCGCATCGGCGACGGATGGCGCGCCTACTCCGGTGCGAGCTCGCACACCGACCACGTGCACACGTCGTTCACCTGGGACGGCGCGATGAAGCGCACGTCGTGGTGGGACGGTACGGCCACGGTGAACGACGACTCGGGTCCGTGCCGCGTCTACTCCGGCCAGCCGGCTGCCGTCTACACCGGCGTCCGGCACACCACCGCCTGCACCAGCACGCTGAAGGCCGCTCCCGCGGCGAAGTACGCCATCGTGTGGCCGGGGCAGTCCGGCTCGGCGGTCAAGGTGGCGCAGCAGAAGCTGGGCGTCAGCGCGGACGGCGTCTTCGGCTCGATCACCCGCAGCCACCTCTTCTCGTGGCAGCGCGGGCGCAAGGTGCCCGTCACCGGCGTCCTGGACAAGCCGACGTGGGCGCTCATGCTGGCCGCTGCGCCGACGCCGACGCCCAGCGCGACGGCCACCCCGACCCCGACGCCGACCCCCACTCCGACGCCGACTCCGACGCCGACGCCGCCCGCGCCCTTGCAGGCGCTGGTCGGTGACTGGGACGGCGACGGTCGCGCCGACGCGGGCTGGTACTCGGCCGGCAAGGTGAGCGTGCGGGTCGGGAGCCGCACGGTGCGCTTCACGCTGGGGCGCAGCGGCGACGTGGCCGTGGTGGGTGACTGGAACGGCGACGGCACGGACACCCTGGGTGTGGTGCGCGCGGGTCACTGGTACCTGTGCGAGCGCCTCGACGGCGCCAGCTGCGGTCGCACCGGCTTCGTCTACGGCTCCGCCACCGACCGGCCCGTGGTGGGCCGGTGGCCGGGTGCGAAGGGCGACAGCGTGGGCGTCGTCCGCGGCACGACGTGGTACCTGCGGCTGTCGGCCTCCGGTGGCAGCGCGCAGGCCCACCTGAGCTGGGGGCGTCCCGCCGACGACGTGCTGGCAGGCGACTGGGACGGCGACGGGTTCGACACCCCGGCGCTGCGCCGCGGTGCCACCTGGTACTTCTCCAACAACCTCAGCGGCCTGGCGAGCTCCAGCGCCGTGTACGGCCGCAGCACCGACCTGCCGGCCGCGGGTGACTGGGACGGCGACGGCCGCGACAGCCTGGGGGTGGCTCGACCCGACCGCACCTTCTACGGGCGTTCCGCGCTCACGTCGGGCCCGGCGACCTTGAGCCTGCTGTTCGCGCGCTGACCCGGCTGGGTGATGTGGTGGACGCCGGTGCCGCGCCGGTGTCACTCTGACCACTCAAGTCACGTCCGTTACTGCCGAAGGCAGTGCTGTCAACGGGACACGCCGCGAGCGCGTGCGCCGCAGTCGCGCGAGGAGAGGAACGCCGATGCCCGGCCGCCATCGCCAGCCCCGCCGGTCGTCCGTCAGCGCGCCGGCGCGGATGGCGCTCACTGCCTCGGTGGCGGCGCTGGCCGTGCAGCCGATGGTGGCGCAGAGCGCGACGGCGGTGACGGTCGTGCCGACACCGACCCGGCCGCTGCCGAGCGCGCTGGACGCCACCCCGCGCTACAACGAGCAGCGCAGCTGCGACCCGGCCGCCAAGCCGGGCGTGGAGGCGTTCGCGCGCATGGTGCTGGCGACGTACCGGCAGGGCCACTCCGGCGGCATCGTGCGCGGCTGCGGGCTGGGGTCGACGTCCGAGCACAAGGAGGGTCGGGCGTTCGACTGGATGCTCAGCATCAACAACCCCGCCGAGAAGGCCGCGGGTGACGCCTTCACCCAGTGGCTCACCGGCCGCGACTCCCAGGGGGTCGTCGGCGGCAACGCGCGTCGCCTCGGCGTCATGTACGTCATCTGGAACCGCCGGATCTGGAGCACCTACCGCATCGC
>JBQCES010000339.1:0-5454 GCA_051960055.1 Angustibacter sp. | reverse complement strand
CATGATCACGGCCGATCTCTGCCGTGATCATGCACACGAGCGCACCCTGCGTGGGGCGGGGCGGACGCCTGACGCCTACGCTGAGCGGCGTGACCGTCGCCGCGTCCGGAGCCGCCGCACCGCTCGTCGTGCGTACCGTCGTGGTCGCCGACCCCGGCCCGCTGCTCGAGCTGCTGCCCGACGAGCCGTGCGTGTCGTGGGTGCGCCGCGGCGAGGGACTCGTCGGCTGGGGTGAGGCAGCGCGCTTCGAGTCCCGCGGCGACGACCGCTTCGCGCTGGCGCAGCAGTGGTGGGCCGAGACCGTGTCGGGCGCCGTCGTCCGCGACGAGGTCGACCTGCCAGGCACCGGCCCCGTGGCCTTCGGGTCGTTCACCTTCGACGCCGGGTCGCCGGGCAGCGTGCTCGCGGTGCCCGCGGTCGTGGTCGGGCACCGCGGAGACCGCTGGTGGGTCACCACGACCGCCACGCAGGGCGCGCTGCCGGCGGCGGCGACCCTCGCGCGACACGACGCCCGCGCCCCGGGTGCGGTCACGTACGCCGACGGCACGATGTCGGGCGCCGACTGGGAGGGCGTCGTCGCGCAGGCGGTGCAGCGCATCACGCGCGGCGACGTCGACAAGGTCGTGCTGGCTCGCGACCTCGAGGCGCGCACCGAGCGGCCCGTCGACCCGCGCTGGCTGCTGCGTGGGCTGGCCGAGAGCTACCCCGGCTGCTGGACCTTCTCCGTCGACGGGCTCGTCGGTGCGACCCCGGAGCTGCTCGTGCGGCTCGAACGAGGGCTCGTGCACTCGCGCGTGCTCGCCGGCACGATCCGCCGCACGGGCGACGACGAGCACGACCTCGCCCTCGCGGCGTCCCTGGCCCGCTCGAGCAAGGACCTCGAGGAGCACGAGTACGCCGTCCGCTCGCTCGCGGACGCACTGGCGCCCCACTGCACGTCGATGAATGTGCCCGAGTCGCCGTTCGTGCTGCACCTGCCCAACGTCATGCACCTGGCCACCGACGTCGCGGGCGTGCTGTCGGACGGCGCGACGTCCCTGGCGCTCGCTGCGGCGCTGCATCCCACGGCCGCCGTCGGCGGGACGCCCACGCCGGCCGCCGTCGAGCTGATCCGCGAGCTGGAGGGCATGGACCGCGGGCGGTACGCCGGCCCGGTGGGCTGGACCGACGGCCGCGGTGACGGCGAGTGGGGCATCGCGCTGCGCTGCGCCGAGCTCGACGGCGCCGACCCGCACCGGGTCCGGCTGTTCGCCGGTTGCGGCATCGTCGCGGGTTCGGACCCGGCGCGGGAGCTCGCGGAGTCGGACGCCAAGCTCGTGCCCATGCGCGACGCCCTCGACCGCGCCTGAGCCCCCTTTCCGCCACCCAGGCCGGTTTGCGCCGCTCCGCAGCGGCCTGACCGGCGCAAGCAACCCCCTTTTCCGCCACCCAGGCCGGTTTGCGCCGCCCAGCGGCGGCCTGGGCGGCGGAGGCAGCGGCCTGAGCGGCGGAAGGCCGGTCAGCGCAGGGCGTCGGCGGCCACGGCGCGCAGCCGCGCGTGCAGGTCGCGGTGACCGGCGCGGTCGACGCGCACCTCCACGACGTGCACGCCGTGGGGCGTCGCCGCCACGGCCTCGGCCAGCTCCTCCGGCGCCGACACGCTCGTGAAGCGCGCACCAGCGCCCCGGCTCAATGCGGCGAGGTCGGCGGCGTGCGGCGTCCCGAACACGCGCTCGAACGCCGCAGCGTGCTGCGGCGCACCGGGCTCGAGCAGCGTGAAGATCCCACCACCGTCGTCGTTGACCACCACGACCGTGAGGTCGGGCTGCAGCTCAGGCGGCCCGACGACGAGCCCGCCGACGTCGTGCAGGAACGTCAGGTCACCCACCAGCGCGTACGTCGGCCGCTCACTCGCGAGCGCCAGCCCGGACGCCGTCGACAGACACCCGTCGATCCCCGCGAGCCCGCGGCTGGCCACGACCCGCGGCCCCGCCACACCGGCGAGCTCGAGGTCGCGCACGGAGTTGGACGACCCCGCGAACACCTGGGCGTCGGGCGCCACCGCCCCCGTGAGCGTGCGGGCCACGGCGACACCTGAGGGCCAGCTCTCGGCCACCGGACCCGCCACGGCGCGCGACACCAGGGCCGCTGCGGCCGCCCACTCCGCGGCCCAGCCGGTCGACGCTGCGGCCGCGCCACCTCCCTCGACCAGCAGCGACTCCAGCGGGAGCACCGAGCGCGCCCGCCCCGCCGGGTCGGGCCAGGGCCCTGGCGGCGCCACGAGGTCGACGTCCACCGCGGGGTCGGCGAGCAGCCGCGAGACCGGCCGGGCGAGGGTCGGCCGCCCGACGACGACGACCCGCTCCGGCCGGTGGGACGCCAACCAGTCCGTCGCTGAGAGCAGCAGCGTGCCGTGGGGCAGCGCGTGCGAGCTGGCTCCCCCGCTGGACGGCTCCGCGATCAGCGGCCAGCCGCGTGACACCGCGAGCTCGGCTGCCGCGACGCCCCAGTCGACGTCGGCCAGCGGCAGGTCACCTACCACCATCAGGGTGCGCCGGTCGTCGTCCGGCACGGGCGGTGCCGCGAGCACGCGACTCACCGCGGGCGGCGCGACGACGGCGGTCCACGGTGCGCCGTCCGGACGCCCGTCGAGGGGCTCGGCGAGGTCGGGGCCGTCGCCCGGCACGAGCGGCTCGCGGAACGGCAGGTTGAGGTGCACGGGCCCGGGCTGCTCGCCGCGCGCGCCCGTGGCAGCCGCCACCGCACGCGACACGGTCGAGCGCCACACCGGCACCTGCCCGGGGCGCGTGTCAGGCGTGCCGAGGTCGTGCTGCCAGCGGACCGCGGAGCCGAAGATCCCCGGCTGCTCGGTGGTCTGGTTGGCGCCGGTGCCCCGCAGCTCGGGCGGGCGGTCGGCGGTGAGCAGCAGCAGCGGGACGCCGGAGTGCGAGGCCTCCAGCACGGCGGGGTGGAGGTTCGCGACGGCGGTGCCGGACGTCGTCACCACGGGCACGGGCCGGCCGCTGCCCTTGGCCAGGCCGACGGCGAGGAACGCCGCCGACCGCTCGTCGACGCGCACGTGCAGCCGCAGCCGCTGCTCGACGTCGGCGGCGTGCAGCGCGAAGGCAAGGGGCGCCGAGCGGGAGCCGGGGCACAGGACGGCGTCGCGCACACCGTGCCGCACGAGCTCGTCGACCACGACCTCGGCGCAGGCGGTACTCGGGTTCACGACGACGATCCTGCCGCACCTCTTCCACCGCGCGTCGGCCCGGCGTACGTTGCTGGTGGCGTGGGTGGGCGTCTTGGTGGGAGTCGTCCTGGTCGCGCCCGGACGCGAGGACGTCGCCATGACACCGATCGCACCGCCGGCACCGTCCGGCCGGACCCTCCCCTCAGAGCGCAGCTGGGCCGACTCCAGCTGGTCGGCTCGCGTGGCCATGGGCAGCCGGCAGGAGGTGACGGCCTACCAATACCTCGACGTCTGGCTCGTGGAGGTGCTCCAGGCGGGGCCGGATGCCGTCGCCGCGCTCGACCTCACCGCGCAGCTGGCGCTGGCCGAGTGCCCCGAGGGCCTCGTCTGCGCGCTCCCGCCCGACACGCCGGCGAGCCCATCGCTCATCACCACGCTGGCGGGGCTCGGGCGCCACGTGGCGCGCTGGTCGGCCACGCCGGTGGTCGTGGTCTGGGCGGACGACGCAGGCTGGGCCGAGGTGACCGCCCAGCGCGACGGCCGGCACCTGCAGCGCTCGTCGTCGTTGCTGCACGCGTGGTCGCAGCTGCACACCGGGGCCAGGCAGCGGATGGCGTCCCTGCGCGTGCCAGGCAACGCGCTCGCCGCCCGCGCGGCCCGGGCGTTCCTCACCCGCACGTGCCTGGAGTGGCGCGTGCCCCAGCACCTGGAGACGGGCCGCTCGTGATCAGCGAGCTGGTGACCAACGCGGTGCAGCACACGGACGGCGACATCGACGTCCGGCTGGCTGAGCACGAAGGCCGGCTGCGCGTGGCGGTGCGCGACCGCGGCGACGAGCCGCCGGTGACGCCGGTGCGAGGCACCGACAGCGTGTCCGGTCGGGGCCTGCGCATCGTCGAGACGCTGGCCGCGACGTCCGGGGCGCTGCCCGCGGCCGGCGGCGGCAAGGTGGTGTGGGCGGTGCTCGACCCGGTGGGGGTCAGGATCGTGAACTGAGCAGGGCGTGGCAGCGGGCCAGGCGCTCGCGCCACCACTGCTGCCGCTCGGGCGACGCCTGGACGTCGACCAGCTGGTCGGGCTGCACCACGCGGGCTGCGGCGGCGCTGAGCTCGCCGCCGCGGGCGCGCAGCGGCGACGATGCGACGTCACGCTCGAACAGCCCCACCGTGCCCAGCCCGCAGGCGTACGGCAGCTCGGGCAGCGCGGCCGCGAGCGCGACGCCCGCGGCGATGCCCACGGAGGTGTCGAGCGCCGACGACACGACCACCGGCAACCCGCACGCCTGCGCGACCTCGAGCGCCGCGCGCACGCCGCCCAGCGGCGCGACCTTCACGACCACGACGTCGGCGCTGCCGGCGGCGGCCACCTTCAGTGGGTCGTCGGCCTTGCGGATGCTCTCGTCGGCGGCCACGAGGACGTCGACGCCGGAGCGGGCGAGGGCGCGGCGCAGCTCACCCAGCTCGTCGAGCGTCGCGCACGGCTGCTCGAGGTACTCGAGGTCGTACGGCGCCAGGGCCCGCGCCGCCCGCAGCGCGTCGTCCACGCTCCACGCGCCGTTGGCGTCGACCCGCACGCGGCCGGTCGGCCCCAGCAGCCGGCGCACCTCGCCGACGCGCGCGACGTCGTCCGCGAGCGACTGGCCGGGCTCGGCAACCTTGACCTTCGCCGTCCGGCAGCCGTCGAAGCGCTCGAGCACCTGAGCGACGTCGGCGGCGGCCACGGCCGGCACGGTGGCGTTGACCGGTACGGCGTCGCGCACCGCCGCGACGGGCGTCGACCACGCCGCCTCGATACCCGCAGCGAGCCAGCGGGACGCCTCGACGTCGTCGTACTCGACGAACGGCGAGAACTCGCCCCAACCGTGCGAACCTTGCAGCACAACGGCTTCGCGGGTCGTGATGCCCCTGAACCGCACACGCATCGGCAGGGTCACGACGTGCGCGGCGTCCAGCAGGGCGTCGAGATCGGGCAGCACCCCCCTATCCTCGCCGATGTGACCAGCGAGCGCGTGAGCGAGATCTTCGACCCGTCGGCGTGGCGTGAGGTGGAGGGCTTCGACTTCACCGACATCACCTACCACCGGGCGGTCGAGGACGGCCGCGACGTCGGCACGGTGCGCGTCGCGTTCGACCGGCCGGACGTGCGCAACGCGTTCCGGCCGCACACGGTCGACGAGCTGTACCGCGCGCTCGACCACGCCCGCATGACGCCCGACGTCGGCTGCGTGCTGCTCACGGGCAACGGGCCCAGCCCGCGCGACGGCGGGTGGGCGTTCTGCTCCGGCG
>JBQCES010000338.1:0-8007 GCA_051960055.1 Angustibacter sp. | reverse complement strand
CGGGCGGCGCGGTCGAGCTCGTGGCGACGGCGGGCGTCGACCGCACGCAGCAGCGCGAGCCGCTCGTCGACGCGTCCGGCCACCGTGAGCTCGGTGGCGCCGTCGAGCAGCGCGTGCACCTCGGCCGACACCTCGGCGCGCGTGTCGTCGGCGGCCCGCTCGTAGCGTCCGGCCGCCACCGCGGCGAGCCGTGGCGTGGCCACGAGGGCCAGCAGCAGCGCAACGCCCACGACGACCGCCGCCGCCGGCAGCACCCACGCGAGCAGCGCGACCGTGGCGGCGCAGACGACCGCCGCGACCGCGAAGGGCAGCAGGCCGCGCACGACGACGTCGGCCACCAGGTCGACGTCCGACCCGACCCGCGACAGCAGGTCACCGCTGCGCAGCCCGCTCACCACGCTGCGGTCGGCCCAGGCCAGGCGCTCGTACAGGCGCTCACGCAGCCGCACGACGCCGCGCAGCGCGATGTCGTGCGACGCCAGGCGCTCGACGTAGCGGAAGGTGCCGCGCGAGATGCCGAGGGCGCGGACGGCGACCACGGCCACCGACAGGTCGAGCACCGGCGGGTGCTCGGCGGCGCGCGAGATGAGCCACGACGACACGGCGGCGAGCGCGACGGCACTGCCGAGCGCGGCGCTGCCGGCGGCCACGGCACCGGCCACGCGGCCGGGGGAGGGGTCGAGCGCGGCGACGACCCGGCGCAGCGCCATCACGCCACCTGGCGCACGGGTGAGAGCTCGACGACCTGGTCGGCCGCGGCCACCAGCGAGGGCCGGTGGGCGACGACGAGCACGGTGCGTCCCTCCGACCGCAGGCGGGCGACGGCGTCGTGCACGAACCGCTCGGTGTCGGGGTCGAGGTGGGCGCTGGGCTCGTCGAGCACGACGAGCTGCGCCGGGGAGGCGAGGACGCGGGCCAGCGCCAGCCGCTGACGCTGGCCGGCCGACAGGCCGAGCCCGCCCGTGCCCACGCGGGTCTGCCAGCGGGACGGCAGCGCGGCCACGACGTCGGCGAGGCCGGCGGCCTCGGCGGCGGCCGCGAGCTGCGCGTCGTCGAGCGTCCCGAACAGCATCACGTTGTCGCGCACGGTTCCCGGCACCACGAGCGGCTGCTGTCCCAGCCAGGCGCACTGGTCGAGCCAGGGCCGCCGGTCGACGTCCGCGAGGGCGATGCTCCTGCCGTCGTCGTCGACCACCGTGACGTCGCCCGAGTCTGGCGTGCGCAGCCCGAGCACCACCTCGGCGAGCGTGGACTTGCCGCAGCCGCTGCTGCCGACGAGCGCCGTCACGGTGCCGGGGCGCAGCGTGAGCGAGCCGTCGCGCGGGGCCGGGTCGCGGCGTCCCGGGTGGTCGACGCGCACGCCGCGCACCTCGATGCTGGCGTGGCGCAGGTCGGGCGGGGGCGTCGTCCCGCTGGCCGGCACGGCGCGGTCGAGCACCGCGAACGCGGCGTCCGCAGCCGCCAGACCGTCGGTGCTGGCGTGGAACTGCGCGCCCACCTGGCGCAGCGGGAGGTAGACCTCGGGCGCCAGGATCAGCACCACGAGGGCGGTGCGGAGGTCGAGGTGGCCCGACAGCAGACGCAGCCCCACGCCCACCGCCACCAGCGCCACGGACAGCGTCGTCAGCAGCTCGAGCACCAGCGCCGACAGGAACGCCGTGCGCAGCGTCGCCGTGGTGGCCCTGCGGTGCGCCTCGCCGAGCTCGCGCACGCGTGCGGCGGGCCCGCGCTCGCGGCCCAGGGCCACCAGCGTGGGCAGCCCCGCGAGCAGGTCGAGCACCTGCGAGCCGAGCCGCTGCATGGTCACCAGGCGACGAGCCGCCGTGGCCTGCGTCATCCAGCCCACCAGCGCCATGAACACCGGCACCAGCGGGATGGTCACGGCGATCGTGACGGCCGAGATGAGGTCCTGGGTCAGCACCACGGCCAGCAGCGCCGGAGTCACCAGCGCGGTCATGAGCAGCTGCGGCAGGTACTTCGACAGATACGGCCGCAACGCTTCCAGGCCGTCGGTGACCAAGGTGGTGACCGACGTCCGGGTCGCGGAGTCGAGGTACGCCGGGCCGAGAGCCACGGCGCGTCGGGTGACCTGGTGGCGCAGGTCGGCCACCACCGCGACCGCGGCGCGCTCGCCGTACCGCTCCTGGGCCCACACCACCACGGCTCGCACCAGGACGACGCCCGCCAGCCAGGCGATCGACCCGGTCTGGGACCCGGCGGAGGCACCCGCGACCACCGCGCTGATCACGGTGCCGAGCAGGAACGCCTGGGCCACAGCGAGTCCAGCCGTCGCGACGCCGAGTCCGCCGGTCAGCGCGACGTACCCGCGCGCCGCGTGCGCGTACCGCAGGAGCCGGGGGTCGAGGGGACGCACGTCAGGGTCGCTGGCTGGGCACGCCCCGTTGGGCGGGCAGGCGCTTGCGTCCGGGCAGGCCGGCGGGTGCGGGGATGTGCTCGGCGCTGATCCGCTGCCGGAAGACCCAGTAGGTCCAGCCCTGGTACAGCAGCACGAACGGCGTGAGGCCGACGGCGATCCAGGTCATCACCTTGAGCGTGTACGGCGTGGAGGCCGCGTTGGTGGTCGTGAGGCTGAACGCCGGGTCGGTGGTCGACGGCATGACGTTCGGGAACAGGCTCCCGAAGATGAGCACCACGGCTGAGACGATGACGAGCGTCGTCAGCAGGAAGGCCAGGCCCTCGCGCCGGACGCGCGTGGCGGCCACCGCACCGACCAGGGCCAGGGCGGCGACGACCACCGCGGCCCACGTCCAGCCCTTGCCGTGCGCGAGCTGGGTCCAGACGGCGAACGCACCGGCCACCACGAGCGTCACCGGAGCCAGCCGCGCCGCGACCCGACCGGCCTGCTCGCGCACGCGGCCGCCGGACTTGAGGGCCAGGAACACCGCACCGTGCAGCGCGAAGAGGCTGAGGGTCGTGAGGCCGCCCAGCAGGGCGTAGGGGTTCAGCAGGTCGAAGAGCGACGACGTCACCTGGCGGTCGGCGTCGATCGCCACACCCCGCACGATGTTGGCGAACGCCACCCCCCACAGCAGCGACGGCAGGAACGAGCCGACGATGATCACGAGGTCCCAGCGGCGTCGCCACGCCGGGTCGTCGACCTTGCCGCGGTACTCGAAGGCGACACCCCGGCCGATGAGCGCCAGCAGGATCAGCAACAGCGGCAGGTAGAAGCCGGAGAAGAGCGTGGCGTACCACTCCGGGAAGGCGGCGAACGTCGCCCCGCCGGCCACGAGCAGCCACACCTCGTTGCCGTCCCACACCGGGCCGATCGTGTTGAGCAGCACGCGCCGGTTGGTGTCGGTGTCGGCGGCGTTCGCGCCGCGGCCCACGACGGGCAGCAGCATGCCGACGCCGAAGTCGAAGCCCTCGAGCACCAGGTAGCCGGTCCACAGCAGGGCGATCAGGAGGAACCAGACGGTCGTGAGTTCCATGGTCGTGAGCTCTCCAGGTTCCTTGCGTCAGTAGGCGAACGAGAGGGGCTTGTCGGAGTCCTGGGCGCGGACCTCCGTCGCGGTGACGTCGGGGAGTCCCTCGGCGGCGTAGCGGCGCATGAGGCCGAACCACACGACGGCGAGGACGCCGTACACGACCGCGAAGGAGACCAGCGACGTCAGCACCGTGCCGGCCGACACCTTCGAGACGCCGTCGCGCACGAGCATGCGCACGCCGTCGATGCCCGAGGGGTTGGGGGCGACGACCCAGGGCTGGCGGCCCATCTCGGTGAAGATCCAGCCGAACGCGTTGGCCAGGAACGGTGCGGGGATGGCCCACAGCGCCAGGCGGCCGAGCCGGGCGTTCGTGGGCAGGCGGCCCTTGCGGGTCGTCCAGAGGCCGGCCAGCGCGAGCAGAGCGCTCACGGCGCCGAAGCCGATCATGAGGCGGAACGACCAGTAGGTGACCGGCAGCATCGGCACGTAGCTGCCGGGGCCGTACTTCGCGGAGTACTCGGACTGGATCTCCTTGACGCCCTTGAGGGTCGAGTCGAACGAGCCGGTCGCGAGGAACGAGGTCAGCCCCGGCACCTTCACCTGACGCACGTCGCAGCGGTTCTCGACGTCGCCGACCGCGAAGAGACTGAACCCGGCGCCTTTCTCGGTGGTGCACAGCGCCTCGGCCGCGGCCATCTTCATCGGCTGCTGCTTGAACATCAGCTTCGCCTGCGCGTCACCCGAGATCGCCGTGCCCACGCCGCCGATGATCAGGGCCACCAGGCCCAGGCGGATCGCGACGCGGAAGGTGTCGGCGACGTCCAGCTCCGACCGCCGGTGCGCCCGCACCGCCCACCAGGTGGCGATGGCGGCGACGAACGTGCCGGCCACGACGAGCGCGCCCGAGACGGTGTGCGGGAAGGTCGCGAGCGTCGTGGAGTTGGTGAGCAGCGTCCAGATGCTCGTGAGCTCGGCGCGACCCGACTCGGGGTTGAACCGCACGCCCACCGGGTGCTGCATGAACGAGTTGGCGGCGAGGATGAAGTACGCCGACAGCCACGTGCCGATGGCGGCGAGCCAGATCGTCGCCAGGTGCACCTTGCGGGGCAGGCGGTCCCAGCCGAAGATCCACAGGCCCAGGAACGTCGACTCGATGAAGAAGGCGGCCAGGCCCTCGATGGCCAGCGGGGCACCGAAGACGTCACCCACGAAGCGCGAGTACTCGCTCCAGTTCATCCCGAACTGGAACTCCTGCACGATGCCGGTGGCGACGCCGATGGCGAAGTTGATCAGGAAGAGCTTGCCGAAGAACTTGGTGAGCCGCAGCCAGCGGTCGTCGTTCGTGCGCACCCAGATGGTCTGCATGATCGCGACGAGCGGGGCCAGGCCGATGGTCAGCGGAACGAACATGAAGTGGTAGACCGTGACGATCCCGAACTGCCATCGGGCCAGGTCCAGCGCGTCCACGAGTGCTCCTCCACAGTCCGATGGCGGCCCCGTGCGGCCGCCGGAACGACCGTACGTAGGGCGGCCGCATGCAGCCCAGGGACGTTGGTCCTCATCTGCGGTCGCCGCCGACTCGGGCGCGTGCGAGGCTCGAGCAGAGCCGCTTCAGCCCCCGGCGGACCGCACGCTCGCCACCGGTGGGCTCCCAGTAGCGAAGGCTCCTGTGACCGACGTCACCTCATCTCGTTCTGCCCGTCAGCGGGCACGCCGGATCGCCTCCGACGTCTTCGGCTGGACCACCCTGCGCGCCGGCCAGCTCGAGGCCATGGCCGCCGTCGTCGCGGGCCAGGACGCGCTGGTGGTCATGCCCACCGGTCACGGCAAGTCGGCGGTCTACCAGGTCGCCGCGCTGGCCCGTGCGGGCACGACCGTGGTGGTCAGCCCGCTCATCTCGCTGCAGGAGGACCAGGTGGCCGCGCTCGAGCGCGTGGGCGGTGACGCGGCCGAGGCGGTGGCGATCAACTCCGGACGACGCGCCGCCGACGTCCGCGAGTCGTGGCGGCGGTTGCGGGACGGCGAGGTGGAGTTCGCGTTCGTCTCGCCCGAGCAGCTCGCGGACGACGAGGTGGTGAGCCGGCTGGCCGACTCGGGTCCGTCGCTGCTCGTGGTCGACGAGGCGCACTGCGTCTCGTCGTGGGGCCACGACTTCCGGCCCGACTACCTGCGGCTGGGCGACCTGCGTTCCCGGCTGGGTGACCCGCCCGTCGTCGCGCTCACCGCCACCGCGAGCCCGCCCGTGCGAGACGAGATCCGCGAGCGGCTCGGGCTGCGCGACCCCGCGGTGGTCGTCGCCGGCTTCGACCGCCCCAACATCGACCTGCGCGTCGAGCTGTTCAGCGACGCCGACCGGCAGCACGCCGCGGTGCTCGACCACGTGGTGTCGGCCGAGGGGCCCGGGATCGTGTACACGTCGACGCGCAGGGACACCCTCGAGCTCGCTGACGTCCTGCACGAGCGGGGGCTGCGTGTGCAGGCGTACCACGCCGGCCGCAAGGCGGTCGACCGCACGGCCGTGCACGAGGCGTTCCTCGACGGCGCGCTCGACGTCGTCGTCGCGACGTCGGCGTTCGGCATGGGCATCGACGCGCCGAACGTGCGGTACGTCGTGCACGCGCACGTCACCGACTCGGTCGACAGCTACTACCAGGAGATCGGCCGGGCCGGTCGCGACGGCGCGCCGGCTGAGGCGGTGCTGTTCTACCGCGCCGAGGACCTCGGGCTGCGCCGGTTCCAGTCAGGTGGGCGGCCCGACACCGGGCTGCTGGGCGCGGTGGTCGCGGCGCTGGTGAAGGCCGACGAGGCACCGAGCCTGGCCGAGCTGGCGGACGAGGTGAGCGCCACCCGCCGTCGGGTCGTGCGAGCGGTCAACCTGTTGCAGGACGCGGGGATCCTGGAGCTGCGCGGACGCGCCGTGCACCTGCTCGAGGACTCGGTGACGGTGCGCGACGCCGTCCGGCGCGGGGCCGAGGAGTCGGACGCGGGTCGGCGTCGGGCCCGTTCGCGCCTGGAGATGATGCGCGGCTACGCCGAGACGACCGGTTGTCGTCGCCGCTACCTGCTCGGCTACTTCGGCGAGCAGCTCGACGCCGACTGCGGTCACTGCGACACCTGCCGCAGCGGCTCGGCGGCGCGGTCACACGCGGCCGAGGAGGCCGCCAGACACGACGACCTCGCCGTCGACCACCGCGTCGAGCACACCGAGTGGGGCGGCGGCACGGTGATGAGCCTCGACGGCGACCGGCTCACGGTGTTCTTCGACTCCGAGGGCTACAAGACCCTCGACCGCGAGACCGTGGCCACGCACCACCTGCTCGCCGACGCCGACTGACCCCCGGCCGTCGGGCCGGGGGTCAGCTGGTGGTTCGGGAGGGGGCGGGTCAGTGACCGGTGATGCGCCCCAGCAGGCCGCGTGAGACCTCGCTGGCGCGCTGCTGCTCGCCGGCGAACGAGCTCACGACGACGAGCGCACCGGTGAGGGCGGGGACGACCCACTGCAGCAGCTTCAGCTGCTGCTGCGCCTTGGCGACCGGCTCGGGCGTCTGGAAGCTCGGGTTGGTGGCGTCACCCACCGGGACGTCGCGCTGGTGCGACACGCGTCGGCCGAGCACGCGGCTGTAGGCCGTGGCCCCGAGCGCGGCAGCGGTGAGGGCGGTCTTGCCCACCGACATCGTGCCGACGCCGCGCTGCCCGGCGATGCGCCCGCGGTTTCCGATCACCTGGCCAACCGACCCGATGACGTGCGCGCCGATCGCGGCGGCGTTGACCGGCGTCCAGGCGTTCCATCCGACGTTGGCGACCCGGCCGGACGCCGAGTCGTCTCCGGCGTGCCCAGCGGCGTCGTTCAGCGCGACGGCGTTGGCGAGCGTGCCACCGAACCAGGCCGAGAGGCCCACGTCGTGCAGCGAGCGGCTGACAGTGTTGCGAGACAAGGGTTTCTCCAAACGGTGGGGGAAGTGGACGGCGAGCTGCGCCGTCAGCGCGGGTAGTTCTCCACGCGCGGGGTGAGGACAGCGGTCTGCAGCACGACCCGTGGGTCGAGCGTCACCGCCGTGCGGACCAGCCCCGCGACCACCGACGGCTCCATCATCCGCTCGGCCGGCAGGTTCCACTGGTCCATCATCGGCGTGTGCATGGCCGCCGGGTTGAGGGCGCAGACGCGCACGGGCATGCCCTCCTCGCGCACCTCCGTCTGCAGCACCTCGGTC
Source organism: Angustibacter sp. (assembly GCA_051960055.1). GTDB lineage: Bacteria > Actinomycetota > Actinomycetes > Actinomycetales > Angustibacteraceae > Angustibacter. The sequence goes on along the minus strand of JBQCES010000338.1, from coordinate 347 downwards.
AGCTTGAGCAGCGCCGCCTTCGAGGAGTTGTAGGCACCGGCGCCGCCCCCGACGGTGAGCGCCGAGATCGACACGACCGACACGATGTCGGCCGGGCGCTCACGCTGCGGGCCGGCCTCGAGCACGCCACGCAGGAACGCGCGCGAGGTGTACATGGGGCCGTGCACGTTCACCGCGAACACCTGGTGCCACTGCTCGTCCGTGACGTCGGTGACGTGCGCCCCGCGGTCGGTGCCCGCGTTGTTGACGAGGCAGTCCAGCGCCTCACCGTGCTGGGCGAACGCCGATGCGAAGAACGCGTCGACCCCGGCGGAGTCGGTGACGTCGAGCGGCACCGCCTCGGCCTT
>JBQCES010000337.1:0-7649 GCA_051960055.1 Angustibacter sp. | reverse complement strand
CACCAGCCGCCGCCCGTGCACCAGGTGTTCGAGGGCTGGAACTTCGTGATCTGCGCCTTCGTGCCACGCAAGGTCGACTACCACCCGCTCGCGGTGCCCGTGCCGTACTACCACTCCAACGTCGACAGCGACGAGGTCATGTTCTACGTCGACGGCGACTACGAGGCCCGCAAGGGCAGCGGGATCGGCAAGGGCTCGGTGTCGTTGCACCCGGGTGGCCACAGCCACGGCCCGCAGCCGGGCGCCGTCGAGGCTGCGCTCGGCAAGGACTACTTCGACGAGCTCGCGGTGATGGTCGACACCTTCAAGCCCCTGGAGACAGGCGAAGGCGCCGTCGCCAGTGACGACGGCGCCTACGCCTGGAGCTGGTCCGGAGGCCGTGCGGCCCCCGAGGGCGGTCGTTAGACCCTGCCGCGGCGACCCGTGAAGCTGAGGATCAGGCCGACGACCAGGATGATCACACCGATCCAGATCAGCGCCTGACCCACGCCGGCGAACCCGATGATGGCCAGGATCACGCCGAGGATGATGAGGATCAGCCAGAGCGACATGTGAGGACCTCCCAGATTGGTTGTACGCCGCGGAGGACTCCCCGACGCGGCACCACAGGTTTAGTGGACTGACGGGCACCTCGCATCTCGAGATGATCTAGGACGCACGCCAGACGGGTCGGACGCTCGACATCTCTCGGCCCGCGGTTGGTCAGGTATTGCCCGATTCGATGTCACCCGAAGGGCGTAGCGTGCGTGCCGCTCGGGAACCCGTTCTGCTCACACGCGTGGAGGCCTCGTGTCGTCTCAGCCCCCCGTCCCGCCGTCGTCACCGTCGTCGGCCGGACCCGTCGAGGAGCCCACCGGCCCCTCGACGCTTCGTCGCCGCACCGTCCTCAGCGGTGGCGCCGCGGCCGGTGTGCTCGCCGCCGCCGGCTACGCCGCCGCGCCCGCCGCAGCGTCGGAGCGCCACCGCAGCCACGGCCGTCCGCGCACCGCGCGCATCACCGTCATGGGCACCACCGACCTGCACGGCAGCGCCCTGAACTGGGACTACTTCAAGGACGCCGAGTACGACGACAGCAAGCACGAGGACATCGGCCTGGCCAAGATCTCGACGCTCGTGCGAGCGGTGCGAGAGACCGCCGACCACCACCCGCTGCTGCTCGACGCCGGTGACACCATCCAGGGCACGCCGCTGGCGTACTACTACGCCAAGATCGACCCGATCACCGAGGGCCACCTGCACCCGATGGCCGCGGCGATGAACCGCATCGGCTACGACGCAGCCGCCCTTGGCAACCACGAGTTCAACTACGGGCTCGACGTGCTGCGCGCCTTCCAGCACCAGCTGAAGTTCCCGCTGCTCGGAGCCAACGCGGTCGACGCCAGCACCGGCCACCCGGTGTTCCCGCCGTTCGCCATCAAGCGGGTGGCGGTGGGGCACGACGAGTACATCAAGGTCGGCGTGCTGGGCCTCACCAACCCCGGCATCGCCATCTGGGACAAGGCGAACGTCGAGGGCAAGCTGAAGTTCCCGGGCCTGGTCGAGCAGGCGTCGTACTGGGTGCCGAAGATCCGCAAGATGGGGGTCGACGTCCTCATCGTGGCGGCGCACTCGGGAGCCGACACGTCGTCGTCCTACGGCGACGCGCTGCCTTACCCCGAGAACGCCTCCACGCTCGTGGCGCAGCAGGTGCCGGGCATCGACGCGATCCTCGTCGGCCACGCGCACCAGGAGATCGCCGAGCGGTTCGTGACCAACGACAAGACCGGCCAGCAGGTCGTGCTCACCGAGCCCATCAAGTGGGGTATGCGGCTCAGCGTCATCGACATCGACCTGGAGCGGCGCGGCAACCACTGGCGCGTGGTCGGCCGGCACTCTCAGGTGCTCAAGAGCAGCGACGTGAACGCCGACCCGGCCATCGTCGCGTTGCTGCAGAAGGATCACGAGACCGTGCGCACGTACGTGAACTCGGTCGTGGCGCAGAACCTCACCGCCATGTCGGCAGCGACCTCGCGCTACGAGGACACCGCCGCGATGGACTTCATCAACCAGGTGCAGGGCGAGACGGTCAAGGCCGGGCTCGTGGGGACTCCGCAGGAGGGTCTGCCGGTGCTGTCGATCGCGGCACCGTTCAACCCCGACGCCGCGATTCCCGCGGGACCGGTGACCATCCGCGACGTGGCCGGCATGTACATCTTCGACAACACGCTGCTCGGCATCACGCTGACGGGTGCGCAGGTCAAGGAGTACCTCGAGTACTCCGCGCGGTACTTCAAGCCGCAGACCAGCGCCGGGCCCGTGGCGGCCGACGCGGTGACCAACGCCGTGACGCCGAACGCGCCGAACGGCACGCCCGACTACAACTACGACATCATGGGCGGCATCGACGCCCGGGTCACCTACAAGATCGACCTGAGCCAGCCGGTCGACTCGCGCATCGTCGACCTCGCGTACGACGGCTCGCCCATCGACCTCGGGCAGACGTTCGTCATCGCGATCAACAACTACCGGCAGTCCGGCGGCGGCAACTACCCGAACGTCACGACGGCGCCGGTGGTCTACAACCGCCAGCTCGAGATCCGCCAGCTGCTCATCGACTGGGCGTCGGCCAAGGGCACGATCGACTCGTCGACGTTCTCGACGATCGACTGGGCGCTGTACTACGGCTCGACGCCGATGCAGATCACGCCCTGACGACGGGCTCGCCTTCGAGCAGCACACCGGCCGCGCGCAGCTCCTCCAGCGCGCGGCCGGTGGTCTGCTCCGCGACGCCGGCCGTGCGGTCGAGCAGCACCCGTGTGGTGAAGCCCGCGGTGACGGCGTCGAGGGCCGTCGCGCGCACGCAGTGGTCGGTGGCGATGCCGACGACGTCGACCGACTCCACGCCGCGCTCGCGCAGCCACTCGGCCAGTCCGGTGCGGCGTCCGTCCGCGCGGTCGGTGTCGTCGGCAACCGTGGAGCCCTCAAAGCCGGAGTAGGCCGCGGCGTGCGCTCCCTTGTGGAACACCGCGTCCAGCAGCTCGCGGGGTACGGCCGGGTGCAGGTCGGCGCCGTGGGTGTCGGCCGTGCAGTGCCGGGGCCAGGTGTCGACGAAGTCGGGGTGGTCGCTGAAGTGCTCGCCCGGGTCGACGTGCCAGTCCTGGGTGGCGACGACGTGGCGATAGCCGCCGGCCCGCACCAGCTCGGCGACGGCGCTCGCGACGTCGTTGCCGCCGGCCACGGCGAGCGAGCCGCCCTCGCAGAAGTCGTTCTGCACGTCGACGACGATCAATGCATCGGCGGTCACAGGGTGTCCTCCTCGTAGACGGTGGGGATCGCGGGCTCGCCCTTCGACAGCTGCAGCGCCGACGCCGGCAGCGCTGCGCGCGTCGCGAGATGGCGCTCGCGGGCGGCCGCCAGCGGCTCGCGGCCGACCACCTCGCCGTCGCACACGAGGTCGACGAGCAGCGGCCGGTCGTCGCCGTCGTCCGTCGGCTGGTGTCCGATGCCGACCACCTCGGCCTGGTCGACGCCGTCCGGCCCACGGCGGCGCAGCGCCCACTTGCGCCCCGCCACGCTGATCTTGTCCTTGCTGTGCTTGGCGACGCCGACCAGCTCGCCGTCGGCGCCCTCTCGGGCAACGAGCTTGTAGACCAGCCCGGCCGTCGGCGCACCCGAGCCGGTGACGAGCGAGGTCCCGACGCCGTAGCCGTCGACCGGCGCGGCGGCCAGGGCGGCGATGGCGTGCTCGTCGAGGTCGCTGGTGACGATGATCCGCGTCTTCGTCGCGCCCAGCTCGTCGAGCTGGCGGCGCACCTGGAACGCCTGCACCACCAGGTCGCCGGAGTCCAGGCGCACCGCACCGAGGTCGGGGCCGGCCACCTCGACGGCGGTGCGGACGGCGGCCGCGACGTCGAAGGTGTCGACCAGCAGCGTCGTGCCGGGGCCGAGGCTGTCGACCTGCGCGGCGAAGGCGGCGCGCTCGTCGTCGTGCAGCAGCGTGAACGCGTGCGCCGCCGTGCCCGCGGTGGGCACGCCGTAGCTGCGTCCGGCCTCGAGGTTGCTCGTGGTGGCGAAGCCCGCGACGTAGGCGGCGCGCGCTGCGGCCACGGCGGCCCGCTCGTGGGTGCGGCGCGAGCCCATCTCGATGCAGGGCCGGTCGCCGGCGGCCGCCGTCATGCGGCTGGCCGCCGCCGCGATGGCGCTGTCGTGGTTGAGGATGCTGAGCACCAGCGTCTCGAGCACCACGGCCTCGGCGAAGGTGCTCTCGACCCGCAGCAGCGGCGAGCCGGGGAAGAAGCACTCACCCTCGGCGTAGCCCCAGATCGAGCCGGTGAACCGCCAGCCGCGCAGATGGTCGAGCGTGGCGTCGTCGACCACTCCGGCGAGGTGCTCGAGCTCGGCCGGCCCGAAGCAGAACGCCTCGATCGCGTCGAGCAGGCGGCCGGTGCCGGCCACGACGCCGTAGCGGCGGCCCTCGGGCAGCCGGCGGGCGAACACCTCGAACACGCACCGGCGTCCGGCCGTGCCACTGCGCAAAGCGGCCTGCAGCATGGTGAGCTCGTAGTGGTCGGTGAGCAGCGCGGTGCTCGGCGGCTGCGCCGGTGGGCAGGCGGACGTCGTCACGCACCCGAGCCTAGAGCGGGTGCCGCCGAGGTGCTGGGTGCGAGTCCGGCCACCTACAGTGGGGGCCGTGGTGACGTCGCCGGTCGAGCTGGACGAGCCGCGGTCGGCGCAGGACGCCGACGTCGCGCGCCCGTGGATCACGCTCGTCTGGAACGACCCGGTCAACCTCATGTCGTACGTGACCTACGTGTTCCAGTCGTACTTCGGGTACTCGCGGGCCAAGGCCGAGAAGCTCATGCTCGACGTCCACCACAAGGGGCGGGCCGTCGTCGCGACCGGTGACCGCGAGGAGCAGGAGCGGCACGTCGAGGCGCTGCAGGGCTTCGGGCTGTGGGCCACGATGCAGAAGGACGACTGAGGGGGACTGGTGGCCAAGGGGTTCCGCCGCACCCGGCGTGGGATTCGGGCGCGGCTCGACGACAACGAGCGCGGCCTGCTCGCCCACCTGCTCGTCGAGGTGCACGAGCTGCTGGACGACGGCCCCGCCTCGGTCGACGACGACCCGCTGGCCCAGCTCGTCGGCATCGGCACGGCCGTCGAGCCGCCGTCCGACCCCGCGCTCGCGCGGCTGCTGCCGGACGCCCACCGCGACGACCCCGACGCGGCCGCGGAGTTCCGGCGCTACACCGAGGCCGGGCTGCGCGAGCGCAAGCGCGCCGGCCTGGAGGTGGCGCGCCGCACCCTCGGCCGCGACGGCGCGTTGCTGCTCGACGACGACGAGGCGCGGGCGTGGGTGGTGGCGCTCACCGACGTCCGGCTGGTGATCGCCTCACGGATGGGCCTGGAGGTCGACGAGGACCACGAGCGCCTCGAGGCACTGGCCGAGGAGCAGGCGTCCGACGAGCCGGGCGGCCTGGGCTTCCTGCTCGCCGTCTACGACTTCCTCACCTGGATGCAGGAGACGCTGGTCGAGGCGCTCATGGAGCCGCTGCCCGACGGCACCTGACCCGCTCGCTCATCGTGGTGGCTGCGCATCGTCCGTGATGCGCGACCACCACGTTGTCGGGACGGCGCAGGCCGGCGAGCACGCACGAGGCCGCCCGAGCCAGCCGCGGTCACGCAGCAGCGACGCCACGTCGAGGGCGACGCCGCACGCTGAGCCCGCCACTGACCTCCAGCCGAAGCGCAGCGTGACGTCACCGACGAGCAATGCGACGTTGTCGCGTCGGCCGTCGCGCTCTGCCTCGTGGGCGGGGTGGTAGGCCAGACCGTCGAGCTCGACGCGGACGCCGTACCGCTCGTACTCGACGTCGCTGTACCGGTGCGTGCCGTCGACGACGTGCTGCCGCTGGCGGGTGGCTGCGGGCAGTCCGTGCCGGCGCTCGACGTCGCGCATGTACCGACGCTCCAGCGGAGAGACGGCACCCGCGGCGACGTCGGTCAGCACGTCCAGCATGAGCCCGCGGTGCCGTACGCGGGAGTACTGTCCGAGCGCCTCTCGCAGTCGGGCGGGGGTCGTCAGGCGTCGCCCGCAGGCGCGGGTGAGCCAGCCGACCACGTCGTCCGGGGTGCGCTCGCTGGACGCGAGCTCGAGGACGGTGTGCTCGAGCCGGACCTGGGGAACGGCCGCCGCCGGGTGCTTCAGCACGGCGTGCAGCCGGCTGCGACGCAGGCGTACGCCGGGCGGCGCGGTCAGGTGGTGTGTGGCAGGAACGACGATCTCGATGCGCCGCGGTTCGTCGTCCACGAGCCCCTGCAGGAAGCCGGCGGTGCGTCGGTCGGCCAGCGCGTGCTCGCCTGCGTGCAGCAGCGCCGCCCAGAGTCGGGCGGCGAAGTCGTCCGGGCCGTTGTGGCCGAGGTATATCCCCGGGTACAGCGCTCGCCACTCGCGTCGTCGCAGCCGCTGCGCCACCCAGCCGCGCGAGCAGCCGGCGTCGAGCAGCTGTCGACGAGTGATCACCCCTGCCTGGCCGGCGAGCAGTGCTCGGGCGGGGTCGGGGAGGTCGCGGGCCACCTGAGAACCCTGGCGGATGCGCGGTCGACGGACCTTGCGTTGTCCACAGGGCCGACATCGTGGTGGGAGCACATCACCGGTGATGCGCAGCCACCACGATGATCGGGGCACAGGCGTGGTGAGGCTCACGCGCCGGATGGACGCCGGGACGCCGCACCGACCGTAGGCTCGGACGCGTGGCAGACGCACCCATCGGCATCTTCGACAGCGGCTACGGCGGGCTGACCGTCGCGCGCGCGGTGCTCGACCAGCTGCCGCACGAGCCGGTGCTCTACCTCGGTGACACCGCGCGCCAGCCGTACGGCCCGCGCCCCATCGCCCAGGTGCGCGAGTACGCCCTCGAGTGCCTCGACGACCTGGTCGACCAGGGCGTGAAGCTCCTGGTGATCGCCTGCAACTCGGCGAGTGCGGCGGTGCTGGGCGACGCCCGCGAGCGGTACGACGTCCCTGTGGTCGAGGTGATCCGGCCGGCCGTGCGCCGCGCCGCCGCCGCCAGCCGCGTCGGTCACGTGGGCGTCATCTGCACGCAGGCCACCAAGACCTCCGGTGCCTACGAGGACGCCTTCGCCGCCGCACCGCATCTGCAGGTGACCACGCAGGCCTGCCCGCGGTTCGTGGAGTTCGTCGAGGCCGGCATCACGTCGGGCTCCGAGCTGCTCGAGGCCGCGCACGAGTACCTCGACCCGGTGGTGGCGGCGGGTGTCGACACGCTGATCCTGGGCTGCACGCACTACCCGCTGCTCACTGGCGTCATCTCGTACGTCGTCGGCGACCTCGTCACCCTCGTGAGCAGCGCCGAGGAGACCGCGAAGGACGTCTACCGCCAGCTCGTCACGCACGACCTGCTGCGCCCTGACACGCTCGCGCCCCCGGTGCACCGCTTCGAGACCACCGGCGACGCCGGGCAGTTCGAGGCACTGGCCCGGCGGTTCCTGGGCCCGGAAGTCCTCTCCGTCCGGCACGTGGACCACGTGGCGGCGCAGTACCCCACGGGGAGCCTGGCGCGCATTACTCCTGAGATGATCGCCGCCGCCCAAAGCGCACGCAACCGCCCCAGGATCTCCAACTTCGTGGGCGGCGGGTTCGCCGGGGC
>JBQCES010000336.1:0-2635 GCA_051960055.1 Angustibacter sp. | reverse complement strand
CGCGCGGCTGCCCGAGCGCTGCCAGGCGCTGCTGCGCGTGATCGCGTTCGCCGACAGGCCCGACTACGCCTCGGTCGCTGAGTCACTCGGCATGCCGATCGGCAGCATCGGGCCCACGCGCGGGCGCTGCCTGCACCGGCTGCGCGCGGCTCTCACCGAGCTGGGGTGGTCGTGATGACGACGCATCAGACGCCGCTGCCGGACGACGCGCACGACCCGGTGCTCGATGCGCTCGCCGCGCTGCATGACCAGCTCGACCCCGTGCCGGACCTGGTCGCCCAGTCGGCCCGGGCGGTGTTCGAGCTGCGCGACCTCGACGCCGAGCTCATGCCCCTGATCGAGAGCGTGGGCACCACGTTGGTGCGGGGAGACGACGACGGGTGGCTCTCGTTCGCCGTCGAGGGACTCGAGATCGACCTGGGCTCGCGCCGTGAGCGGCACGGGTGGCAGCTCGTCGGGCAGGTCACCGGGCCGGTGCGCGAGCTGGCCGTGCACACCCTCGCCGGCACCGAGCCCGTCGACCTCGACGCCCACGGACGCTTCCGCGCTGCGGTGAGTGCCCGCACGCTGAGCCTGCGCCTCACGACGGCGGACGGCCGGCGCCTGCGGACGCAGTGGGTCAGCCTGTGACGCTGGCTACCGACACTCCGGAGGTCACGCCGGCCGACCTGGCGCAGCGCGCGATGGAGCTCGTGGGCTCCGACCCGCTGGCAGCGATCGACAGCGCGGAGCGAGCCCTGGGCGCGGCGCGCGGCGCCGACCACGCCTCGACCCGCACGCTCGCCTGGCGGGCCATCGGGCTCGCGGCGCGTGCGCGGGGCGACCTCGGACACGCCGACGAGGCCCTGCGTCGCGCCGTGCGGGCCGCGACGCAGGCCGGCGACCGCGCCGCCGCCGCCGAGGCCCGGATGACGCGGTCGTTCGTCCTGATCGACCAGGGCCGGGCGACCCAGGCGCTGCGGCTCTCCGCGCGCGCCGCCGCCGACCTCGAGGGCGTGGCCGCCGCTCGGCTGCAGGCGCAGCGTGCCCTCATCCTGCAGCGCTGCGGCCGCCTCACCGACGCCCTCGCCGTCTACGACGCCGTCATCCCGCGCCTGGTCGAGGCCGGCGACACCGTGTGGGAGTCGCGGGCCCGCAGCAACCGGGGCATCCTGCACGCCAACCGTGGTGACGTGCTGCGCGCCGACGACGACCTCAGCCGGGCCCGGGAGCTGCTCGAGGCCGACGGCCGAGAGCTCGACGCGGCGGCCGTGCTGTGGAACCTCGGGTGCCTGGCCCGCGAGCGCGGCGACGTCGTCCTGGCCCTGCGGCGCTTCGACGCGGCCGACCCGGTGTGCGACCGCCACGGCTTCACGGAGGGGTTGCGCCTGGTCGACCGCGCGTCCCTGCTGCTGGGCGTCGGCGCCGTCAGCGAGGCGCGGGAGGTGGCCGAGCGCGCCCGCGCGGCGCTCGCCGCGGCACACCAGGCCGCCGACCTGATGGAGTGCGACGCGCTGCTGGCCCGCATCGCGATGCTGGACGGCGACGACGCGGCGGCCCTCGAGCACGCGCAGGCGGCACGTCGCGCCGCCAGCGAGCAGGGCCGGCCGGGCTGGGCGCTGCAGGCCCGGCTGCTCGAGCTGCTGGCCCAGGAGCCGGGCGGTGACGCCGCCCTGGTGCGGCGGGCCGGTGAGCTGGCCCAGGCCCTGGACGCCGCGTCCTGGCCGGACGCCGCAGCCGAGGCGCGGCTGCTCGCCGCCCGGTCGGCCGCCGCCCGCGGACGGCACGAGGAGGCGGCCGGGCTGCTGCGCGCGAGCCGGTCGACTCCGACTGCGGTCTCCGCGGTGGCCCGGCTGCGTCAGGCGCACAGCGAGGCCGTCGTCGCCTACCGCGCCGGGGACGCCGCGGGCGCCGTCCGCGCGGTCCGCACCGGCATGACGGTGCTGTCCAGACACCGCGCGGGTCTCGGCGCGAGCGACCTGCAGGCGCACGTCCCTGCTCTGGCCGAGGGCCTGGCCGGGGTCGGGCTGCGGGTGGCGCTGGAGGCCGGCTCAGCTGGTCGCGTGCTCCGCGAGATCGAGCGCTGGCGCGGTCAGGACGTGCGCGCGCGGCCGGTGCGCCCGCCCCGCGATCCCGCGCTGTCGGCGGCTATCGCCGCGCTGCGCCGGGCCAGCAACGAGGCGCAGCAGGCCGGACTGACGGACGAGCCGGCGGACGCCGCCGTCACGCCCGCTCGCCGTCTGGCGTCGCTCGAGCGCGAGGTCGTGCGCCTGAGCCGGAGCACCCACGGCGGGGCGTGGCGGCCCTCAGCAGGCCCGGCGTCCACGGCGGAGCTGCGGCGCGGGCTCGGGCGTCACGTGCTGGTGGAGTACCTCGCCCTCGACGGCCGGTTGCACGCGGTGACGTTGGGCGGTGAGGAGTCGCCGCTCGGGGGCGCGCCGCGACTGCACGAGCTCGGCCGGGTGACGGACGCCGAGGGCACGCTGGAGCACCTGCAGTTCGCCCTCGCCCGACTGGCGACCGGACGCGGCAGCGAGCGGTCGCTGCAGGCGGCCCTCGACGGCGCACGCGCGTGGGCGGACGAGCGCCCCGCGCAGCTGGTACACCCGGTGGGCGACCCCGGGGCATCCGGCGCGCCCGGGGTCGTGGGACCCCC
>JBQCES010000335.1:0-4272 GCA_051960055.1 Angustibacter sp. | reverse complement strand
GGCGGCCGTGTGGTCAGCTACCACGAGCACAACGAGTCGCGCCGCACGCCCGAGCTGGTGGAGGCGCTCGTCGGAGGCGCCACCGTGCTGGTCGTCACCGACGCGGGCATGCCGTCGGTGTCCGACCCCGGCTACCGGCTCGTGGCGGCGGCGGTCGACGCCGGGGTGCGCGTGAGTGCGGTGCCGGGGCCGAGCGCCGTGCTGACCGCTGTGGCCGTGAGCGGGCTGCCGGTCGACCGGTTCTGCTTCGAGGGGTTCCTGCCGCGCAAGGGCGGTGAGCGCGCGCGGGCGCTGGCCGAGCTGGCCGCCGAGCGCCGCACGCTGGTGTTCTTCGAGGCGCCGCACCGGCTCGGCGCCACGCTGCACGCGCTGGCCGAGGCGTTCGGCGCCTCGCGGCGAGGTGCGGTCTGCCGCGAGCTCACCAAGACCTACGAGGAGGTCGTGCGCGGGCCGCTCGCCGACCTCGCCGCCTGGGCGGACGGCGGTGAGGTGCGAGGCGAGATCACGCTCGTGGTGGAGGGCGCACCCGCGGCGGCTGCGGCGTCCGTGCCCGACCTCGTGCCGCAGGTGCAGCAGCGGGCGGCCGACGGGCTGCGGCTCAAGGACGCCGTCGCCGAGGTGGCCGGCGCCCACGGCGTCAGCAAGCGCGAGCTCTACGACGCCGTCCTCGCCGCCCGCACCCGCCCCTGACCTTCCGCCACCCAGGCCGCTTTGCGCCGGCCGGGCCGGTTTGCGCGCGTCGGCGGCGGCCTGGGTGGCGGAGGCTGTGACCTTTGCGCCGGCCGGGCCGGTTTGCGCGCCTCGGCGGCGGCCTGGGTGGCGGAGGCTGTGACCTTTGCGCCGGCCGGGCCGGTTTGTGCGCGTCGGCGGCGGCCTGGGTGGCGGAGCCCGCCGGTCAGGGGGTGGGGAGGCTCTTCTGCGGGTAGAGCGCCTCGCCGCGCGCCAGCATCGCGACGTACTGCTCGAGCCGGCGGGCGCGGGTCTCGGGACGCCGCGCGTCCTGCAGGCGGTACAGGATCGCGAACCGGTTGGTGCTCGTGAGGCGTTCGAAGGTCGCGGACGCCGCGGGGTCGGCCGCGAGCGCCATCGCGAGGTCGTCCGGCACCTCGATGGTGCGCGAGCCCCCGTAAGCGGAGTCCCACCGCCCGTTGGCCTTCGCCGCCTCGACCGCAGCCAGCCCCGCAGGGTGCATGCGCCCGGCCTCGGTGAGCCAGCCGACCTTCTCGACGTTGCGGGCCGACCACACGCTGCGAGCTCGGCGCGGTGTGAACCGCTGGAACGTCGTCGCAGCGTCACGCCGCCGCAGCTGCCCGTCGATCCAGCCGAAGCACAGTGCCTCGTCGAGCGCGGCGTCGTAGGTGAGCGACGTCGGCTGCGTCGTCCCCTTCTTCGCCAGCACGAGCCAGACGCCCTGGTCGTCGCCGTGGTGCTCGGTGAGCCACGCGCGCCAGGCGCCGGCGTCCGGCACCACGAGCTCCGGCAGGTCAGCGGCCGCGGTCATGGCCGCACCGTAGTGCCGGCGACGAATGTCGCGGAACTCAGAAACCTCTCACCGAGCGGTCCTAGCCTCGAAAGGTGGAGGGCGCAGGGGCCCGGACGCGCGCGGTCGTCGCGGGAGTTGTGGTGGTGGCGTTCGGCGTGCGCCTGGAGATGGTGCTGCGCGGGGCGGGGCTCCAGGGACTGCACGGCTACGACGACGGGGTGTACTACGCGGCCGCCGCCAGCCTGGTGAGCGGCCGCCTGCCGTACCGCGACTTCGTCCTGCTGCACCCGCCGGGCATGGCGCTGCTGCTGTCGCCGTTCGCCCTGCTCGGCCGGCTCACCAGCGACCACCTCGGTTTCGCCTCCGCACGTGTGGCGTTCATGCTGCTCAGCGCCCTCAACGCCGGAGCGGTGGCGGCACTCGGGGCGCGATCGCGGCGTCCAGCAGCGACCGTGGCCGCGCTCGCCGGTGGGCTGTTCGCGGCGCTCTGGTACTCGCCGATCTACGCCTCGCGCACGACGCTCCTCGAGACGCCGGCCAGCACCTTGCTGCTCGTGGCCCTGCTGCTGCTGTGGCGCCGACGCCGGACGCCCGGCCCGTGGGCGCAGGTCGCTGCCGGCGCGGCACTCGGCGCCTCAACCGCGGTGAAGATCTGGGGGATCGTGCCTCTGCTGGTGGTGGCGGCCTGGCAGCTGCGGACGGCCGGTCGCGGGCCCACGCTGCGGTTGCTCAGTGGTGCCGCGGCAGCGGTGTTCGCGGTGTGCATCGCCTTCTTCGTGCAGGCACCTGCCGCGATGACGCGGCTCGTGCTGCTCGACCAGCTGCACCGCCCGCTCACCTCGCCGTCACCAGTCACCCGCGCCCTCGACGCCTCGTCGTTGACGTGGAACCTGCCGCACGCCCAGCTCGACGGCACGGTTGCGGGATCCGTGGCCGTCACCCTGGCTGGGCTCACGCTGGTCACGCTGGCCGTCGTGGCCTGGCGACAGGACGCCCGGCTGCCCGTGCTGCTCCTGGGCGCGTGCGCGGCGGTACTCGTCCTCAGTCCGTCGTACTACACCCACTACGGCGAGCTGCTCACGGTGCCGGCCGCGCTCGTGGTCGGAGCCGCCACCGCAGGCGCCGTCACCGCCCTGCGCGGACGGACGGCGTCCGACCGCCTCGCGATGCTCGCCGCCGTCCCGCTGGTGGCGCTGCTGGCCCTGGGCCTGCACACGGTGCTGCGTCCCTTCGGCCATCACCTCGACGTCGGACGGCTGCGCGCCCAGGTGGTCGACCGCGGGTGTGTGGCCTCCGACAGCCCGGCGGCGCTCGCCGTCCTCGACGTCCTCACGCCCGACCTGCGGGCCGGCTGTGCGGTGCCCGTCGACGTCACGGGCGTCACCTACGACCGCGACTCGGTGCGCCAACCCAACGGCCGCGCCGTCTCTCGGTTGCGCAACCCGCTGTGGCAGCGCGACCTGCAGGCCTACCTGGGCGGCGCGGACGTGGTGGTGCTCTCGCGGGCGCCACGGTCGATGCTCGACCGACGCGGCCTGACCGAGCTGGCCCGTCGGCCGCTCGAGCTGCGCCGCACCGGCGTGCGGGTCTACGGCCCGGCTCGGCCTCCGGCGCGAAAGGCGGTGGCGGCCCCTCACTAGGCTGGGCCCATGAGCCACGTCCTGTCCGCCGTCGCCTGGCCGTACGCCAACGGCCCGCGCCACATCGGCCACGTCGCCGGTTTCGGCGTGCCCTCCGACGTCTTCAGTCGCTACATGCGGATGCGCGGACACGACGTGCTGATGGTCAGCGGCACTGACGAGCACGGCACACCGATCCTCGTGCAGGCCGACGCCGAGGGCGTGACGCCGCGCGAGCTCGCCGACCGGTACAACCGGATGATCGTCGAGGACCTCGCCGCGTTGGGCCTCACCTACGACCTGTTCACCCGGACGACGACGCGCAACCACTACGCCGTCGCCCAGGAGCTGTTCCGCGGTGTGCAGCGCAACGGCTACCTCGTCGAGCAGACGACGCGCGGCGCGATCTCGCCGTCCACCGGCCGCACGCTGCCCGACCGCTTCATCGAGGGCACCTGCCCGATCTGCGGCTACGACAGCGCGCGCGGCGACCAGTGCGACAACTGCGGCAACCAGCTCGACCCCACCGACCTGATCAACCCGCGCAGCAAGATCAACGGTGAGACGCCGGAGTTCGTCGAGACGCAGCACTTCTTCCTCGACCTGCCGGCGCTCGCCGAGGCGCTGGGGGAGTGGATGCACGCCAAGGAGTCCGAGGGGCTGTGGCGCCCCAACGTGCTGCGGTTCAGCCTCAACCTGCTCGACGACCTACGCCCGCGCGCCATGACGCGCGACCTCGACTGGGGCATCCCCGTGCCGGGCTGGGAGGACCAGCCCACCAAGCGGCTGTACGTGTGGTTCGACGCCGTGATCGGGTACCTGTCGGCGTCCATCGAGTGGGCGCGCCGCACCGGTGACCCCGAGGCGTGGCGCCAGTGGTGGAACGACCCCGAGGCGCTGTCGTACTACTTCATGGGCAAGGACAACATCACCTTCCACGCCCAGATCTGGCCCGCCGAGCTGCTCGGGTACGACGGCAAGGGCGCCAAGGGCGGCGAGCCGGGCGTGTACGGCGACCTGCAGCTGCGCGGGCCAGATCTCGGCGTGGAAGACGATGTTGTCCTTGCCCATGAAGTAGTAGCCCCGGGGCGCCGAGCCGTCGGCGCTGGGCTGCCAGAACGGCCGCCAAGCCTCCGGGTCGCCGGTGCGGGCAGCCCACTCGATCGACGC
>JBQCES010000334.1:0-3586 GCA_051960055.1 Angustibacter sp. | reverse complement strand
GCCACCGACGCCACCACCCCACGCACCTGCTCCTGCGCCCGACCCAACGCCGCAGCCATCCGACCGATCTCATCCACCGACCGAACATCCGCCCGCACCGTCAGATCACCCGACCCCATCGCCTCCAACGCACCCTGCACCTGGCGGAGCCGGCCGACGATCGCGTTGGCCACGACGACCGCCAGCGCCGTGGCCAGGGCCAGGCCGGCGATGACGACCAGCAGGATCATCTTCACGCCCGCCGCCTTGGTGGCCTGGGCCTGCTTGGCGACCTTCTCCGAGTAGGCGTTCAGCTCGTCCGTGGCCTTGTCGAGGTCACCGACGAAGGTGTCGATCAGGGGCTGCGACTTGGTCTCCAGCAGACCCGTGTAGGTCGCGTTGTCACCCCGCATCGCCGCGGGCAGCAGCTCGGTGTCACGCAGCTTGCGCCAGGCGTCGAAGTCGTCCTCGAACCGGCGCCACGACGGCATGACGGTTTCGCCGCCGGCCGCGTCGACAGCCGCAGCCGCCGTCTTCAGCTCGGCGTCGTTGTCGACGATCTTGCCCTTGTACAGCGCCTTGGCCTCCGGCGTCGACACCGCAGCGGTCTGCGCGATGAGCATGCGCGCCTTCAGCTGGTTCTGGTGCACCGTGCCGCGGTTCATCACCAGGGTGGACTGCACCTTCGCGATGCGATCCGCCGCCGCGCCGAGCTTGGCGAACGACGTGATCGCGGTCGCCGCGACCGCCGCAGCCGTGAGGCCGAGCAGCACGACGATCGTCAGGATCTTCGTGCGCACGCCCCGGTTGACGAAGACCCCACGCACGCCGTGGGCGGTGTGGTCGTCAGTGGCGAATGAAGTGGCCATGGCGGTTTCCTTGGGTTTGTTGAGGGTCAGACCGCTACGGCGCGGTCGGGGTCGAGGGCCAGCAGCAGCCGGCCGGGGAGCTTGAAGACGCCGAGCACGAGCTCTCGCCCGCTGTCCACCAACGTGTCGGGCGGAGGCTCGAAGTCCTGGGGGTCGACGTCCACGACGTCGCCGATCGAGTCGACGAGCAGGCTGATGGGCTCGCCCGCCACGCGGATGACCACGACCATGGGCTCGACGCCCTCGGGCCGCTCCGGCAGCCCGAGCCGCGTGCGCAGGTCGATCGCCGTGAGCACCTGCCCGCGCAGGTTCACCAGACCCGCCACGGCGGGCGGAGCAAGGGGCACGCGGGTGCGCGGCTGAGACCGCAGCACCTCCTGCACGCGGTCGACGTCGACCCCGTAGACGTGACCGTCGAGGGTGAAGGTGGCCAGCTGGGCGCTCACCGGAGCACCTCCAGTTCCGGGGTCGCAGCTGTCGGGTCGGACGTGAGGTCGTCGTGGTCGACCGTGAAGAACCGTGGGTCGGCAGCGAGGATCGCCGCGCGCACGTCGAGCAGCTCGACCACGTGGTCGCGGATGACCGCCGAGCCGACGAGCCCTTGGTCGTCGATGTCGCTGCGCACCTGCGTGCCGTCGACGATGTCGCGGACCTCCTCGACGACGAGGGCCACGCTGCGCCCGCCGCTGGTGTAGACCACGAGCAGCAGGTAGTCGCGACCGTCGGTCGTCGTGGACCGCAGGTGGTGACCGAGGCGCAGCAGCGGCAGGATCTCGCCGCGGTACTGGATGACCTCGCGCGAGCCGACGCGCTCGACCTTCGAGGCGGCCACCTGCTCAAGGCGCGTCACCATCGACAGCGGGATCGCGACGTCACGGCCGTCGCCGACGCCCGCCAGCAGCACCCGCTCGCCGTCCCCGTCGGCCACCGCGTCGCCGTGCAGCTCCTGGTCGCGCTCGAGCGCGTCGGCCCGCAGCGCGTTCTTCGCCAGGGCCTGGACGTCGAGGATCAGCGCCACCTGGCCGTCGCCGAGGATCGTCGCTCCGGAGTAGACGCCGATCGACTTCAGCCGCGTCGAGAGCGGCTTGACGACGATCTCCTCGGTGTTGAGCACGCGGTCGACGACCAGGCCGAAGCGGCGGCCGTCGGCCTGCAGCACCGCGATGACGACGTGGCCGTCGCTGCGCTCGGACTCCACGCCCAGCACCGACGACAGCCGCACCAGCGGCAGCAGCTGCCCGCGCAGCCGGTAGACCTCGGCGCCGCTCACGGTCTCGACCGCGTGCGCCGCGCGCTCGGCGTCCAACGTCACCAGCTCCTGCAGGCTGACCTGCGGGATGGCGTACCGGTCGCCGGCGCACTCGATGGTGAGCGAGGCGACGATCGCCAGGGTCAGCGGGATGCGCAGGCGGCAGGTGGTGCCGCGCCCGAGGGCCGAGTCGATCTCGATGGCCCCGCCGATGGACTCGATGTTCGTCTTGACGACGTCCATGCCGACGCCGCGGCCCGAGACGTTGGTGACCGCTGCGGCCGTCGAGAACCCGGGCGCGAAGACGAGCTGCAGCAGCTCGGCCGCGGTCATCTGCGCCAGCTGCTCCGGGCGGCGCAGACCCTTCTGCATCGCCTTGGCGCGGATCTTCTCCGGGTCGATGCCCGCGCCGTCGTCCGTGACCTCGACGACGACCTGGCCGCCCTCGTGGAAGGCGCGCAGCGTGAGGGTGCCCTCGGTGGCCTTGCCGGCGGCGAGACGGTCGGCCGCGGTCTCGAGGCCGTGGTCGACCGCGTTGCGCACCAGGTGCGTCAGCGGGTCCTTGACCGCCTCGAGCAGCGTGCGGTCGAGCTCGGTCTCGCGACCGACCATCTCCAGTCGCACCTGCTTGCCGCACGCGGCGCCGAGGTCGCGGACGACGCGCGGCAGCTTCGACCACAGGTGGTCGATGGGCTGCATGCGCGTCTTCATCACGCCCTCCTGCAGCTCGGAGGCGATGAGGTTCAGACGCTGCGAGGCGCGCAGCAGGTCCATGTCGTCGAGCAGGCCGGCCTGGCGCACGATCTGGTTGCGGCTCAGGACCAGCTCGCCCACCTGGCGCATCAGCGTGTCGAGCAGGTCGACGTCGACGCGGATCGACGCCTCGGCCACGTTGCGCTTGGGACCCGACGCGGCGGGTGCGTGGTCGCCCGAGGCGGCGCGCGCTGCGTCCGGCTCGACCGGTACGGCCACAACGGGAGCCACCGGCGCCTCCTCGACGACCGGGGCCGGCTGGGGCTCGGGCTCCGGCTCCGGCTGGGGCTCCGGCTCGGGCTCGGGCTCGGGCTTCGTCTCAGCCGCGGGTGCCGGCTCGACCACCGCGCCACCGTCCAGCACCTGCTGGATCCGGCTCACCACGGCCTGCACGTCCACGGAGCCCTCAGTGCCGTCGGCCTCGATCGCGGCGAGCAGCTCGCGCACGCCGTCGACCATGGCGAGCAGCACGTCGGCGATCGGCGGCGTCATCACCAGCTTGCCGTCGCGCAGCCGGGCGAGGAGGTTCTCGCCGACGTGGGTCAGCGACTCCAGCCGGGAGAACGCCAGGAAGCCGCTCGTGCCCTTGATCGTGTGGATGGTGCGGAACACGCTCGCGAGCAGGTCGCGTGAGCTCGGGTCGCGCTCGAGCTCCACGAAGTCGCGGTCGAGCTGGTCCAGGTTCTCGTGGCTCTCGACCAAGAACTCCTGGACGATCTCGTCCGTGTCGTCCATC
>JBQCES010000333.1:0-13475 GCA_051960055.1 Angustibacter sp. | reverse complement strand
TCGATCAGCGAGCGGTAGCGGTTGATGTCCTTCTGGCGCAGGTAGGCGAGCAGCCGGCGGCGCTGGCCCACGAGGAGCAGCAGACCACGACGGCTGTGGTGGTCGTGCTTGTGCTCCTTGAGGTGCTCGGTGAGGTCCTTGATGCGCTGGGTGAGCATCGCGACCTGCACCTCGGGCGAACCGGTGTCGCCCTCGTGCGTCGCGTACTCGGACATGATCTGGGTCTTGACGGCGGCATCGAGCGGCACTGAGGTTCTCCCTGGATGGTCGTTGCGCGGTGCTCCGGGGCTTGTCCACCCGGGCTCTCTGGATCCGCGGCCGTTCTGACGGCGATCTTCAGGGTATCAGTCCGCGGAGGTCGTCCCGAACGACGAAGGGACGACCTGGGCGCTCAGCAGCTCGCGGCTGCGGTCGACGTCCGCCCGCATCTGCTCGACCAGGGCCTCGATGGAGTCGAAGCGCACGGTGGGCCGCAGCCGCTCGACGAGCTCGAGGCTCACCCGCTCGCCGTACAGGTCGAGGTCGGTGCGGTCGAGCACGTAGGCCTCCACGCGGCGCGACGTGCCGTCGAACGTCGGGTTGGTGCCGATCGAGACGGCGGCGGGCAGCAGCCGGTCGACCTCGGCGACGTCGTCGCCGGCCTCCGGGCGCAGCATCCAGCCGGCGTAGACGCCGTCGGCGGGCACCAGGCCCTCGGCGGCCGGCTCGAGGTTCGCGGTGGGGTACCCGAGCTCGCGCCCCCGGTGGTCGCCGTGCACCACCACACCCGTGATGCGGTGCGGACGCCCGAGCGCCTCGGCGGCGCGGACGACGTCGCCCTCCTCCAGCGCCTCGCGCACCCACGACGACGACCACCGGGGGCCGGACTCGCGGGGGGCGAGGTCGCGCACGATCTCGACGGTGAAACCGTGCACCTCGCCGAGGTCGCGCAGGGTCTGCACGTCGCCGGAGTTGCGGTGGCCGAAGCGGGTGTCGGCGCCGACGACGACCGTCGTGGCGTGCAGCGCCTGGACGAGCACACGCACGACGAACTCCTGCGGCGACCACTGCGAGAGCTCGCGGGTGAACTCCATGACCAGCGTCGCGTCGAGCCCGACGGCGGCCATGAGGTCGAGGCGCTGGTGCAGCCCGGTGATGAGTGCCGGAGCACGGTCGGGGAACAGCACCTGCGCGGGGTGGGGGTCGAAGGTGATCGCGACGGCGGTGGCGTCCTGCTCGCGCGCCCGCTCGACCACGTGCGACAGCACGGCGCGGTGGCCGGCGTGCACGCCGTCGAAGTTGCCGAGCGTCACGACGCAGGCGCCGAGGTCGGACGGGACGTCGGCCACACCGTTCCAGCGCTTCACGGCCGACAGCGTACGGCGAGAGCTCACCCGCGCGCCGTTCGGGCGGAGAGCCGGGCCAGGCGCGGCGCCCGCAGGCGCAGCACCCGCTCGGTCTCGCGCTCCTCCTGCAGGTCCTTCAGCCGGCCGGCGAGCAGCTGCTGCAGCGACACGACGGCCACGACGTCGGACGGGTCGTCGCGCCGGACGACGGGCAGCCGGGTGTGCGCCGAGTCGGCCATCGCGTGGGCCGCGGTGCGCAGGGTGTCGTCGGTGAAGACGCTCACCGGCTCGGGCGTCGCCACGGACGCCACGCTGCGCGCTCCCCCACCGCGCTCGGCCTCGGCTCGCAGGGTGTTCTCGGACACCACGGACTCCAGCCGGTCACCCCGCACCACGGGGAACAGCCGTTGCTGGGACGCCAGCGGTTCGGCGTCCACGCGCGCCAGCGCCGCGGTGACGGTGAGGTCGGGGGCGAACGTGACGACGTCGTCAACCACCTCGTCGACGAAGAGCACCTCGATCGGGTCGACGTCGTACTCGCGCGTCAGGTGGAACCCGCGGCGCGCCACCTTCTCGGTGAGCACGGAGCGCTTGAGCAGCAGCACCGACACCGCGAAGGCGGCGGACGCGCCGACCACGAGGGGCAGCAACGCGTCGAAGCGGTGGGTCAGCTCGATCGCGAAGACGACGCCGGTGAGCGGCGAGCGCATCACGCCGCCGAGCACACCGGCCAGACCGACGAGGGCCCAGAAGCCGGGCCCGACGTGCGGGAAGACCTGAGCCTCGACGGCGCCCAGCGCGCCGCCGATCATGAACATCGGTGCCAGCACACCGCCGGACGTCCCGGAGCCCAGCGACAGCGACCAGATGAGCGTCTTGACGACGAGGATCCCGACGACGAGCCCGAGGCTGATGGTGCCGGCCAGCTCGGCGCCGATGACGTCGTACCCGACGCCGAGCGCCTGCGGCACCACCAGGCCGCCGACGCCGATCACGAGCCCACCGATCGCGGGCCACCACATCCAGTGCACCGGCAGCCGGCGGAACGCGTCCTCGGCCGCGTAGACGAGCACGGTCGCGATGATCGCGAGCAGGCCCGAGACGACACCGGAGACGACGCAGAACGCGTACGTCGCCGCGGAGACGTGCAGGTCGCCCACCGACGGGAAGACCGGCCCAGCACCGAGCAGGGGCGCGCGCAGCACCGTCGCGACGCTGACCGCGGCGGCCACGGGCACGAAGCTGCGCGGACGCCACTCGAACAGCAGCAGCTCGACCGCGAGCAGGATCGAGGCGAGCGGCGCGTTGAACGTCGCCGCCATGCCGGCCGTCGCGCCCGCGACGAGCAGCGTCTTGCGCTCGTCCGCCGTCAGGTGCAGGAACTGCGCGAACAGCGAGCCGACGGCGCCGCCGGTCATGATGATCGGCCCCTCGGCGCCGAACGGGCCGCCCGTGCCGATGGCGACCGCCGACGACACGGGCTTGAGCGCAGCGACCCTCGGCTGCACCTTGCTGCCGCCGGTGAGGATCGCCTCGATGGCCTCGGGCATGCCGTGGCCGCGGATCTTCTCCGACCCGTACCGGGCCATCAGCCCCACGACCAGTCCACCGGCCACCGGGGCGAGCAGCACCAGCAGCGGGTGGTGGTGGACGGCGCCCGGCGCCACGAGCGCGGTGTCGACCCGCTGGTAGAAGACCGCGTTCGTCACCAGCCCGATCAGCTTGAGGAGCACCCAGGCCAGGCCTGCGCCCGCGGCTCCGACCGGGAGGGCCAACAGCGTGATGAGCAGCATCCGCGGCGTGGTCGAGAAGTCACCGAGATGACGCACGTCGCGCACCGGACGCGCCGGTGCGGCGCTGCCTGCGGGCACAGCAGACCTCCTGAAGTATCGTGGGGCGATGTTTTCAGGCTACCAGCGGGCCGGGTCGTGACCTCGCGGCCGAAGCGGTCGGCCCTCACCGACGCCGAGTACGCGCGCCTGCTGCGCTTTCGCACCGAGCTGCGGCGCTTTGAGGCCTGGAGCCGTTCGGAGGCAACACGTTTTGGTCTCACGAGTGCCCAGCACCAGCTGCTGCTGGCGGTGCGTGGGCACGACCACGAGCAGCTCCCCACCATCGGCGAGCTGGCCGAGTACCTGCTCGTACGACACCACTCCGTCGTCGAGCTGGTCGACCGCACCGCAGAGCTCGGCTTCGTGAGGCGCGTCCACGACACGCACGACCACCGCGTCGTCCGGGTGCAGCTGACGGCGCGAGGTCGGTCCGCCGTCCGCGCGCTGTCGGAGGTGCACCTCGCCGAGCTGCAGCGCCTCGCGCCGCTGCTCGAAGGACTGACCAGCGACTGACCGGCGACTCAACGGCGACTCAACCGCCGGGCATGGGACGTTCGTCCGTTGCCGCGCCACCACCCCGCGAGGAGCGTGAGGGCGTGGCAGAAGCGCCGGTGATCCGCACCGTCGGGCTGACCAAGTCCTACGGTCGCACGCTCGCGCTGCGCGACCTCGACCTCAGCGTCGAGCCCGGAGAGGTCTTCGGTTACCTCGGGCCCAACGGCGCGGGCAAGACCACCACGCTGCGCCTGCTCATGGGGCTGCTGCGCCCGACGTCCGGGCACGCCGAGGTGCTGGGCCAGGACGCCTGGCGCGACAGCGTCCGCGTGCGCCGCGACGTCGGGTACCTGTCGGGTGAGCCGGCGTTCTACCGCCGCCTGACCGGGGCGCAGCACCTGGAGTACTTCGCGCACCTGCACGGTGACGGCGGCACAGCGTGGGGCGAGGCGTTGAGCAAGCGCCTCGACCTCGACCTCACCCGGCAGGCGACCGCGCTGTCGAAGGGGAACCGCCAGAAGCTCGCGGTGGTGCTGGCCCTGATGAACCGGCCGCGCCTGCTGCTGCTCGACGAGCCGACGAGCGGGCTGGACCCGTTGGTGCAGCAGGAGTTCCAGGCGATGCTGCGCGAGCACACCGACGCCGGCGGCAGCGTGCTGCTGTCGTCGCACGTGCTCGCCGAGGTGCAGCGTCTGGCGCACCGCATCGGCGTCGTCCGTGCCGGCCGGCTCATCGCCGTGGAGCACCTGGAGTCGCTGCGCGCCAAGTCACTCCACCACGTGACGGCGACGTTCGCCGACCGCGCTGACCCGGCCGAGTTCAGCGACCTGCCCGGCGTGCGCGACCTGCAGCTGTCCGACGGCACCATGACGTGCAGCGCCCCGCAGTCGTCACTCGACGTGCTCCTCAAGCGCGTCAGCCGACACCCGGTCGTCGACTTCGAGTGCGCCGAGGCCGAGCTCGAGGAGACGTTCCTGACCTACTACGAGACGTCGCCCGCGTCGCCCGCGGCCCCCGCCCCCACCGAGGCCGGCCATGTTGCGTAACGTCGCCGCCAAGACGCTCTTCGACCAGCGCCGAGCCCTGCTCGGCTGGACGCTCAGCCTGGCGCTGCTCATCGCCATGTACGTCGCGATCTGGCCGAGCATGCGCGGGCAGCCGTCGATGAGCGACTTCCTCAACCAGATGCCCGAGGCGATGCGGTCGCTGTTCGCCACCACGGGCGCCGACATGTCGACGCCCGTGGGCTACCTGCAGGTCGAGCTGCTGTCGTTCATGGGGCCGCTCGTGCTGCTGCTCTACACCGTCACCGCGGGGGCCGGCGCGGTGGCCGGTGAGGAGGACCGCCGCACCATGGACCTGCTGCTCGCTGCCCCGGTGAGCCGCACGCGCGTCGTCCTGCACAAGCTGCTCGCGATGACGCTGGGAGCGCTCGCACTGGGCGCGGTGGGCGTCGTGGCCCTGGTGGGAGAAGGGGCGCTGGCCGACATGGGTCTGCCCCTCGGCAACGTCACGGCGGCCATGCTGCACATGACTTTGCTGGCTCTCGTCTTCGGTGCGCTGGCCCTGGCCGTCGGAGGGCTCACCGGGCACGGCACCCTGGCCCGCGCCGTCCCCGCCGTCGTGGCCGTGGTGGCGTACGTCGTGAACGGCCTGGCACCCATCGTGTCGTGGCTCGAGCCGTTCCAGAAGGTGTCGCCGTTCTTCCAGTACGTCGGCCACGACCCGTTGCGCCACGGGGTGTCGTGGGCGTCCGTGGGCATCGCGGTCGCGACGGTCGTCGTCCTCGCTGCCGTGGCCGTATGGGGTTTCCGGCGTCGCGACGTCCACGCCTGACCGCCGTCCCCCACGGAGGCACAAGGTGCACGGTCGGGGGTGGGGTCAGTAGCCGACGAGGCGGTGCAGGCGCAGGAACGTCGGCTCGAACCCGAGCTTCGGCCAGGTGCGCGACGACAGCAGGTTGGTGGCGCGCCAGTCGGTGACGACGCTGCGATGACCCTGCTCGTGCGACCACCCGATCACGGCCTCCCCCAACGCCCGACCGGCACCGTGTCCGCGGGCCCCCGGCAGCACGGCCGCGAAGCCGAGGAAACCCGCGTGGTCGAGCAGCGCCGGCCCGCGGTGCAGGCTCGACACCTCCAGCGCGCACCCGACCGCCGACCCCACCACGTCACCGTCGACCTCGGCCACGAACGTCGTGAACCGCTCGTCATCGAAGTCGTCGTCCCACTCCTGCTGCGCCTCCGCCTCGGTGGGCAGGTGACCCGACGAGAACACCGGTGAACGCCCTTGGTGCAGCGGCAGCTCGCGATCGAGCCGGGCCAGCGCCGGGACGTCGTCGCGTCGGGCGACCCGCACCACCACACCGGACGGCGGCGCAGGGGCCGTCGCCGGAACCCGGGCCGCATGCACGTGCTGCAGCCCGAAACCCAACCGGAAGAAGGCGTCCACCAGCGCCGCGTCACTGGCGGGGAGGAGCGCGTAGTGCACCGGGTGCCCGCCGTCGACCCAGTCCTGCGCGGCCAGGGCGTACAGGTCTCGCACGGTCTCCGCGTCGCGGTCCAGCCCGGCCGCGGCGACGCCGGCGGCGTCGACCCAGGCGCTCGCGCCCCACGTGCTGCCGTCCGCCACCTGCCCGATGAGGTAGGCGACCGCCCGGTCGCCGTCGTAGGCGACCGCTCCCGAGGTCGAGGGGTCGGCGAGCCGCTCGGCCAACGCGACGCGGGCGTACTCCGGCTGCTCCCAAGCCGGGTCGAGCAACGGCGACGCGACGCGGTGGCGCTGGTGCCGCGCGGCCAGCAGCGCGGCCAGGTCATCAAGCAGGCGGGCGTCCGTGGCGTCGTCCGGGCCGATCGCGCGCAGGGTGATGGGCATGCCGCGCAACCTAACCTGGCTGGTGCAGCGCGACCCAGCGGTTTTCGCTTGACCCTCACGCGACGTGAGGCAGCACGGTGGTCGTCGTCGGGGAACGCAGGACGCAGAAGGAGCGAGATGGCAACGACGGCAACGGGATACACGGTCGGCGCGGTGGCGCGGCTCGCGGGAGTGACGGTTCGCACCCTGCACCACTACGACGAGGTGGGGCTCGTGCGGCCGAGCGGGCGCACCGACGCCGGCTACCGCCTGTACGAAGCGGCCGACCTGGCCCGGCTCCGCGACGTCCTGTCGTACCGCGAGCTCGGGTTCACGCTCGAGCAGATCGCGCGGATCCTCGACGACCCGCAGGGCGACACCGTGTCGCACCTGCGCGAGCAGCACCGCCTCGTGCGCCAACGCATCGACCGGCTGCACGACGTGCTCTCGCACCTGGAGAAGCTGATGGAGGCAGAGCAGATGGGGATCAACCTCACCCCGGAGGAGCAGCTGGAAGTGTTCGGCGAGAACTGGCTCGGCCAGGAGTACGCGGCCGAGGCCGAGCAGAAGTGGGGCGACACCGAGGCCTGGCAGCAGAGCCAGCGGCAGGCGGCGACGCTGAGCAAGGACGACTGGGTCGAGGTCAAGGCCGAGACCGACGCCCTCGAGGCCGAGCTCGCGCAGGCGCTCGCGTCCGGTGCGCCGGCGAGTGACCCGCGCGCGATGGACCTCGCCGAGCGGCACCGCGCCTCGATCGAGCGGTTCTACGACTGCTCGTACGCGATGCACCGTGGCCTCGGCGACATGTACCTCGCCGACCCGCGCTTCACGAAGCACTACGAGGACGTCGCCCGTGGCCTCGCGCAGTACCTGCGCGACGCGATCCACGCCAACGCCGACCGCCACGAGGGCTGAGTCAGCGCCGGGGGCCGCGCCGGACGTACACCGCCGCCGCGGCCCCGAGCGCCAGCACGACGACGACCGCGGGCACGGCGGCGAGGACCCGGCTCACCGGGTAGAGCGGCCCCACGTCCGTGACGATCGCCACCAGGCCCAGGGCCATCGGCGCCGTCCACCCCAGGTCACCGACGACGACGACCGCCACGACCCCCAGTGCCGTGAGCAACGCGGCGAGCACCAGGTTCGCCGACCAGCGTGAGTCGTCTGCGGTGGCGACCCACGCCGGCGCGGTGGCGAGCCCCACCAGAGCCAGCACCGCCGTAACCCGCAGCAGCCGAACGCGCGGCTCGCGCGCGAGCGTGGGCTCCAGCTCGGGAAAGCTGCTGTAGAGCGGCAGCTGAACCACGATGCCCACGCCGATGCCGATGAGAGCGCGGGCCGGCACGGGGTCCTGCAGCACCGGGAAGTCCACGCTCGAGCGTCGTGCCCACCACGCGAGCAGCCCGAGGACGAGCGCTACGGCTGCGGTGGTCGGCCATCGGTGGGCTGCCACCCTGGTGCCCATCACGGCAGGGGCCCCGTGAACGGCTCGCAGCTCTCCAGCCGTCGGTAGGCGTCCTTCACGCTCTGCGGTGCCGCCTCGACGGGCCCCGTCGAACGCAACGTCGGAGTCAACCACTCCATCACCTGCGTCTGGTCATCGAGCACCGGCTGGGCGCGCCGGTCGTCGAAGAGCGCAGCGCACAGTCGAGGGTTCATGAGCGTCGCGACGACGGCGTCCGTCTCCAGCCGGCCTTGGTGAATCTGCTCGGGCCCTGCCCTGAGCACACCCTCGTCGGGAACCGGTGCCACCCCATGCATGAGAACGTAGGTGGTTCGCCAGTCGACCCCGCTCGGCTGCAACCGCCGCAGCGCCGCCGAGAGGCTGCGTTGGGAGGCGCGAACGAGATAGGCACCCTGTCGGGGGCCGCAGACGGTCGCGACGCCGCGCGAGCAGGTGTCAGGACTGGTCGTCCACCGGAGCGGATCGAGCCGGGCGGCCGTGGCGCCGTACACCACAAGCGCTCCCACGACCGCCCCGCCCGTCAGGGCAACGGCGACCGCCGATCGATATCGAGCGACGACCGACAGCCTCGGCACAGCCAGCGCGACCGCCAGGCACGCGATCGCCAGGTGAGCGCACATCACGCTGACCGCCATCTGCGGCGTCCGGTCCGTGGTAGCCAGGCTGCCGGCGGATCCGCCGGCTGCCAGCAGACCTTCGAGGTGCAGTGACATCGCGCCGGCCAGGATCCGACCCAGAAACACTCCCGCAGCCGCAGCCGGCGCGGCCAGAACGCTCCCTGTCCACGAGCCGACCGTGAAGCCGATACACGACGACGCGAGCAGCAACACGGGCGGCTCCACGAAAGCGAAGGCGTCTGGGCTCCCGCTCGCCCCGCCTCGCCACGCCATGGCCAGGGCCACGGTGACGCACACCAGCCACGCAGCCACACACACGATCCACCCAGCCGCGGGCAGGGCCAACAACGCCCGAGCCCCTCGCGGCGCGCTCACAGCTATCAGCGACAGCGTCGGTTCGACACGACGCGAACGGTCGAACGCGACCAGTCCGGCCACCAGCGGCGCCAGCAGCAGGGTGCCCTGCGCCGCCTGAGAGAGCGCCCAGTCCCACTCGTGGTTCCACCCACGGCGCGAGAACAGGATGACGAGCTCGACGGCGACCATCGCCGGGAAAGCGACAGTTGCGGTGCCGCGACGCAGCCAGAGCCGCAGGGGGCCGCTCACGCTCGAGCCGCCCGGGCCCCCGCGACCACGGTGAGGAAACCAGCCTCCGGTGCCCGGCCCGCCTCGGTGCCACTCGGTGCAAGGGAAGCCAGCGCCTGCACGGTGCCGTCGAAGGCGACTCTGCCGTCATCGAGAACGACGACGCGACTCGCGGCGTCGACGACGTCCTCGAGGACGTGGCTGCTCATCAACACGGCGAGGTCGAGTTCACGAATGAGGTCAACCATCACCCGACGTTGCTCTGGGTCGAGCCCGGTGCTGGGCTCGTCGAGGAGCAGGACCCGGGCGTCCGAGGCGATGGCCTGAGCGAGCAGGACCCTGCGCTGCATGCCTCCCGACAACTGTCCGACCCGATGATGGGCCCGGGCCGACAGTCCCACGCGATCCAAGGCCCCCAAGGCGGCCTGGCGGGCCACCCGTGCCGGGACGCCCCGCATCCACGCGAGGTACGCCACCACGTCGAGCGCGGTCATGCGCCGAGGCAGGGTTGCCGACTGGGGCATCAGGGCCACGGCCCTCAACGCGCGCTTGCGGTCACGCCCATAGGGGTCAAAACCCTGCACCCGTACGCAACCGGCGGCCGGCCGCAAAGCACCGGCCATCGTGGTCATGAGCGTCGACTTGCCCGCCCCGTTGACGCCGACCAGCGCAGTCACGCCGGATGAGAGCTCGAGCTTCACACCGTCGAGCGCCACGACCTGGCGGTAACGCTGCACCACCCGGTCAACGATGAGGATGGGCTCTGAGGGCCGCACCGTCCCCCGCACCGTCAGAGGTAGCCGTAGTCCGCGGCCGAGCACCAGTCCGGGGCGTTCGGGAGGTCCTGGCATACCTTGGCGTTCCCGTACCAGCCACTCGTCGAACCAGCCGCGTAACCGTACTTCGCACTCATGAAGGTGCGTGTCCCGTCGAGCTTCGTGTCGGCGAGCCACGACGTCAGACGGGCCGAGTTCCGTCCAAAGGCGCTCAGCGTGCCGTAGCCCTTGCCTCGCTGAGCTCCGTCATGCGACACGGAGAGAGCGCCATCGCTGTAGGCCGAGGCAGACAACGCGCCAGCCAGTGTCATCGTGGGGCAACCGCAGCAGAGCGGCCACCGATCCGAACCATGCGTCGCATGAACATTGCCCTCGAGTCAGCAGTTGTGGATGAACTGGACGACGGGGAAGTTATCGAACCACCGCAGGGCCCGCAATGATCTTTGCGCGCACACAAATCAGCGCTCGGGCACGACCAGCAACGAGCGCGCCTGCTCGCCGCGGTCCTCGAGCAGCGCGACGAGCGAGCCGTCGGGGGCGAACGCCGCCACTGGTACCTGCGCGGTGCCGGTGGCGGCGATCCGCTGCCCGTAGCGCAGCGCGCGGACCTCGTCGTCGGTCAGCGCGCGAGCGGTGAACGCGGCTCGCGCGGCGTCGGCCAGCGGCAGCACCGTGAAGTCCTCGGCGAGCGACTCGAGCGACCGCGCGATCTCGAGCGCGTACGGCCCGACGGCGGTGCGCCGCAACGCCGTCAGGTGACCGCCGACGCCGAGCGCGGCGCCGAGATCACGGGCCAGCGCGCGCACGTACGTACCGGACGACACCTCCACCTCGACGTCGAGATCGAGCACGCGGTGCCCGTCGGTGTCCGCCGGACGCCGGTCGAGGACGTCGAAGCGGTGCACCGTCACCGGACGGGCGGCCAGCTCGACCTGCTCTCCCCCACGGACGCGGGCGTACGAGCGCTGGCCGTCGACCTTGATCGCGCTGACGGCGCTCGGTACCTGCTGGATGGCGCCGGTGAGCTGCGCGACGGCGGCATCGACGTCCGCAGCGCTCACGGCGTCGACCCGGTCGGCCCCCGCCCACGCCGTCACGTCACCCTCGGCGTCGTCAGTGACCGTGGCGGCCCCGAGCCGGATCGTCGCCGTGTAGGTCTTGTCGGCCCCGACGAGGTAGGTCAGCAGGCGCGTGGCGCGCTCGACGCCGACGACGAGGACGCCCGTAGCCATCGGGTCGAGCGTGCCGGCGTGGCCGACCTTGCGCGTGCCAGCGAGCCGGCGCACCCGCGCCACGACGTCGTGGCTGGTCCACCCCGCCGGCTTGTCGACGACGACGAGGCCGTCCGGAGCAGTCGAGACGCGGCTCACGAGGCGCGGGTGGCGTCGAGGAGCTTGTCGCCCATGGTGCACAGCGTCAGCGCGTCGACGTCCGCGTCCTCGCCGACGTGCTGCGGCGCCTGGCTCGCCACGAGCACGTTGATGAGCATGCCGTGGGCCACGAAGACGCGCGCCTCCTCCTCCGAGCCACCAGTGCGCTCGCGGAAGAGCCGGAACGCCTCGCCCAGGGTGTGCCGGGCGATGGCGCCGATCTCAGGGTCGGCGCCGGCGACGAAGCCGTGCATCACCACCATGAGCAGGTCGCGGTCCTGCAGGAGGTCGACGTAGGCCTGGCCCATCGCCTCACCGGCCTGCGGCCCGGCCGGGACGGCGGCCAGCGCCTCGAGCACCCGCTGCGACGCGTGCGCGTACACCTGGGCGAACAGCTCGGCTTTCGACCCGAAGAGCCGGACGACGTAGGGCTGGGACACCCCTGCGGCCCGCGCCACCTGGTCGGTGCTGGTGCCCGTGAACCCGCCGTGCGCGAAGACCGCGAGCGCCGCCTCGAGGATCTGCTCGCGGCGCTCGTCCGAG
The DNA here is from genome assembly GCA_051960055.1 of Angustibacter sp. GTDB lineage: Bacteria > Actinomycetota > Actinomycetes > Actinomycetales > Angustibacteraceae > Angustibacter. The sequence goes on along the minus strand of JBQCES010000333.1, from coordinate 1,614 downwards.
GACATCCGGCGGCTGCTCGTGGTGGGCGACGCGTTCATGGTTGACATGTTATCAGTCGATGCCTATCTTCCTCAGTTAGTAATCAATCAATGCTTACAGGAGCTCGGATGACCACCGCACCCCTCCACCCGTCCCGCTCGCGCGGCCGGGTGGCCCTCGCCCTGCTGGCCGCCTCGCTGCCCATGTTCATGGCCACCCTCGACAACCTCGTCATCACCAGCGCGCTGCCCGTGATCCGCGCCGACCTCGGCGCCACCCTCGAGCAGCTGCAGTGGTTCGTCAACGCCTACACGCTCACCTTCGCCACGCTCATGCTCGGGGCGTCGACGCTCGGCGACCGGTTCGGCCGCCGGCGCCTGTTCGTGAGCGGCATCTCGCTGTTCACCCTCGCCTCGATCGGTTCGGCGCTGGCCACCACCCCGGCGCTGCTCATCGCCGCCCGGGCGATCCAGGGCGTCGGTGGGGCGGCGATCATGCCGCTGTCGCTCACCCTGCTCGCCGGTGCCGTGCCGAAGGCGCAGCGGGCCCTCGCCATCGGTGTGTGGGGTGGGGTCGCGGGACTCGGTGTGGCGCTCGGCCCGCTGATCGGGGGCGCCGTGGTCGAGGGCGTCTCGTGGCAGGCGATCTTCTGGATCAACGTGCCCATCGCGCTGGTCGCGGTGCCGCTGGTGCTGCGTGCGCTACCCGAGAGCTACGGGCGTCGCGAGCCGCTCGACGTCGCGGGCCTGGTGCTCGTCGGCGCGGGCGTGCTCGCGACGGTCTGGGGCATCGTGCGCGGCAACGAGGACGGCTGGACGTCGGCGCCCGTGCTGGGTGCGCTCGTGCTCGGCGGCCTGCTGCTCGTGGCGTTCGTCGTCCGCGAGAGCCGGGCGCCGCACCCGCTGGTGCCGCTGCGGCTGTTCCGCTCGCGCAGCTTCACCATCGCCAACATCGCCGGCTTCGGCTTCTCGCTCGGCATGTTCGGTGCGGTGTTCCTGCTTGTGCAGTACCTGCAGGTCGTGCAGGGCTACTCCCCGCTCGAGGCCGGCGTCCGCACGCTGCCGTGGACGGCGGCACCCATGGTCGTCGCGCCGATCGCCGGAGTGCTCGCACCTCGGGTGGGCGTCCGGGCGCTGCTGTCGACCGGCCTCGCGCTGCAGGCCGCCGGCCTCGCCTGGATCGCCCTCGCGACCGGGCCGGGGTCGACGTACGGCGAGCTCGTGCCCGCGTTCGTGCTCGCCGGTGTGGGCATGGGACTGACCTTCGCACCGAGCTCGACGGCGGTGCTGGCCGACATGGCCGAGGCCGACCACGCGACGGCGAGCTCGACCAACGCGACGCTGCGCGAGATCGGCGTGGCGCTCGGGGTCGCCGTCCTGGTGGCGGTGTTCGAGGGAGCCGGCGGCACGGTCACGCCCACCGGCTACGCCGACGCCCTGCGCCCGGCGGTGCTCACGGGTGCGGCGGTGGTGGCCCTGGCCGCGGTGGCGGCCCGCTGGCTCCCCCGCCACACGGGCCGGGCGACCGTGCCCGACAGCGCAGCGGTTCAGGACGATGCCCCGCTGGAGCCCGCCCTCACCTGACCCCAGCCTTCGCCCGTGATCATGCACGACAGCGCCGCACCCGCGGGGGGTG
>JBQCES010000332.1:0-29899 GCA_051960055.1 Angustibacter sp. | reverse complement strand
CCCCGCCGTTAACCTGCCCGCCCGCGCCGGCGGCCTGCGCTGGGGTGATTTATCACGGCACGGATGAGGGGGTGAGGGTTCAGCCGCAGATGACGTGGTCCTCGGGGATGTAGCGGGTGAAGAAGCGCTCGGTGCGCACCTGCGCGCCGTCGCGCTTGAAGACGCGCGTCACCGTGACGTCGAACCCCTCGCTGGGTGACTGCGCGACGCACTCGCCGTCGGTGTCGCGGATCGTCTTGGGTTGCCTGACGTTGGTGCGCGGACCCTTCACCGAGTCGACGTCCCACACCTTGGTGCCGTAGAACGACACCGTCACCGAGCTGTCGGTCACGCGGGTCTTGATGAGGATCCCGTGGCCGGAGTCGTTGTGGAACTTCTGGTCGACGCTCAGCCACGAGATCGTCGCCTCGCGTCCCTCGGGGTAGCGCGAGATGTAGAACGAGTGCGGCTTGTGCGCCACGGAGTCGAGCCCGGCGAAGAACACGGCGTTGAAGAGCGTCGTCGACACCTGCGAGATGCCGCCGCCGTAGTCCTGGGTGAGCCGGCCGCCGTTGATCACCGGCGCCTGCTGGTAGCCCTTCTCCTTCGTGCGCTCCCCCAGCGCCGCGTTGAGGCTGAACGTCTCTCCGGGCTTCACGATCGTGCCGTCGAGGGTCTTGGCGGCCAGGCGGATGTTGGTGGTGCGCGGCGGGTTCACCGGGAACTGCGTCGTGAACGTCGACACCTGCTCGACGATGCCCAGCTGCTTCAGGTCGTCGCTCGACACCTTCGGCGGCTGCACCTGCGCCCGCACCGTGGCTGTCCGGCTCGACGCGGTGAGGGCGGGCAGCACGTCGGCGGCCAGCTGCTTCGGGTCCAGCCGGACGCCCGCCCGGCTGGCCGTGGTGACCACGCGGCCGTTCTCGACGTCGATCGTCGCGTCGCGCGGTGCGGATTCCAGCTGGGGGTCGAGCTTCAGCAGCGCCGTGCGCAGCGCGGCGCCGTCGACGGCCGGCTCGAGCAGCCCGCTCTTCGCGGTGAGCGACAGCGTCGGCGCGAGAACGGCCACCGGCACCTTCACCGCACGCTTGCCGACGACGACGCTCAGCGGGCCTGACGTCGCCGGCTTCGCGAACTCCTCGAACGCCCGCTTCAGCTCACCGGGCGCCACCGTGGGCTCGTCGAGCCGGGCCGGCAGCCGCACCCGTCCACCGTCGACCCACCGGCGCGCGAGGACGTCGGCGGCGCCCTCGCGGTCGAGCCGACGGCCCTCCGCGCCCTCCACCAGCTGGGCGCCGGCGGCCGTGAACCGGATGGTGCCGTCGGAGCCCTGCTGGTCGAGGCGGCGGGCCAGCGCCGCCGTCGCCGTCGCGAGCGCCTCGTCGTCGCGCGTCGTGACCGGGTCGACGGGGCCGGCGCCCACCAGGTGCTCCCACAGCCGCGACGGCTTGAGGGAGAAGCCCACGAGCTGGGCGGCGGTGGCCCGGGCGTCGACACCGAGCCCCGCGTCGTCCGGCACGACCTGCGCCGAACCCTGCCCTGCGGTCACCGTGAGCGGGCGCGTGGCGCGCTCGCTGAACGCGCGGCTCAGGCGCTGCTGCGTGGTGGTGCGGTCGAGCCCGCCGACGTCGACCCCCGCGACGGTCGTGCCGCGCGCCGTGCGGGTGCCCGCCCAGGCCGCCGTGCCGAGGTAGGCCACCACCAGCAGCACCGCCAGTGACAGGCCCACCGACACCGCCGCCGGCAGCCGGCGCTCGGCGGGAGCGTCGCCGGTGTCACGCTGGTCGATCGCCACGGCGCACCCCTAGCCGAGGTGGGTGTAGCCGCCGCGGTGGTACAGCAGCGGGGCGCGCGGGTCGTCGGGCAGCTCGATCGACAGCACCTCGCCGACGACGATCGAGTGGTCACCGCCCGGGTGCACCGCGGTGGTGCGGCACTCGAGCGTCGAGAGCGACTGGTCGAGCAGCGCCACGCCGGTGGCCGGGCCACGGTGGTGGGCGACGCGGTCGAGCTGGCCGTGCAGCGGGCGTCCCCGGGTGGCGAGCCACTGGGAGGTGACGCGCGCGGTGTCGTCGAGCACGCTGACGCCCCAGACGCCCGCCTCGACGACGGCGTCGTGGAACCGCGCGTCCTGCTCGACGCAGATGAGCACGAGCAGCGGGTCGAGCGAGACCGACGTGAAGGCGCTGGCCGTCATCGCGTGGTCGATGCCGTCGACGACGGTGGTGGTGACCGTGACCCCGGTGGCGAAGCGCGCCATGGCGCGACGGAACCGCGAGACGTCCGAGGGGTCGCTCAAGGCGGGTTGGGACGACGGCGCGCTGGGGGTGCTCACGCTCCGACCCTAACCGCGCGTCCGCCGCCGCCGCCCACCCGGCACGGTCAGACCGGCCACGAGGACGGCGAACCCGGCCACGAGGAACACGTAGCCCCGGGCGTTCGCGGGCACCAGGACGTCGCCCTCCGGCCGCTGCGCCGCGGCCGCGAAGGTGACGACGAGCCAGGTCACCAGCCCCACGCCGCGGGCGACGGGGCCGATCCCCCAGGCGCGCAGCAGCACGACCACGCCGGCGGTGAGGGCCACCGCCACGACGACGCCCACCGGCCAGCGCCGATCGGTCCACGTGGCCTGGTGCGCGACCACGGCCAGCAGGGCTGCGACGGTCAGCGAGAGCGCCGTCGTCACGACGTGCGTGATCGAGCGCCGGTGCTGACCCACGCGGTCAGCGTACGCGCGGCTGCTGCCCGGTGAGGTCGATCACGACGCCGTCGCCGGGCGCGTCCGCCGGCGTCACGCCGGGCGCCCCGGCCGCGGTGTGCCGCGCCTGCGCAGCGGTGAGCACGTCGGTGATCTGCGGGCCGATGAGCTCGTGCCGCTCGAGCAGCGCGTCGCGCAGCGCCTCTACGAGGTGCCGGTTGGCGCTCATGAGCTCGCGCACGACGCGCTTCTGCTGCTGCAGCAGGTCCTCGACCATGCGGCGTCCCTCGGAGTCGCCGAGCACGCGTCCGACCAGGCCGGAGTCGGTGAACGAGGAGCCCTGCACGGCGGCGTACGAGACCAGCGTGTCGACCATGCCCGCGGCACCGACCATCTGGGCGGCCACGTTGGTGGCGTACACCAGGTCGCCGCCGGGGCCGGTGGAGACGTCGCCGAAGAAGATCTCCTCCGCCACCTGGCCACCCATCGCCACCTGGATCAGCGCGCGCAGCTCGGCGCGCGAGCGCGTGTAGACGTCGTCGGTGTCGCCGTGGGCGAGCAGGCCGAGGGCGTCGCGCCGCTTGATGATGGTGAGCACCTCGAGGCGGCGCTGCGGCGCCACGAGCCAGGCGATGGTGGCGTGCCCCGCCTCGTGCGTGGCGATCAGCCGCTCCTCGTGCGCGGTGTAGCCCACCGGCTGGGCCAGGCCGATCTCGGTGATCATGCGGGCGTGCTCGAGGTCGGCCCAGGTCATCGCCGTCCGGCCGGCCTCCAGCGCGCGCACGAGCCCCTCGTCGAGCAGGCCCTCGAGCATCGCGGGGCTGTAGCCCTGGGTGATGGCGGCGAGGGCGTCGCGGCGCTCGTCGGCGTCGAGCTCGCCGTCGTGGGACTTGCGCGCGAGGTAGTGGTCGATGATCTGGCGGCGGCCGGACTTGCCCGGCAGGTCGAAGCTCAGGCGCTGGTCGAACCGGCCGGGGCGCAGCAGCGCGGGGTCGAGCCGGTCGGCGGTGTTCGTCGAGGCCAGCAGCAGGATGTTGGCCCACGGCAGGCCCGGACCCTTGAGCTGGCGGTGGCTCGGCAGCACGAGGTTGACCAGGTCGGTGAGCCGCCCGCGCAGCTTCTGCCCCCCGGTCGGCTGGTCGAACGACTGCATCTGCACGAGCAGCTCGTTGACCGTCATCTGGCTGTCGCCCGGGCCCTGGAAGGCGTGGGTGATGGTGGCCGGCGCGGCGACGGCCGGCGCGCTGAACGGCAGTCCCGAGAGACCACCACAGCCGACCACCTCACCGCTCAACGACGGCGCGGTCGTCATGGCCGTGGTCATGGCCGCCCCGCTCGTGCCGGGACGGCGCAGGGCGATGGCATCGAACTCGTCGATGAAGCCGATGGCGCCGCCGTACTGGCGCGAGGCCTTGCGCAGTGCCTTGAAGAAGCTGCGGATCTGCCGCTGCGACGCCCCCTGCAGGCTGGACTGGAACGACGTCGCGCTCGCCATCAGGAACGGCACGCCCGCCTCCTTGGCCAGGGCCTTGGCGGTGTGCGTCTTGCCGGTGCCGGGCGCACCCTCGAACAGCACCCCGCGGCGCGGGCGGCCGCCCATCTGCGTAGCGAAGGTGCGGTGGGCCAGGAACAGGTTGAGCGTGCGCACCACCTCGGCCTTGACGACGTCGATGCCCACGACGTCATCGAGCCCGACGTCGAGCTGCTCGGGGCGGATCACGGTGTGCGGCGAGCGGCCGGTGACGAAGGTCGAGGCGAGGATGGCGAGGATCAGCACGAGGAAGAACGCGCCGCTCATGAGGTACAGCGGGTCGACGGCGGGCAGCTGCGGCCAGCCCACGGGGTCGCCCGCGAGCAGCCGCCACCACAGCCACACCGCGACGGCGCCGAGCACCGCGGCGACGCGCAGCAGGCGCTTTTGACGGGTGCGCTCGCGGGTGCGAGAGACGTCGGCACCGCGCAGGGGCGTGCTGCCGGCGACCTGAGCGAGCAGGTTCGAGCTCTCAGCCACGACGGGTCCCTTCATCGCGGGCGCACTGTGCTGCGCCACCCGGATTCTCACCTTCGCGCATCCGGCGCCGCGGCGCGTGCTGGATCACCCGCTCGGGGCTGCGACACGCACACAGCGTGACGGCCGGGCGCGATCGGTGACGCGCGGTCAGTCGTGCGGGGCGTAGATGTCGAGGCCGGCGAACAGGTCGTCGGCCACCCGCCCGCGGGTGGCGGCTCGTGGCCCGCGCACCCGGCGGAAGCCCTCGCGGGCGGTGAGCCGGCGGGCGACGTCGTTCGACAGCGCGAACCAGGGCGGGTCGACCCGCACCTGCGTGACGTGGCAGCGCAGGGCCGCCACGACGGCGTCGAGCTGGCGCGGTGCCTCGACGACGACGTCGAGCTGGTCGTCGGGGACGACCGCCGGCGGGAAGGGATCGGAGGCGGCCGGCGCCGTCAGTCCCGACGGCAGGCGGCCTTCTGCGGCGGCGGAGAGGACGGCCCGGCGCTCGGCCTCGGCCCACGACTGCGCCACCTGCACCCAGTGCACCGCGGGCACGGTCCAGCCCGGCACGGTCGATCCCAGCGCGGTGCCGTCGTCCTCGGCGAGGTCGACGGCGCGCATGGTGACCCGGTGCGCCATGACGTGGTCGGGGTGGCCGTAGCCGCCCTGCGGGTCGTACGTCACGACCACCTGGGGGCGCACCTCGCGCAGCACGTCGGCCAGCAGACCGGCGGCCTCGTCGAGGTCGGCGCGCGCGAAGGCCGCGGGGTGGGCGGCCTGCGCGTGGGCCGCGTCGAGTCCGCCGGCGATCCCGGGCTCCAGCCAGGCCATGCCCGAGTCGCGCCACCGCCCGCCGCCCAGCACCCGGTGGTCGTGGACGCCGATCGCCCGCATGGCAGCCGACAGCTCCGCCGCCCGGTGGTGCGCCAGCGCCGCGTCGTCGCGGCCCTCGAGGTGCTTGAGCTCGGCGGGGATGACCTCGCCCTGCTCGCCCAGCGTGCACGTCACCAGCGTGACCTGCACGCCCTCGGCGACGGCCTCGGCCATCGTGATGCCGGTGGTCAGCGTCTCGTCGTCCGGGTGGGCGTGAACGAGGACGAGCCGGCGTCCGGGCAGGTGCCCGAGCGCCGGCTCGTCGCCGAACGAGGTGCTCACCCCGCGACGGGCTCGGACTCCTTGGCGGAGGCCGGCTTCGCGTCGTGCTCGGGGAAGTGGCAGGCCACGGTGTGACCCGGCGTCAGCTCGCGCAGCAGGGGCACCTCGGTGGCGCAGCGGTCCTGCGCCTTCCAGCACCGGGTCCGGAACACGCAGCCCGACGGCGGGTCGCTGGGCGAGGGCAGGTCGCCCTGCAGCAGGATCCGGTCGCGCGTCTTCTCGGTGTCGGGGTCGGGCACCGGCACCGCCGACATGAGCGCGTTGGTGTACGGGTGCAGCGGGCGACCGTAGAGGTCGTCGGCCGACGCGAACTCCACGAGGTGACCGAGGTACATCACCGCGACGCGGTCGGAGATGTGCCGGACGACCGACAGGTCGTGCGCGATCACGACGTACGACAGACCGAACTCGTCCTGGATGTCCTCGAGCAGGTTGACGACCTGCGCCTGGATCGACACGTCGAGCGCCGAGACCGGCTCGTCGGCCACGATCAGCTTGGGACGCAGCGTCACCGCGCGAGCGATACCGAGGCGCTGACGCTGACCGCCCGAGAACTCGTTCGGGTAGCGGTTGTAGTGCTCGGGGTTCAGCCCGACCCGCTCCATGATGTCCTGGACGGCGGCCTTGACGCCGCCCTTCGGCGTGACGCCCTGCACCTGGTACGGCGCGCCGATGATCGTGCCGACGGTGTGCCGCGGGTTCAGCGAGTTGTACGGGTCCTGGAAGATCATCTGCATCTCGCGACGCAGCGGGACCATGTCCTTGCGCGACAGGTTGGTGACGTCGCGCCCGTTGAACTCGATCTTGCCGCCGGTCGGCTCGAGCAGCTTCAGCATGGTGCGCCCGGCCGTCGACTTGCCGCAGCCGCTCTCGCCCACCAGGCCGATCGTCTCGCGCTCTCCCACGCTGAGCGTCACACCGTCGACGGCCTTGACGTCGCCGACGTGGCGCTTGAGCAGCCCCTGCCGGATCGGGAAGTACTTCTGAAGGTCGGTGACCTTCAGGATGGGGTCGCTCACGCGCCCTCCTTCTCGGTGGCGCCGACGGACAACGGCTTCAGCCGCAGCGCCGCCAGACGGTCCTTCTCGGCCGGCGACAGGTGGCATCGGGCCGAGTGGCCCTCGGCCACCTCGTCCAGCGCGGGGCGCACGGTGTCGCACAGGTTGTCGGGCACGAACTGGTGGTACTCGCAGCGCGGCCGGAACACGCAGCCCTGCGGCAGGTTGATCAGCGACGGCGGCTGGCCGGGGATCGGCTCGAGCCGGGCGCTGCCCGCCTGCTGGTCGAGCCGGGGCAGCGAGCTGAGCAGACCCCAGGTGTAGGGCATCTTCGGCCGGTAGAAGATGTCGCGCACCGAGCCGCGCTCGACCACGCGCGCGCCGTACATGACCGCGACGTCGTCCGCGGTCTCGGCCACGACGCCGAGGTCGTGCGTGATGAGGATGATCGCGGTGCCGAACTCCTCCTGCAGCGACTTCAGCAGCTCCATGATCTGGGCCTGCACGGTCACGTCGAGCGCGGTGGTCGGCTCGTCGGCGATGAGCAGGTCAGGGTCGTTGATCAGGGCCATGGCGATCATCACGCGCTGGCGCATACCGCCCGAGAGCTGGTGGGGGTACTCCCCCGCGCGCCGCTCGGCGTTCGGGATGTTGACCTTCTTGAGCAGCTCGACGGCGCGCTTCTGGGCGTCGGACTTGTTCATGTCCTGGTGCACCTGGATCGCCTCGACCAGCTGGCTGCCGATCGTGTAGAAGGGGTGCAGGGAGCTGAGCGGATCCTGGAAGATCATCGCCATGCGCTTGCCGCGCAGCTCGCGCAGTCGCGACGGGCTGGCGCCGACGATCTCCTCGCCGTCCAGGCGGATCGACCCGGTGATCTGGGTGCGCCGCGGGTTGTGCAGGCCCATGACAGCGGCGCTGGTGACGCTCTTGCCGGAGCCGGACTCACCCACGATCGCGAGCGTGCGGCCCTTCTCGACGTCGAACGAGACGCCGTCGACCGCGCGGACGACGCCGTCCTCGGTCTGGAAGGAGACGTGGAGGTCGTCGACCTCGAGGAACGGGCTCATACCAGCCTCACTCTGGGGTCGATGACCGCGTAGAGCAGGTCGACGACCAGGTTGGCGACGATGATGAACGTGGCGGCAAGCAGCACAGTACCCATGATGAGCGGCAGGTCGGACTCCAGCACCGAGTGCAGCGCCAGGTAGCCGAGGCCCGGCAGGGCGAAGATCTGCTCGGTGATGACGACGCCGCCCAGCAGCGTGGCCAGGTCGAGGCCGGCGGCCGTGACGATCGGCGTCAGGCCCGAGCGCAGCCCGTGCTTGCCGATGACGAGCCGTTCCGAGAGGCCCTTGGCTCGCGCGGTGCGGATGTAGTCCTCACCGAGCGTCTCGAGCATCTGGTTGCGGGTGAGCCGGGAGTAGAACGCGGCGTACACGAGCGCCAGCGTGATCCACGGCAGGAGGAAGGCCTTGAAGTAGGCCACGGGGTCCTCGGAGAACGGCGTGTAGCTGGCGTAGTCCATGATCCGGAACTTGAAGAACACGAAGTACTGCAGCACCAGACCGATGAAGAACGTGGGGAACGAGTAGCCGATCAGCGCGCCGCCCATGGCCACGCGGTCCGGCCAGCGACCGCGCTTGAGGGCCGCGATGATGCCGAGCGACACCCCCGCGACCAGCCAGAGCACCAGGGCTCCGACCGCCTCGACCGCTGTGACCGGGAGGCGGTTCTTGATGAGCGTCGTGACGCACTCGCCGCGGTTGAACGAGTACCCGAGCGACGGCGCCTTGCACTCGAACTTCTGCGCGCCGCTGCCGTACTCGCGGCCGGCGACGATGCCCTTCACGAACTGGCCGTACTGGACGTACAGCGGCTTGTCGTAGCCGAGCCTGATGCGGTTCTGGGCGATGACCTGCGGACTGCACGACTTGCCGCACGTCAGGGACGCCGGGTCAGCAGGCAGGGCCTGGAAGAGCAGGAAGACGATCACGCTCAAGGCCACGAGCATCAGGATCATCGCGACGACACGCCGGATGATGTAGGTCCCCACGGGAGCCTCCGGTTCTGGGCAGCGGGAAACCGGGCGCTGTGGCCCGGTTCGGGGCTCGGGGGCGGGTGGTGTGCACCCGCCCCCGAGCTCGGTCGAACGTGAAGCGGACTGTCAGCTCGCTAGCTCAGCGAGCGGCAGGTCACTTCTTGACGTACAGGTCGCCGTAGCTCCAGGAGCCGTACGGCGCCCACAGGTAGACCTTGCCACCGTCACCGGAGGCCGAGCCGACCTTGGAACCAGACAGGCGCTGCTCGCGGCCGAAGCGCGTCGGGAGGACCCACGCCTGCTGCATGGCCTCCTTGTTCAGCTCCTTCCACATCTCGCCCTGCTTGGCGCGGTCGGTCTCACCCTTGGCGGCCTTGGCCTTCTCGTTGAACGCCTTGTCGTCGGCCCGCGACAGGTTGAAGCCACCGGTCGGGGTGAAGAGCTCGGGGATGACGGTCGAGGCGTTCAGCCAGTCCGGACCCCAGCCGGCGGAGGCGAGCGCCTCCTCCTTCTGCGGGTTCTGGACGATCGAGTAGTACTCGCCCGGGGGCAGCGGCGACAGCTTCAGCTTGATGCCGGCCTTGGCCAGCGAGGCCTGCAGGCTGGCAGCCGACTTGTCGTTGTCCGGGGTCTTCGCGTACTGGTAGGTCAGCTCAGGCATCGGCTGGCCCGACTCCTGGACGAGCTGCTTGGCGAGGTCCGGGTTGCCCGTGTCGGGCACCTTGCCGCCGTACATGCCGTCCCACATGCCCGACTTCGCGTAGTCGGCGGGCAGGTTGGGCTTGATGACGCCGTCAGCCAGGTCACCGGCGAACGAGCCACCGGCGATCGTGCGGAGGGCGGCGCGGTCGGCAGCGACCAGGATCGCCTGGCGGTGCTTGACGTTCGGCACCTTCTGGGTGTTGATCGCGATGTAGCGCACGTACGGGTCGAACTCGTTCACCCGACGGGACTCGAAGCGCGGGTCGTTGAAGACCGTGGTCAGCGAGGCGGTGTCGAGGGAGTCGCGCGAGATCGCGGTCTGGTCCTCACCGGCGTCGGCCATCATGCGCTGGTCGATCGTGGTGGACTCGATCGAGAACTTCACGACGATCTTGTCCGGGTACGCCGGGCGGTAGGAGTCCTGCGAGGAGCTCCAGTTGGGGTTGCGCTCGAGGACGAGCTGCTGGCCCTTGGTGTACTCGGTGATCTTGTACGGGCCGTCGGAGACGACGGAGGTGTCGTACTTCTCACCGGTGTCCTTGGCCTTCGGCACCGCCGCGAACGACGACAGCGTCACGGTGTAGTTGAAGTCACCGGCCGGCTGGTTCAGGTGGAAGGTGATCGTCTTGCCGTCCGAGGAGCACTCGACAGCCTTGTCGAACGAGGCCGTGTCGTTGTTCTTGGTCTCGTACGGGCCCTTGTAGCTCGGGTTGCCGTCCTTGTCCTTGGGGATGTCCAGGAGGCTGATCGCGTAGGTCGGGCCGTCGGTGATGACGGTCTGCGCGAACGTACGGGAGATGCCGTACTTGATGTCGGCGCAGGTGACGTCGGAGCCGTCCTCCCACTTGGCGCCGTCACGCAGGGTGAAGGCCCAGGTCTTACCGCCGTCGGACGCCTTGCCGGTGTCGGTGGCCAGGTCGCCCACGAGCTCGCCGGCCTTGGTGCCGTCCGGGCTCATCTTGTAGGCGGTCAGCGTGCGAGCGAAGTACGCGCTCGAGAACGCGAGGTCCTCACCGGTGTAGTTGCGCTGGGGGTCGAGGTGGTTGAACTGCTCGGCCTGGGTCAGGATCGTCAGGGTGCCACCCTTCTGACCCTTGCCACCGCCGCTGCCGTTGTCACCGCCGCCCGCGTTGTCACTGCCGCCGCCACCGCACGCAGCCAGCGCCAAGGCGCCGACCGAGGCGAGGGCAACGTAGCGAAGACCGATCTTGGCCTTGCCCATGTTGTCTCCTCCTGGTCGATGAACCGAGGCTTTTGCTCGGTCCGTCCGGCCCCCCGCGAACGGTGAGCCGCTCCCGGCCGTGGCCGGGACGTCTGAGTGGTGTGTTACGAGCGCGCGGCCCGGGGGTCCAGCGCGTCGCGGATGGAGTCGCCCAGCAGGTTGAAGGCGAGCACCAGGATGAACAGCGCCGTACCGGGAATGAAGAGGTACAGCGGGGCGACGCGGTAGAACGTCACCGAGTTCGAGAGCATGTTGCCCCAGGTCGGCGTCGGCTCACTCACACCGACACCGAGGAAGGACAGCGCCGCCTCGGCGCCGATGTAGCTCGGCAGCAGCAGCGACGAGTACACGAGGATCGGCACCCAGAGGTTGGGCAGCATCTCCTTGAACAGGATGCGCCGCGTCGAGGCACCCATCGAGATCGCGGCCTCGACGAACTCGCGTTCGCGCAGGCTCAGCACCTGGCCGCGGATGATGCGGGCGAGGTAGGGCCAGCCGAAGACGCCGAAGACCAGGATCAGGAAGGCGATGCGCGCGGTGTTGCCCTCCCAGTGCAGCTTCTTGTCGAACAGCTGGACGACGATCGGGCTGAGCGCGATCAGCAGGATCAGCTGCGGGAAGCTGAGGATGAGGTCCATCAGGCGGCCGAGCAGGGAGTCCAGCCGGCCACCGCTGTAGCCGGCGATGATGCCGATCGTCACGCCGATCACGCCGGTGAGCAGCGTGCCTGCGAACGACACCAGCAGCGAGATGCGGCTGCCGTAGAGCAGCTCGGCCAGGATGTCGCGGCCGGTGACCGGCTCGATGCCCAGCAGGTGATCGGAGCTGATGGCGCTGTGGAAGAACGAGGTGTCCTTCGGCATACCGCCGTCACCGATGAGCGTCTCGTTGTAGCCGGTGTCGACGCCGAGGAGGCGGGTGATCACCGGAGCCAGCAGCGCGATGACGATGTAGAGCAGCACGACGATGAGGCTCACCATGCCGACGCGGTCGCGCTTCAGCCGACCCCAGGCGATCTGGGCCGGCGAACGACCCTGGACACCTGTCGCTCCTTCGGTGACGTGCGTCTCCTGCTCGGCAGACTGCGACGCAAGCGTCATGATGAAGGAAACCTTTCGGTGGGGGACTGCTCAAGCCGTGAGGACTCTATGCCAGGGCGGTACTCGTCCAGCAACACCCTGCGGGCGACGTTGCCCAATCGTGACCGCTCCGCGACCTGCGGACGCTGAGCCGATATCGACGCGCCAGCGACCGTCACCGGAACGAGATCCGGCGGACGTCTGACGAGGGACGCTGCGACAGCCCGTCAGGACCGCCGAGCGCGGGCTGCGGCCTTCGCTCGCTCGTCCTTGTCGAGGATCACCATGCGGATGCGGACGGCGTCCGGCGTCACCTCGACGCACTCCTCGTCCCGGCAGAACTCGAGGGACTGCTCCAACGAGAGCTTGCGCGCCGGCACGAGGCGCTCCAGCTCGTCCGCGTTCGAGCGGACGTTGGTCATCTTCTTCTCCTTGGTGATGTTGACGTCCATGTCGTCAGCGCGGGAGTTCTCCCCCACCACCATGCCCTCGTACACCTCGGTGCCGGGGTCGACGAACAGCGTGCCTCGCTCCTGGAGGTTGGCCATGGCGTACTGCGTCGCCATCCCGGTGCGGTCGGCCACGAGCGAACCGCTCGGGCGCGTGCGGAGCTCGCCGAACCACGGCTCGTAGCGCTCGAAGACCTGGTGCGCCATGCCGGTGCCCCGCGTCTCGGTGAGGAACTCGGTGCGGAAGCCGATGAGGCCGCGCGACGGGACGAGGAACTCCATCCGGATCCAGCCCGTGCCGTGGTTGGTCATCTGCTCCATGCGGCCCTTGCGGACGGCGAGCAGCTGGGTGATGGCGCCGAGGTACTCCTCCGGCGCGTCGACGGTGAGGCGCTCGACCGGCTCGTGGAGCTTGCCGTCGACCTCCCGCGTGACCACCTGCGGCTTGCCCACGGTGAGCTCGAAGCCCTCGCGGCGCATCTGCTCGACGAGGATCGCCAGGGCGAGCTCGCCTCGCCCCTGGACCTCCCAGGTGTCAGGGCGCTCGGTGGGCAGCACCCGCATGGACACGTTGCCGACGAGCTCGCGGTCGAGGCGGTCCTTGACCAGCCGGGCGGTGACCTTGGTGTTCTTCGTCGGCCCGCGGCCGGCGAGCGGTGAGGTGTTCGTGCCGATCGTCATCGAGATGGCCGGCTCGTCGACCGTGATGAGGGGCAGCGGGCGCGGGTCGTCGGCGTCCGCGAGCGTCTCGCCGATGGTGATCTCGGGGATCCCGGCCACGGCGATGATGTCGCCCGGGCCGGCCTCCTCTGCCGGGAGGCGCTCGAGCGCCTGGGTCATCAGCAGCTCGGTGATCTTCACCCGCTGCTGCGTGCCGTCGTGGCGGCACCACGTGACCTGCTGGCCCTTGCGCACGGTGCCCTGGTGCACGCGGCACAGCGCGATGCGCCCGAGGAACGGCGAGGCGTCGAGGTTGGTCACGTGCGCCTGCAGCGGCGCGCCCTCCTCGTACGTCGGCGCGGGCACGTGCTCGAGGATCGTGGCGAACAGCGGCTCGAGGTTCTCGGAGTCGGGCAGACCGCCGTCGTCCGGGCGGTTGAGGGACGCCCGGCCGGCCTTCGCCGACGCGTAGACGATCGGGAACTCGATCTGGTCCTCGGTGGCGTCGAGGTCCATGAACAGCTCGTAGGTCTCGTCGACGACCTCGCTGATGCGGGCGTCGGGCCGGTCGACCTTGTTGACGACCAGGATCACGGGCAGCCGGGCCTCGAGGGCCTTGCGCAGCACGAACCGCGTCTGGGGCAGGGGCCCCTCGGAGGCGTCGATCAGCAGGCACACGGCGTCGACCATGCTCAGCCCGCGCTCGACCTCTCCCCCGAAGTCGGCGTGGCCCGGGGTGTCGATGATGTTGATCGTGACGCCGTCGGGGTGGCCGAGCGTCGCGGCGGACGGACCGGTGTAGCGCACGCCGGTGTTCTTGGCGAGGATCGTGATGCCCTTCTCGCGCTCGAGGTCGCCGGAGTCCATGGCGCGCTCGTCGACGTGCTGGTGCTCGCCGAAAGCCCCGGACTGCCAGAGCATGGCGTCGACGAGGGTGGTCTTGCCGTGGTCGACGTGGGCGACGATCGCGACGTTACGGATGTCGTCGCGGGTGCGCGTGGGCATGCAAGGGTCCTGACGATCGAGGGTGGGGAACCCCGAGAGTCTACCGGCGCGACGCACTCGGCCCCGACGCGCGCTCACGGCCCCCAGGGGGCCGGGTGGTCCCGTACGGTGGGCTCGTGAGCGAGACCGCGGACGAGACGACGGCGCACCGGGGCGAGGAGCACTCGCGATCGGTGGGTGCTCGGCTGAACTGGCTGCGAGCCGGGGTGCTCGGGGCGAACGACGGCATCGTCTCGACGGCCGGCATCGTCGTGGGCGTCGCGGGTGCCACCGGTGACCGGGCCGCGATCGCCACGGCCGGCGTGGTGGGCCTGGTGGCCGGAGCGCTGTCGATGGCCGCAGGCGAGTACGTGTCGGTGAGTACCCAGCGCGACACCGAGCGGGCGCTGCTGGAGAAGGAGCGCCGCGAGCTCGAGGAGATGCCCGAGGAGGAGCTCGCGGAGCTCATCCAGATCTACCGCGACAAGGGACTCGACGACGACCTCGCGCGTCAGGTCGCCGAGCAGCTGACGGCGCACGACGCGTTCGCCGCCCACGTCGACGCCGAGCTGGGCATCGACCCCGACGACCTCACGAACCCGTGGCACGCGGCGTACGCGTCCGCCATCGCGTTCACCGTCGGCGCGATGCTGCCGCTCGTGGCGATCCTGCTGCCGTCGACCGGTACGCGGGTGCCGATCACCTTCGTCGCCGTCGTGGTGGCGCTGGGACTCACCGGCTGGCTGAGCGCGCGCCTCGGCGACGCCGACCGCGCCCGCGCCATCCGTCGCAACGTCCTCGGTGGGGCGCTGGCGATGGTGGTGACGTACGGGGTCGGCATCGCCTTCGGCGGTCTGGCCCTCTAGCTCTCGGCGGCCCTCGACGTCACCAGTCGTGGTGGCCGAGCGAGTACAGGTCGACCTTCAGCGAGCCCGCGTCGTCGCCGTAGCTGGTGTCCCACACCGCGAGCTGCGCGTTGCCGTCCTGCTTCGGCTCGTACAGGTAGCCGTACTCGTGCGTGGGTGAGCAGTCGTAGTCCCACTGCAGGTCCTCGCCGTTGAGGTACAGGTCGTAGAAGTCGGCGCTGGGGTGCAGCGGGTCGGCGGAGCGGCGACGCAGCCACTGCCCGGACGGCGTCTTGCTGCACTCGGCGTCGACCTCCACGCCGTCCCCGGCGGTCCACGTGCCGGACACGCGCACGAGGTAGCGCCGCCCCTCGGCGAGGTAGGAGGTGCTGGTCGCACCATCCGGAGTCACGGTCAGCGACTCGATGCCCCGCAGGCGTCCACCCGTGGGCTCCATCGGCTGCGCGGCCGGCTCGGCGGCCAGCTTCGGCAGCGCCGTCCGGTACGCGGCGGTGCTGGCCCCCGCGCGCAGCACCCGCACGACCAGGGCACCGGTGTTGTCGGACCGGGTCGAGTCGTCGATGCGGAAGGTCACGGGGCCGGTCGTGGTCGGGCGGTAGTCCCACACGTAGGCGTGCGACTCCTCGTCGCACGAACCCTGCGACGACCACCAGCCGGACGCGCCGTTCACGGTGAGCTTGAGCCGGCTCGCGACGGTCGTCCCCTCGGCGCGGCGGTCCCAGCCGGCGTCGTCCTGCCGGTGCCAGGAGCACGCCGCGTCGGCCACGCGCGTGCCGGCCCCGTACTGGTAGTACCCGGTGGCGACGAGCCGGTAGGTCGTACCCGCCTTGAGCGAGAACGCCGTCCGGGTGCCCGTCGACGACCGCGGCGAGATGCCGAGCGAGACGACGGGGTGCGTGCGCTGGTCGAGCACCGGGGGGTAGATCGGCTTCGGCTGGGGCTTGGGCTTGGGCTGGGGCTTGGCCTTCGGCTTCGGCTTCGGCTTCGGCTTGGTGGTCGTCACGCGCGCCGGAGCGGCCACACCGGCGACGGTGCCGTCCCAGAACGAGGTGGTGGCTCGGCCACCGGCCACGTCCAGCGAGATGTGCATGTGGTCGCGGTGGCGCAGGGTGGAGCTGCAGCGCGACAGCGCCTTGCCTCGGCAGGCGGGGTGCACGTACGCGCGGGGCGAGAAGCCACGGCTCGCGGAGTAGATCCGGTCGTTCCAGATGATGTACATGATGCCCATGCGCCGGGCGATCGCGTCGCGGTTGCCGTAGCGGTCGGTGGCGAGAGCGAGCTTGAGGAACGCCAGGCCCTGAGCGCGGCCGCGGCTGGTGCGGTAGTCGACGTGCCAGTCGAACGCGCGCCCGTCCTTGTGCTCGCTCGTCCCCCCGGCGCTGCAGGCCCGCATGATGCCCGACGACGAGCTGCCGCGGTAGCGAGCGAGCAGCCAGCGCGACAGCCGGACGGCGCCCTTGCTGGCGGACCGCGCGCAAGAACGCTGCGGTTGGTAGGGCGCGTAGCGCTCGATGGAGCGGCCGAACCGCGGCACCGAGCCGGCGGCCGCCGCCGCGGGAACGGCGGTGGCGGCGAGCAAGCTGGCGACGACGGCGAAGGCGACGACGATCTTGGTGAGGTGACGGGTGGCGTTGCGCACGAGAAAGGGCTCCTGGGTCGGTGGTCCGGTATGCCCTTCGTTCCGTGGATCTTCGAACCTGAGCCGCCCAGCCGTGACCACCCGATCCGACGCACGCCCCATGATCGCCACCCTGCGCGACGGGGGTAGCGAGGCAGACGGCGTGGGGTTCGGTCAGCGCGGTGGCGCGGGCAACGGACCGCGCGGCACCGCTCGGCGCAGCGTCGACTCGTGCTGGGCCAGCAGGAACAGGCCGGCACTCACGAGACCAGGTAGCGATGCCGCGCCCAGTGACCCGGTGAACGCGTGCCGAAGCGGCGCACCCGATCCGGCGACCTCGATCAGCACGGGCAGCAGCGACGTCGCCAGCAGCATCAGGCCGGCAGCGCGCGGACGGTGCGCCCCCAGGAACCCCAGCGCGACCGACACGACGAAGACGCCGATCGCGTCGAACGGGCCCTGCAGGTCGCGGAAGCCACGGCCACCGCGCGAGTCCACCACCGACCACACGGAGAACGCGAGCACCGCCAGCACGAGCACCATGAGCACCGGTTCCGCCAGGCTGGGCCGCCACCACGCCAACGCGGCCAGCAGCACGAGCGGAACCAACCACGCCAGCACCATGCCTGCCGCGGCGAACCCGCCGGGGTCGCTGAACGTCTCACCGGCGATGAACAGACCTCCGAGGACGGCGAACGCGACCATCCAGCCGAGCCCCGCCCGCCGCAGGGCCACCGCTCGCCGCGTCGGGTCGTGATGGCGCAGCATCGAGACCGCGGCAAGCACTGCGAAGGCCACCACCAGCACCGGCAGCAGGGTCGTCATGACGCACCTCCTCAGATCACGGTGCGCACCGCTCGCCACCGGCCGCCAGGGCCGAACGGCCCGTCGCCGAAGAGCTCGCGGCCGACCTGCGTCAGGTGAGGTCGACCCAGTACCGGCGGACGGTCCGGTCGCCGTCCACCTCGCGCACGTCCTCGAGCCGGCCACCGTGCCGCTCGATGGTGCGCGCCGATCCGACGTTGTCGTCGTCGCAGGTGATGAGCACCTGCGTGAGCCCCACCTGGCGAGCGTGCCGGAGGACCTCGCCCAGCGCCCAGGTCGCGAGGCCACGTCGGCGCGCGGTCGGGCGCACGCCGTACCCGATGTGACCGCCCTGCTCGAGCAGGAAGTCGTTGAGCTCGTGGCGCAGGGTGATCGCCCCGAGGTAGGCGTTGCCGTCGACGATCCACCAGTACTCGGCCGGCACGCGCCCCTCAGGCAGCGGCACCGTCGGGTCGTTCTGCTGGCGCAGCCGCTCGACCCAGGCGGCGAAGCCCTCGGCGGACTCCACGTCGTCGTCGCCGTGCAGGCCGGTGCCGTCCTGGTGGACGCCGGACCCCCACTCGCGCAAGGACTCCAGCCATGAGGCGTGCAGCGCGACGGTCGGTGCGATCAGCTCGGCCATGACCCGACGCTAGTCAATCGAGCGGGTGGCAGCCACGGGTTAACCGCGCGCTGTCCGGGCCGGATCAGGTGTCGGTGTGCCCTTCGTAGAGCCCGATCCGGTTGCCGTCGGGGTCTTCGACCGCGGCCCACCAGCTCGTCTCGCTGATCTGCTGGCGGTCCATCAGCACCGTGCCGCCGGCCGACTTCGCGGCGGCGATCGCGTCGTCGATGGAGTCGACCTCGACGTACGACCGCGGTTGGGTGAAGTCGTCCGACCGCGGCGCGAGGCCGCCGCCGGAGATCTGGTTGGGCGCCCGCCACATCGGGTACCCCTCGTACCCGGGCACCTCCGCGATCTGCCAGCCGAAGACCGACTGGTAGAACGCCGCAGCCCGCTTCGTGTCACTGACCGGGATGTCGATGTGCGTGATGTCTCCGTGCGCCATGTCCGCCTCCCCGTGGACTCGCCTCGTCCGAGGCTCGCACCGCGAGCACGCCGTTGGCTAGACCCGTCAGCCAGCGGACCGCGAGCGGTAGGCCGCGGTCTTCGTGCGGTTCTGGCAGGTGGTGGAGCAGAACCGCCGGCTGCCGTTCTTCGAGGTGTCGACGAACACGGCGTCGCACCGCTCGGCGGCGCACGTTCGCATGCGACCGGCGAGGTCGCTGCCGAGCGCCAACGCGAGTGCCGTCGTGCACCCGGCGGCCCAGCCGACGACCAGGCTGTCGTCGCGGCCGTGGAAGTGCACGTGCCAGCCACCGCCCGGGAGCGGGTCGAGCTGCGGACGCGCGCCGGTGTCACGCAGCAGGCGGTTGAGCACGACGGCGGCGGCCGCGTCATCACCGTCCTGGACGGCGTCGAAGACCCGGCGCCACTGGCGGGCGTGGTCGGCCAGCGTCGCGGCGTCCGCCACGGTCACCCGCGGGAGCCGTCCGTCATCTCGGCGCAGCAGCGCAGCGGTCGCAGCCCGGGCACCCGCGGCATCGACCGGTGAGCGCTCGCGGCCCTGCTCGGATCGACCGGAGTGCAGGTTCACCAGGCCGGCTGCGACGTCGAGGAGCGTCAGCAGGTGACTGTCGAACGCCACTTGACCAGTCACCTCCTGCGGCTCTACGTTTCCCCGGTGCGTAACTGGCAACAGGCTGGTTGCCAGTCACCGAAACGGTAGCGCATGCTGCTCTCTCGCCCGCACAGCGCGTCAACGCTCCCCTCGGCCGTCCGCGTCCTCATCGCGGCCCGAGCGGTCAACCGGTTGGGCGCCTTCTCCCTCCCCTTCCTCAGCCTCGTGCTGGTCCGAGAGCTGGGAGCGGACCTGCCCGACGTCGGGCGGCTGCTCGCGGCGTTCGGCCTCGCCACGATCGCCTCCCGGCTGCTCGGCGGCTGGCTCAGCGACCGCTGGTCAGCGCGCGCCACGATGGTCACCGGGCTCGTGGCCACCGCCGCCGCACAGCTGGGAATCGCTGCAGCCCCGACGCTCGCGTACGCCGCCGCGGGGGTCGTGGGTCTGGGTCTGGCGTTCGAGATCTACGAGTCGCCCAGCCAGGCGCTCATCGCCGACCGCACGCCACCTGAGCAGCACGCCGCGGCATACGGGCTGCTGGGGGGCGCGCTCGCCGCGTCCGGGATGGCCGCCGGGCTGCTCGCCGCAGCCCTCGCTCCGCTGGGGCTGAGGTGGCTGTTCGTCGCGGACGCGGCGTCGTGCCTGGTGTGCGCGGTCGTGGTGGCGGCCGTGCTGTCGGGCGACCGGACGCCGTCCGCACCGGCCGGCCGCAGCACGGGAGAACGTGACGACGTGCGGGCGAGCCCGTGGCGCGACCGGAGGCTGCTCGCGCTGCTCGCCGTGGGCACCGTGTTCGCGACGGTGTACCTGCAGGTGAGCGTGACCCTCCCGCTGACGCTGGCTCAGCGCGGGCTCGCGCCGTCGGTGCTCGGCCTGCTGCTCACGCTGTCCGCCGCCACGATCGCGCTGGGGCAGCCGTTCCTGCGTCGCCGGTCGTGGTCGTCCCGGCCCGTGCGTGCCATGACGGTGGGGTACGCCCTGTTGGCCCTGGGGCTGGGCGCGAACGGCGTGGCGACGTCGCAACCGGCGTTCGCCGCGGCCACGGTGGTGTGGAGCCTGGGTGACCTGCTGCTGCTGGGCCACGCCTACGCCGTGGTGGTTTCGATCGCGCCACCGGCCGCCCGTGGCCGGTACCTGTCGACGTACGGCCTCAGCTGGGGGGTGGCTGCCGTGCTCGCACCGTTCGCCGGCACACAGCTGCTGGCCCGGCTCGGCCCGGCCGGCTTCTGGGCCGCCGTGGCGGTGACGGCGGCGTCGCTCGCGCTGGTGCAGCCGGCTCTGCACCGACGGCTCACCTACCGCACCGTCGGCTGACAGGCCCGCTGGCGCGACCTCTCGTACGCTGCCGGTATGACCTCAGCCGTCGACGCCGTGCTGGGCGCGCCTGGATGGCTGGTGATCCTCGTCGTCACGGCGGTGGTCTTCGCGGAGGACGCGCTGTTCGTCGGCTTCGTCATCCCGGGCGAGACGGCCGCCGTACTGGGTGGCGTGGCTGCCCAGCGAGGCCACGTCGCGCTGGCGGCGGTGATCGTCGCCGTCGTGCTGGCCGCGGTCGTCGGCGACACGGTCGGCTACGAGGTCGGCAAGCACCTCGGGCCGCGGATCCTGCAGCTGAAGATGCTGCGCAAGCACGGGCGCCGACTCGACGACGCTCGCGGCTTCCTGGCCCGCCGCGGTGGCACGGCGGTGCTGCTGGGCCGCTGGGTGGCGTTCTTCCGCGCGGTCATGCCGGCACTGGCCGGAGCCTCGCGCATGCGCTACCCGACGTTCCTCGCGTGGAACGCCGGGGGCGGGGTGCTGTGGGGCGTGGCCGTGGTGGTGGCCGGCTACCTCGCCGGCGCGTCGTACGCGCAGGTCGAGAAGACGATCGGCCGCGGTGGCGCCGCGGTCGCGGCGGTCGTGGCGGTCATCGCCCTGGTGGTCTGGCGGATTCGCCGGCATCGAGCAGCCCGCGACGCCGGCTGATCCACTACTGTCGGCGCTCCGCGGCGAGGG
This sequence comes from Angustibacter sp., assembly GCA_051960055.1. Taxonomy (GTDB): domain Bacteria; phylum Actinomycetota; class Actinomycetes; order Actinomycetales; family Angustibacteraceae; genus Angustibacter. Next base: position 8,974 of record JBQCES010000332.1, on the reverse strand, counting down.
GCGCCGGCGGAGCCGACCGAGGGGTGGTGGCACGGTGTCGTTCCAGGCGTATCTCGACAAGGCCGAGGAGAAGACGGGGCTGACGCCGCAGCAGATCGTCGACCGGGCGCACGAGCGGGGATTCACCGCCGACACCAAGTCCGGCGAGATCCTGGCCTGGCTGGCCGACGAGCTCGGCCTGGGCCGCGGCCACGGGATGGCACTGGTGCACGTGATCAAGAACGGGCCCCAGATCAGCGACAAGCACGTCGGCTCGGACGGCTCGCACCGCGATGCCTCGACGACGCTGCGGCTGGACGGCGTCGCCGCCCGCGCCACGGACGGCTGAGATGTCGCTACCGCGCCCGTACCCGGACGACACCTACCTCGGCGACGGCGGCGAGGTGAGCGCGTGGCTGCGCACCCCGGACGCGCCGGCCGAGGTGACCTACCGCAGCGGCGTCACGTGCGAGTATCTCGCCACCGGCGACCGCACCTCCGGCCGCTTCGGCCTGTACCGCTGGACCTTCGGGGACGACGAGTCCGGCCCGGACCCGCACTTCCACCGCTCGATCTCGGAGCAGTTCTACGTGCTGTCCGGCGAGGTGCGCCTGTACGACGGACGCGAGTGGGTCACCGCCCGCCCGGGCGACTTCCTCTACGTGCCCGAGGGCGGCATCCACGGCTTCCGGGGCGCCGACCGCGCGTCGATGCTGCTCATGTTCGCGCCGGGTGGGCCGCGAGAGGACTACTTCGAGACGCTCGCCCGCGGCGAGGAGATGAGCGAGGAGCAGCGCGCCGAGTTCATGCAGCGCCACGACACCTACTGGCTGTAGGGCTTCAGCGCAGCCAGCGCGCGTCGACCTCGTCGGGGAACGCCGTCATCCAGTAGTCCGGCAGCACCTCGGCCAGGTCCTTCCACACGACGACGGTGGCGTCCTGCCGGTCGGCCACCGCGACCCGCACGTCGGGGCCGTGCACGGCCAACCGCTCCCGGCAGACCCCGCAGGGGCTGAGCACCACGACGCGACCGCCGGGCTGCCGGTGCAGGCACACGGACGCCACCACCGGCTGTCCCAACCGGAAGGCACCGCAGTAGGGCTCGATCTCGTGGCAGACCTCGACCGATGGGTTGACCGCCTCGGGCGCCGTACCGGTGAGGATCGTGCCGTCACCCAGCAACATCGCCGCGGCGCCTGCGTGGTCGTCGCCGGGGAACCGGCTCTCGATCAGGTCTCGGCACGCGTCGGTCAGGCTGCGCAGGTCGTCGTCCACCCGCGCAGCCTATGGGCAGGCGCTCAGAGCACCGACTCACCGATGGGCCCGGGGTTGTACGCGACCTCCCACCGAAAGCCGTCGGGGTCGGCGAAGTAGCCGGTGTAGCCGCCCCAGTCGCGAGCCACCGGCTCGGCCGGCACGTCGGCACCGGCGGCGGCGGCCTCGGCCAGTACGCGGTCGACGTCCTCGGGCGTCGGCACGTTGTGCGCCAACGTGAACGGCGGCGCGCCGTCGCCCCGCCCGATCCGCCCGAGCTCACCGACCGCGGCGTCCTCGTGCCAGAGCGAGAGCACGAGCTTCTCGCCGATCCGGATCATCACGACCTCGTTCGGGACGTCGAGCTCCGGGGTCCAGCCGAGGCCGCGCACGTAGAAGTCACGGCTGCGGTCGAGGTCGCGCACGACCAGGGTGATGAAGCTGACGCGGGGATCCATGCCGGCCAACCTACGGCGCAGGCGACCCGAGGTCGACCGACGTCGACAGCCCTCGTCGCTGCCGTGCCAGGTAGTCGCGTTCGACGTCGTTGCGGCACAGGGAGATCGCTTCGTCATACGCCGCGTCTGCGGCCACCAGGTCACCTCCGCGGGCGAGCAGCTCGGCTCGCACGGCCGGCAACCGGTGGCTCCCGGGCAGCTCGATCCCTTGCAGCGCAGCCAAGCCGGCATCAGCGCCGTCAGCCTCGGCGACCGCCACCGCACGGGCGAGTCGGGCGCTGGGCGAGGGCGCGAGCCGCAGCAAGAGGTCGTACTGCTCGACGATCCGGTGCCAGCGCGTGTGCACGGGGTCAGCAGCCGTCGCGTGCTCGGCCGCGATGCGCGCCTGGACGACGTACGCCGCGGCCAGCGGGGGTAGGGCGCCCCTCAGCACCGGAGAGGTGAGCAGGGCCAGCGCCTCGTCGATCTCGTCGTGCCTCCACCGGCTGCGGTCCTGGTCGGCGAGCAGGACGAGCGTGCCGTCGTCCGCAACCCGCGCGTCACGGCGCGAGTGCTGCAGCAGCAACAGCGCGAGCAAGGCCAGCGGCGTCGGGTCCTGTGGGCACAGCCCGACGACGACCCGCACCAGTCGGATCGCCTCGCCCGCGAGCTCGACCCGCAGCAGGTCGGGTCCGCTGCCCGGGGCGTAGCCGGCGGTGAACGCCAGGTACGCCGTCCGCGACACCGACTCCAGGCGCTCGGGCAGCACGTCCGCACCGGGAACGGCGAAGGCGATACCGGCCGCCACGATCTTCTTCTTGGCCCGCGTGATCCGCGCTGCCGCCGTCGCCTCGCTGACGAGGAACAGCCGCCCGATGTCGTGGGTGCTCACGCCGAGCACGAGGCGCAGGGCGAGCGCGCTCGCCGACTCCGGCGCCAGGGCAGGGTGGGTGCACATGAGCACCAGCCGCAGCAGGTCGTCCTCGACGAGGTTCCCGGGGTCGGCCATCGCGGCCAGCTGCTGCTGGCGGTGCTCGGCGTCAGTGACCAGCAGCGGCGCCCTGCGGTGCGCCATCGACTCGGCGCGCACGCGGTCGATCACGCGGCGGCGAGCGGTCGTGAGCAGCCAGGCGGCCGGGTTGTCGGGTGCGCCGTCGGCCGGCCAGCGGCGCGCGGCGGCCTCGACGGCGTCGCCCAGGGCGTCCTCGACCAGGTCGAGCCGGCGGAACTGCGCGAGGAGCAGGGACGCCAGGCGCCCCCACTCCTCGCGCACGACCGCCGTGAGAACGACCTGAGCGTCGTTCACGTCCGCTCGTAGCCCTCGATGGCTACGACGGGCCGGATCTCGACGGCGTACGCCGACGGCAGCAGGCGCCCTGCCGCGAGCGCGTGGTCGAGGTCGGGCAGCTCGACGTCGTAGTAGCCGCCCACCTGCTCCACCGACTCCACGAACGGGCCGTCGGTGATGGCCACCGTGCCGTCGACGTGCCGGATCGTCGTCGCGGTGTCGGCCCCGGCGAGCGGCGCGGAGCTGATCCGGCGTCCGTTCGCGTCGACGTACCGCTCGAAGGCATGGTGCGCCTCGAAGTACCTCTGCCGCAACGTCTCTGACGCCGACTCCCATGCCCCCGCCTCGTAGGCCACGAGGACGACGTACCGGGTCACGACGGCCGCTCGGCGGGGTCGACCGTGCGCCGCACCTCGATGCCGTCACCCACACCGGTGATGATCGTGCAGCAGTCGAGCAGGTCGTCGAGGTCGTCGCTCTCGACCAGGTAGAAGCCGCCGACCTGCTCGGCGGTCTCAGTGAACGGGCCGTCGGTGACGACCGTGCTGCCGGGCCGGATCGACTTCGCCTCGGCGCTGTGGTGCAGCTCGGCACCGCCCTTGATCTTGTGGCCGCGGCTCTCCAGCTCGCGACCGAAGCGCGCGTACTCGGCGTACGCGTCCTTGCGCTCCTTCATGGTCATCGACGTCCACCAGCGGTCGGCGTCGCCGACGATGATCACCATGTACTCGCTCATGACGTTCCCCTTCGCTCCGTGTCACTCGGCCAGGCGACGGAACTCGATGAGCTCACCTCGCGACGCGAACTGCTCGCAGACCTTCCGCAGGCCGGCCTCGTCGTCGCTGCGGATGAGGTAGAAGCCGACGATCTGCTCGGCCGACTCGGTGAACGGGCCATCCGTGACGATGGCTCCGCCGTCGCCGTCCGGGCGCATCGAGGTGGCCTGGGCCGACGGCTCGAGCGGGCTGACAGCGAGCATCTCGTGGCCGCCGGCGGCGAGGTCGGCGTGGAACTGCTGGTGCGACCGCATGCCCTTCTCGTGCTCGGACTGCGGCAGCTTCGCCCACTCGGCCTCGGGCGCGGGCAGCAGCACCAGGTAACGACTCATCGAGAACTCCTCCTGTGTCGGTGAGGCCGCGGGCGCGACCTCACCACGATGACGGACGAGGCACGCCCACATCGACAACGCCGACGAAGAATCTTGGCGGGCCTCTAGCCTGGCGGACGTGGAACTCTTCCTAGCCGGTGAGCGAGCCCTGCTCGAGCAGCTGCTCGACGTCCAGCGCGAGGAGGTGGCCGGCCTGCTCGCAGACCTCGACGACACTGAGGCGCGCGCCCGCCTCGTGCCGTCGCTGACGACGCCCTTGAGCCTGGTGAAGCACGCGATCTTCGTGGAGAAGGTGTGGTTCCACTCGCGAGTGGGCGGGGTGCCGCGCAGCGACCTCGGGCTGCCGGACACCGTCGACGAGAGCTTCATCCTGTCGCCCGACGACACAATCGACTCGGTGCGTGAAGCCTTCCTGCGCGCCTGCGAGCACTCGCGGACGGTCGCCGCCTCGCACGATCTCGACGAGCAGTTCCCCTGGCACCAGGGGCCGGTGAGCCTGCGCTTCGTCTACGCGCACATGATCGCCGAGCTGGCCCGGCACGCCGGCCACGGCGACGTCCTCGTCGAGCAGGTCATCGCGCAACGGAGCTGACGTCGCGGCGCCGACCCACCGGTCACCCGGCGGCGGCGTTGAACGCTCGCCACTGCCCCTCCGAGACCACCTCGACCGCACCGTCCACCACCGCGATGGCCGTCTGCTCGTCGATCGCGAAGGCCGGTCCGCCGATCTCCTGCGCCCAGCGCTCGGCGTCCGCCATGGTGTTCTCGGGGAACAGGTCGAGGTGCGGAAAGATCGAGAAGTCGACCACGCCGAGCGTCCGGTCGTCGGGGGCCGCGGCCCACTGGACGAAGTCGGAGCCGATGCGGGGCGTCATCACCATGCTGCCCGCGCTCACGCCGACCCACACGAGGTCGGGCAGCGACGGAAGCAGGTCGGCGAGTCCCGACTCCTTCATCCAGTGGGCCAGGTAGGTCGCCTCGCCGCCGTCCACCAGCAGGACGTCGGCCTCGCGCACCCACGGCACCCACCGGTCCGCGCCGATCGACGGCAAGGCGGTGAGCTCGAGGACGCCGAGCGAGGCCCACCCGAGCCCGGTGAAGCAGGCGAAGTCCGCGTCGGCGGCGACCAGCCCGCGCACGCCCAGCGGCCCGCACATCGGGTGGCCCCACTGCGCCGTCGGCACCACGAGCGCCCGCGACTGCGACACCGGCTTGCCGAGCATCCGCTCGAGCGCGGCGTGGATGCTGGGATTTCGCACGCCACCTGAGGTGAGGAGCAGCTTCATCCGCGACACCCTAGGGGTCCGCTGCGGCGCAGGCACCCGAGAATCCGGACGCGGTCAGTTGATGATCTCGCCCCGCTCGTCGGCGAGGATCACGGCCAGCCGGTCGCGCCAGCCCTGGAGCGCCTCGGGAGTCAGCCGCGTCCAGTCGTGCACCTCGGCCACGACGGCGAGCGGGTGGCGGCTGCGATACGACCGCGTGGGGTTGCCGGGGAACTTCTTGTCCGTCACGTTCGGGTCGTCCTCGAACGGCCCGGTCGGCTCGACGACGTACACGCGCGGCGGCGCATCGCCCGCTGCGAGCTCGGCGGCCAGACCAGCGCCGTCGCGCAGCGCGGTGAAGTACACGTGGTTCATGACGATCTCGGGCCGGTAGTTCGAGCGAAAGCCGGCCCTCAGGTAGTCACCCACCTGCAGGTCGGCCTTGGTGCCGTGGAAGAACGGCCCGTCGTCATGCGCGTCAGCCACCGCCACAGTGTAGGCGTGGCAACGGTCGTCAGGCCCGACGCTCGCGACGTAGCCTGCACCGATGACGCAGCACCGCATGCTCCTGATCGGCATCGACCCGTCGGCCGTCGACTTCTCCGCCTGGCCGGGGCAGGACGCGGACTCGCTGCGGGCCCGCATCGCCACGGCGGAAGCGGCGTTGCGGGCCGACGGACTCGACGTCACACCCTGTCTCGTCCCCGCTGACGCCGCCGGCGCCGAGGACGTCGTGCGCGCGCACCTGGCAGACCGCCCCTTCGACGTCGTCGAGATCGGATCGGGGCTGCGGACGTCGCACGAGTACACCGCGGTCTTCGAGCGGGTCGTCAACACGGTGATGGCTGCCCAGCCCGGCGTGCCGCTCTGCTTCAACGACTCCCCCGAGACGACTCTGGACGCCGTTCGACGCGTGCTCGGACGGTGACTCAGAGCGCCCGCCCGGCTGGCGGCTGCGCACGCACGGGGTGGTGACCAGCTGGGCGATCACGTCGTCCGTGCTCGTCGCCGGGCCGGCGGCGCCTTGAGATGACCTCGTCTACGGGCTGGCAGCGTCGCCCGGCTTGACCGCGCGGTAGAGGTGGACGCTGCCCCACCCGCCGATCTCAGCGTCCTCGACGTCAAGGCCGGCGTCGGTGAGCAGCCCCGCGACATCACGGATGAGATCGCCGAACGGCTTCCAGAAGTACTCGACGAGGGCCGTGCCCCAGCGGTTGCCGTCCGCGGGGAAGTTGATGTCGATCAGCACCAGCGCGCCACCAGGCTTCAGCACCCGGGCCAGCTCCGCAGCAGCAGCCGGGCCGTCCGGGTACCCCGTGAACGCCATGGTGTTGACGACCGTGTCGAACGTGGCATCCGGGAAGGGCAGCGCCTCGACGCTGCCCTGCTGGAGCGCCGCAGTGACCCCGGCCTTCGCCAGGTTGCGGCGAGCGGTCTTGAGCAGCGCAGGGTTGAGGTCGATGCCGTCGGTGTCGAAGCGGCCGGCGTACTGCGTGAGCAGCCAGCCGGTGCCGAACGAGACCTCCAGCACTCTGGGGCCTCGGATCAGCGGAACGGCTTCACCCAGCCATCGACGCCAGACCGGACTGATCCTGACCACCACGTCGTAGAGGCCGGCGAAGCGGGCATAGAGCCGGTCGTTCCTGGCGGTGTACGCCCGGGGGTCGCTCGGCTCAGCAGAGTACGTCGGAACGTCGGTGACCACGGGTCGATGCTGGCACGACGCCCATGAGCGCCTGAGCAGGTCAGCGGCACCGGCGCGGGGGATTGTGCTGCCTACTTGACACAAGTCGGGTGCAGCGAGACCCTCGCCTTGTCACAACAACGCAACACAAATCTCCGGAGGTCCCGTGGTCACCGTCCTGGCAGCTCTCATGGCCGCACCGCTCGTCCTGGCCGTGGTCGCGCTGTCCCTGTCGGGCCAGACGGTCGACACCTCGGCCGAGTGGGCCCGCGTGCGGTGGATGTGGGGGGCCGCCGTCGTCGTCGGGGCGGCGGTCGCATGGTGGCTCACCGGCGCTCTAGCCCTGGGCCGCGGGCTCATGCTGGTGCCTGCAGTACTGGGCCTCTCGGTCGTCGTCGGCGTGGGGCTCGCCGAGACCGTGGTGCGGCCGCGCCGCCCGGCCGGACCCCGCACCGCCTCCCTGGCTGCGCGGCGCGTCGCCGACTACCTCCCCCGGGCACTGACCGGCGCGGCCGTCGGGACGGCCACCCTGCACGTCTCCACGCTCGTGGTCACCACGGTGACTGCGTCCGCCGACGACCTGGGGCGAGCCGGCCGAGTCGTCGCCGCGCGCTGTGGTGACATGGCCAGCGCCGCCTCGCCCTACCCGGGCGGCTACTACTCCCTGCCACTCGCCGCGGTGCTCGTGATGACCGGCCTGGCCAGCGCGGCCGCGTTGACGGCGGTGGTCCGCCGACCTCGCGGTCTGGCGGCGGACGACGTCGGTGACGACATCCTGCGCCGCCGGTCGGCCACTCGGGTGGTGGCGGCGTCGGGGGCCGCGCTGGCCGCCAGCCACGCCGGCATCGCCTTCTTCGCCGGCAGCGCGCTGCTGCGACTGGACTGTCACGCGGCCTGGATGCCGGTGCTCGGCTGGGCACTGGCGGCGAGCGTGCCCGTGGCGATCCTGCTGCTGGGCTGGTTCCTCGGCCAGGTCGTGGCGCCAGGAGCGCTCGTCGCCCGTCCCCTCCAGCCAGCGGTGGAGACGCGGTGAACCTGAGCCTCACGCTCGATCCCGACGACCCGACGCCGCCGTACGAGCAGCTGCGGCGCCAGCTCGCCGAGCTCATCACGGCCGGGTTGCTCGCTCCGGGAGACCGCGTTCCGCCGCTGCGCCAGCTGGCCGGTGATCTCGGCGTGGCCGTCGGCACCGTCGCGCGCGTCTACCGCGAGCTCGAGCAGGAGGGACTCCTCACCTCGCGTCGCGGCGGCGGCACCCGCGTCACCTCCGGACGACGGGCACCGGCCGCTGACCGGCGCCAGCTGCTCGGCGGCATGGCTGCCGACTTCGTCACGCGAGCCCGGACCCTCGGTTTCTCCGACCAGGAGATCCTCGCCGCCCTGGGCCGCCAGCTGCCACTGCCCTGACAGCGAGGCCGGTGGCTCACACGTTGAAGCGGAACTCCACGACGTCGCCGTCGGCCATGACGTAGTCCTTGCCCTCGATGCGCACCTTGCCGCGCGACTTGGCCTCGGCCATCGAGCCGGCCGCGACGAGCTCGTCGAACGACACGATCTCGGCCTTGATGAAGCCGCGCTGGAAGTCGGTGTGGATCACGCCCGCGGCCTGTGGCGCCGTCCAGCCCGTGCGGATCGTCCAGGCGCGGGCCTCCTTCGGCCCCGCCGTCAGGTAGGTCTGCAGGCCGAGGGTGTGGAAGCCGATGCGGGCCAGCTGGTCGAGGCCGGACTCCTCCTGGCCGATCCCCGCGAGCAGCTCAGCGGCGTCCTCGGCGTCGAGCTCGGCCAGCTCGGCCTCGACCTTGGCGTCGAGGAAGATCGCGTCGGCCGGTGCGACCAGCTCGCGCAGCCGCGCCTGCAGCGCGTCGTGGCCGCGCCCGGCCGCGGCGACGTGGAAGACGTAGAGGAAAGGGGTGCTCGTTAGGAGCGAGAGCTCACGGACCACGGCCCGGGCGATCTCGC
>JBQCES010000331.1:0-5524 GCA_051960055.1 Angustibacter sp. | reverse complement strand
GCTGCACCTGGAGGTCACCGAGACGGCGCTGGCCTTCGACCCCGAGACCGCTGCCGCCGTCGTGAGCGACCTCGCGCAGCAGGGCATCCAGATCTCGGTCGACGACTTCGGCATCGGGTTCACGAGCCTGTCGCAGCTGCGCACGCTCACCGTCGCCGAGGTGAAGATCGACCGGACGTTCGTCGCTGGGCTCTCCGGCAGCGAGCAGGACCGCGCCATCGTCGGCTCGGTCATCGGCCTCGGGCACAGCCTCGGCTGCACCGTGACCGCCGAGGGCGTCGAGACCGAGGACGTCGCCCGCTGGCTGTCGGACGCCGGGTGCGACCGCGCGCAGGGCTACCTGTGGATGCGCCCTGCTCCCTGGACGGAGGTCGCCTCGGCGTTCTCCGCGGCACACGAGAGGTCCCTGACATGACGCACCACCGCTCCGCTCGCGCCGCCCTGCTGGCCGCCGTCGTCGGGCTCACCGCGCTCACCGCGAGCGCGTGCGGCGACGCGTCGTCCGCTGAGCCGGCCCAGGCCGCCGGGCCGAAGGTGTCGGTAGACCGCGCGCTGCACGACCGGCTGCCCGACGCGGTGAAGTCGTCCGGGGTGCTGCGGGTGGGCACCGACGCCTCCTACGCGCCCATGTCGTTCTTCGCTCCCGACGGGCGCACGATCGTCGGCATCGAGCCCGACCTCGCACAGCAGATCGGCCTGGTGCTCGGCGTGCGCCTGGAGTTCCAGAACGTCGACTTCACCGAGCTGCTGCCCCGCGTGGCCGACGGCTCGCTCGACGTCGCGATCTCGGCGATGACCGACACCCCCGAGCGCGAGCGACGAGTCGACTTCGTCAACTACTTCAACGCCGGGACGTCGATCGTCGTCCAGCGCGGCAACCCCAACGGCGTCACCGACCTGAAGGACCTGTGCGGCAAGGTGGTCGCGGTGGAGGACGGCACCACCCAGGTCGACCTCGTGAAGCGCAGCCAGGCCAACTGCGCCGGCGTGCCCATCCGCGTCAAGACCTTCGCCACCAACTCCGACGCCCTGGTGCAGCTGCGCACCGGCCGCGCCGCCGCGGTGCTCAACGACTACCCGCCGGCGAGCTACCTCACGAGTGACGTGCGCACCAAGGCCCACTACCAGCTGGCGTCGACGGCGCAGTACGAGCCGGGGCTCTACGGCATCGCGGTGGCCAAGCGGCAGCAGGGGCTACGGGACGCGCTACGGGGAGCGCTCGAGACGCTGCTCGAGACCGGCGCCTACAACCAGGTGATGGACCACTGGAACGTCGCCAGCGGTGAGGTGCGCGAGGTGGCGGTCAACGCGGGTCGCTGAGGTACTCCAGCTGGGCGCGCACCGACAGCTCGGCCGCGGGCCACAGCGAGCGGTCGACGTCGGCGTACACCACCTCGACCACCCGGCGCGCGGTCGTCGCACCGCCGGCCACGGCGGCGCGCACCTGCTCGAGCCGCTGGCCGCGGTGGGCGAGGTAGCCGTCGATGACGGCGGTGGCGTCGTCGAGCGCCGGGCCGTGGCCCGGCAGCACGGTCGCGATGCGCCCACCGTGCGCCAGCGAACCCAAGCGCCGCAACGACTCCAAGTAGTCGGCCAGGCGTCCGTCCGGGTGCGCCACCACGGTGGTTCCGCGTCCCAGCACCGTGTCACCGGTGAGCACCGCGGCGTCGGCCGGCAGCAGGAACGACAGCGAGTCGGACGTGTGCCCGGGGGTGGCCACCACCTCGAGCGCGAGGCCGTCGACGTCGAGCTGCTGACCCTCGGCCAGGCCCTCAGAACCCAAGCGCTGCAACGGGTCCAGGGCGAGCACGGGCGCGCCGGTGAGCTCGTGGAAACGCCGGGCTCCGCCGCTGTGGTCGAGGTGGCCGTGGGTCAGCAGCGTCATCGCGACGTCGGCGCCGGCGTCCCGGACGGCGCGCAGCACCGTCTCGAGGTGCGCCGGGTCGTCCGGGCCGGGGTCGACGACCACGGCGCGGTGGGCACCGGGCTCGAGCAGCACCCACGTGTTGGTGCCGTCGAGCGTCATCGGCGAGGGGTTGGGCGCGAGCACGCAACGAGCCCGCAAGCCCGCGGGTCCGCCGTGCCAGGCAGCGGTCACGGCGCGTCCTCGATGCCCGTCTCCGGTCCGGGCTCACCGCCCCCGCGGCCGTCGAGGTCGATGCGCACGCCGAGCCCGTCGGGACGCCGCACCAGCCACGGCATGAGCAGCCGCGGTTCGCGGGCCTGGGCCAGGACGTCGGCGACGTCACCGCACGACGCCACCTCCTCGAGCGTCACGAGCGTGGGCGGCAGCATGGCCAGGCGGCCCGTGCGCCCACCCTCGGCCGCCTCGCGCACCGGCAACCAGGTGGAGTGGTCGGCCTCGCCGCTCACGTGCCGCGCCAACTGCCCGTGCGGCAGGGCGGCGACGAAGAACCACGGGTAGTAGCGGCGAGGCTCGAAAACCGGTGTGCACCAGTGGCTCCACGCGCTCAGCAGCTCCGTGCGCAGCTGCAGGCCCCGCCGCTCGAGCAGCTCCGAGAGCGCGAGCGAGCGGTCGAGCAGTGCCAGCCGGTCGGTCTCCCACGAGTCGTCACTGAGGTCGCGCACGACCTCGCCCTCGGCGGGTCCGGCCAGCAGCACACCGCACTCCTCGAACAGCTCGCGCACCGCCGCGCACACCAGCCCCGACGCCTCGGGCGCCGGCACCTGCAACCGCTGCGCCCACTCCGCCAGGCTGGGGCCGCCCCACGGGACGTCGTCGTCGCAGTCGCGCGGGTCGACCCCGCCGCCGGGGAAGACGTGCATCTGCGCCGCGAAGGCCATGGACGACGTCCGGCGCAGCACGAAGGCCTCCGGCCCGGCGTCCGAGGAGCCGTCGCGCAGCAAGATCACCGTCGAAGCCCGCCGTGGCGGCGCAGGATCTCCCGCTTGTTGCGCGGTAAACGTCGTAGCGTGGTCGAGCAACCGCGGGTTCAGCGGGAATTCACGCAGCATGCCGCGATCGTAGGCTCACGAGAGGAACGAACGGTGCGACGGGAGTACACCCTCGCCGAGGTGGCCGCCGCAGTCGGCATGACGGAGCGGAACGTCCGCGCCTACCGCACTCGGGGGCTGATCCGGCCGCCGCGCATGCGTGGACGCATCGGCTACTACTCGCAGGAGCACCTCGCGCAGCTGCGGCTGATCCAGGCCCTGCTGGGCCGGGGCCTCAGCCTCACCGTGATCTCCCAGCTGATCGACCGCGGCGTCGCGCACACCGAGCTGGCGCGGCTCGTGCGCGAGGAGCTGCCGCCCGGCGGCGAGGTGCCGCTGTCGAGCGCGACGGTCGAGGTGCTCGAGGACGCCGAGCCCGGTCTGCTCGGGCGCCTCGCCGACTTCGGCCTGGGCCGGCGTACGGACGACGGCTTCGCCGCCGACCCCTCCTACCTGGCGATGTCGAACCTGCTCGTGGCCCTGGGCCTGCCGCACCTCGACGTCGCGCGCGTCAGCGAGCGCACCGCGCAGTGCGCGCAGGCCCTGGCCGAGCGGCTGCCGCCGCTCGAACTCGACCCTCCGCCGCCCGACGGCGCCGCCACCGACGACCCGCCGCCCAGCGCCGCGGACGTGCGGGCGTGCGCGGTCGAGCTGGCCTCGACGGCCTTCCGGCTCGCCCTCACCGCCGCCCTGGAGCGGCGCGACGCCGGTGAGGTCAGCGCACCCGAACGGTGATCTCGACCTCGACGGGCGCGTCGAGCGGCAGCACCGCGACGCCCACCGCGCTGCGCGCGTGGATACCCGCGTCGCCGAACGCCTGGCCCAGCAGCTCGCTGGCTCCGTTGACCACACCGGGCTGACCGGTGAAGCCGGGCTCGCTGGCCACGAAGCCGACGACCTTCACGACGCGCTCGACCTGGTCGAGGTCACCGACGACCGACTTCACGGCCGCCAGCGCGTTGAGCGCGCAGGTGCGCGCGAGCTCCTTGGCGTCGTCCGGGCTCACGCAGCCGGCGGCGTCGCCGACCTTGCCGGTCGCGGCGAGCGAGCCGCCGACCATGGGCAGCTGCCCGGAGGTCCAGACCAGGTCGCCGTCGCGGACGGCGGGCACGTACACCGCGACGGGCGGTGCGACGTCGGGCACGCTCAACCCGAGCTCGGCGAGGCGCTGCTCGACCTGACCCACGGTGTCCCCCATGCTCACTTCTCCCGCTTCAGGTAGGCGACCAGGTTGCCGGCGTCGCCCGTGACGACCTGCACGAGCTCCCAGCCGTCCTCGCCCCACTGGTCGAGGATCTGCTTGGTCGCGTGCACGATGAGCGGAACGGTCGCGTACTCCCACTTGGCCATGGCTCGCATCCTGCCGCACCCGGCGCCGCCCCCACCACCGGGGTCACCCCCCGCCACCCGGTCGTGATCATGCACGCCGGACCACCGCAGGCGAGGATGGACGTCGTGAGCAGCCCCCGCGACGTCCTCGACCGCACCGCGCCGCCGCCCGACACCACGGTGCGGTACGGCCCGCTGCCCGAGCACGTGGCCGACGTCCGCTGGCCCACGGCGCTCGACGGTGACGGCGCACCGCTGGTCGTGGTGGTGCACGGAGGCTTCTGGCGCGCCGAGTTCGACCGCACCCACACCGGCCCGCAGTGCGCCGGCCTGGCCGACGACGGGTACGCCGTGGCCGCGATCGAGTACCGCCGCACCGGCATGCCCGGCGGCGGTTACCCCGGCACGCTCGAGGACGTCGCCACCGCCCTCGAGCAGGTTCCCGGGCTCGTGGCCGAGACGGCCGCGCAGGCCGGCGTCGCCGTCGACACCGCGCGCACCGTGCTCGTCGGCCACAGCGCGGGCGGGCACCTCGTCGCCTGGGCGGCCACGCAGGCGACCACCGCCGCCCTCGCGGCCATCAGCCTCGGCGGCGTGCTCGACCTCGCGCAGGCCGCGGCGCTCGGGCTCGACCCCGGCGACGGCGGCTCGGCGGTCGAGGCGCTCCTGGGTGGGCAGCCGGCCGACGTCCCCGAGCGGTACGCCGCCTGCGACCCCGCCGCCCTCGGCCGGCCGCTGATCCCGGTGACCGCGCTGCACGGCGCGGACGACGACGTCGTGCCGCCGGCCCTCTCGCTCACCTACGCCGACCGCACCGGCCAGGAGGTCGTCGTCCTGCCCGGCATCGAGCACTTCGGGCTGATCGACCCGCAGTCGCCCGCCTGGCCGGTCGTGCTGCAGCACCTTGCCCACGCGACCGGCCGTACCGGTCGGTAGCCTCCTCACCATGGCGACCACGGGTCGGGCGGCGAGCGCCGGCCGAGACCGCGACTGGGAAGGCGTGCGCCTGCACGTCGTCACCGGCAAGGGCGGCACCGGCAAGACCACGGTGGCCGCAGCGCTCGCGCTCGCGCTCGCCACCGACGGCCAGCGCGTGCTGCTCGCCGAGGTCGAGGACCGCCAGGGCATCGCCCAGCTGCTGGACGTCCCGCAGCTGGGGTACGACGAGCACCGCGTCGCCACCGCGCCCGGCGGTGGTGAGGTCTTCGGCCTCGCCGTCGAGCCCAAGGCGGCACTGCTG
>JBQCES010000330.1:0-5075 GCA_051960055.1 Angustibacter sp. | reverse complement strand
GGGGGTCCTGCTCGCCCCCTGCGCCCCCCCGCCGCCCCCCCCGGGCCATTTGGTACACCGGGGCCCCGGCGGGGGCGCTTCGGGCGTGCCCTGTGTGAACCACGGGCACGGGCGGGCGGAAGGCTCAGAGCCAGCCGGAGCGGCGGAACAGCCGGTAGAGGCCGAAGCAGGCGGCAGCCATGACGGCGAGCACCAGCGGGTAGCCGAACGACCAGTGCAGCTCGGGCATGTGCTCGAAGTTCATGCCGTAGATCCCCGCGAGCATGGTCGGAACCGCCGCCATCGCGACCCACGCGGAGATGCGGCGCATGTCGTCGTTCTGCTGCACCGAGATCCGCGTGAGGTGGGCCGACAGGATGTCGCTGAGCAGCCGGTCGTACGACTCGATGTGGTCGCTGACCCGCAGCAGGTGGTCGGCGACGTCCCGGAAGAACGGCCGGGCCTCGTCGGGCACGTGCGGCACCGGCTGGTGGGCGACGCGCACCATGGCCTCCTTGAGCGGCATCACCGCCCGCCGCACCTCGAGCACCTCGCGCTTGAGCAAGTAGATGCTGCGCGCCTCACCGCCGTCGCGGCGCCGGGCCGCGGCGCCCGGCGCGGGCCCGGCCGACTCTGCCGACTCCGCGACGTCGACCTCACCGGCGAACACGCTCTCCTCCAGCTGCTCGAGGTCGGTCGCGATCTCGGCGTCGATGGCGACGTACCCGTCGACCACCTCGTCGATCACCGCGTGCAGCACGGCGGCCGGGCCGTACGCCAGGTGGTCGCGGTTGGCCTCCAGCCGTCGGCGCACCTCGGCGAGCGGCCCGGCCTCACCCCGGCGCACCGTGACGACGAAGTGCGGGCCGACGAAGAGCATCACCTCACCGGTCTCCACCTGCGACGTCGAATCCACGTACCGCAACGGTTTGAGGACGACGAACAGCGACCCGTCGTAGATCTCGAGCTTGGCGCGCTGGTTGCCCTTGACGGCGTCCTCGACGGCCAACGGGTGCAGGGCGAGCTCGTCCTTCACGAGGTCGAACTCGGCGTCCGTGGGATCCTTCAGGCCGATCCAGAGGAACCCGTCGGGTGTGTCCCGCAAGCGCGCCAGCTCGTCGGACAGGTCGGTGCAGGGTTGGCGCGCGCCGTCGCGGTAGACGGCCTGGTCGACGATCACGCGCTCATCCTGCCCCGTACGCTGGGCGGGTGCCTACGGTGCTGCTCGTCCGTCATGGCCGGACCACGGCCAACGCCTCCGGTGTGCTCGCCGGTTGGACGCCCGGTGTGCTGCTCGACGACCACGGGGTCTCACAGGCCCAGTCGCTCGCGCAGCGCCTCGCCGTCGTGCCGGTGAGCGCGGTGGTGTCGAGCCCGCTCGAACGCTGCCAGCAGACGGCGGAGCACCTCACCGCGGTGCCCGGCCCACAGGGCGCCCCCCGGCCCGAGATCGTCACTGACGAGCGGCTGGGGGAGTGCCGGTACGGCGACTGGACCGGCCGTGAGCTCAAGACGCTCGCGAAGGACCCGCTCTGGAAGGTGGTGCAGCAGCACCCGAGCGCCGCCGTCTTCCCCGGCCCGCAAGGGGAGTCCATGCGGTCGATGCAGCAGCGGGCGCTCGACGCCGTCCGCGACTGGGACGCCCGCATCGGCGCCGAGCACGGCGACGAGGCCGTGTGGGTCGCGGTGTCGCACGGTGACGTCATCAAGGCGATCCTCGCCGACGCCGTCGGTGCGCACCTGGACGAGTTCCAGCGCATCACCGTCTCCCCGGCGTCCGTCTCCGCCGTCCGCTACACCGCCACCCGGCCGTTCCTGCTGCGCAGCAACGACGCGGGCGGCGACCTGAGTGCCTTCATGCCCCCGCCCCGCCGCCGCACGGCTCGCGCGAAGAGCGCCGACGCGGTCGTCGGCGGTGACGCGTAGGTCGCCTGCGCGTCGTAGGGTCATCCCATGCCCGTCTTCGAGTACGACTCGCCCGAGCGCTTCGTCGCCGGCACCGTCGGCGAGCCCGGACAGCGCACGTTCTACCTGCAGGCCGTGGCCGGCACCCGTGTCACGAGCGTGGCGCTCGAGAAGCAGCAGGTCGCGATCCTCGCCGAGCGCGTCGAGCAGCTCCTCGACGAGGTGGTGCGGCGCAGCGGCGGCGAGGCACCGGTGCCCGCCATCGCACCCGTGACGATGGACGACACCGCGCCGCTCACCACGCCGATCGAGGAGGACTTCCGGGTCGGCACGATGAGCCTGACCTGGGACGGCGACACCGAGCGCGTCGTCATCGAGTGCCTCGAGGCAGGCCAGGAGCCGGCCGAGGACCTCGACCTCACCCCCGGTCCGGACGCCATGCTCATGCGGGTCAGCCTCACCGGCGCCGCCGCCCGCGCCTTCGTCAAGCGCGCCACGGCCGTGGTGGCGGCCGGACGTCCCGCCTGCCCGTTCTGCGGCAACCCCCTCGACCCCAGCGGCCACATCTGCCCGCGCGCCAACGGCCACCGGCGGTGACCTCCTCGCCAGCACCGGAGGGACTGCCCTCCGTGCTGCCCGAGAAGGAAGCGCTCGAGCTGCTGTCGCGCGGTGACATCGTCGTCGAAGGGCGGATGACGGCGGCCTCGAACGCGACGCTCTACGCCTCGGTGACCGCATCGGGGGTGTCCGGCCACTGCATCTACAAGCCCGTGGCGGGGGAGCGCCCGCTGCGTGACTTCCCGCACCAGACGCTGAGCCGGCGCGAGGTGGCGGCCTACCTCGTGTCACGCGCCACCGGCTGGGACGTCGTCCCCCCGACGGTGTGGCGCGACGACGGACCATTCGGCCCAGGCAGCGTCCAGCTGTGGATCGACGCCGACGGCACCGAGCTGGTCGACGTCGTGCCGGTGGGCGGGGTGCAGCCCGGCTGGCTGCCGGTGCTGCAGGCGATGGACGGCGACGGCACCGACGTCCTGCTCGTGCACGCCGACGACCCGCGCCTGGCTCGCATGGCGGTCTTCGACGCCGTGATCGACAACGCCGACCGCAAGGGCGGTCACGTGCTGGTGCACGACGACCACGTGTGGGGCGTCGACCACGGCCTGAGCTTCAACCTCGACGACAAGCTGCGCAGCGTCCTGTGGGGGTGGCAGGGCAGCGAGCTGCCGGCCGACTGCCTCGACGTCCTGCACGCTCTGGCCACCGACCTGCGTCCGAAGGGCTCGCTCGCGCGCTCGGTCAGCGAGCTCATCACGCCGGCGGAGGTCGCGCGCACTCGTGAGCGCGTGCTCGAGCTGCTCTCGGCGCAACGCTTCCCCCGGCCGACGGCCTACGGTCCGGTCATTCCCTGGCCGCCGTTCTGACGGCGAGCGCACCACCGGCCGAACCGGGCCACCGCGTCGCCACGGCTCGGGCCCTGGTTAGGCTTCGTTCGTGATCTCCTGGCCCGCGCCCCACGTCCCTGCCGTGCCCGGGCCATCGATCCCGCTTCGGGTGCACGACACCTCCAGCGGGGAGCTGCGAGCGACCGCGCCCGGCCGTACGGCACGCCTGTACGTCTGCGGCATCACCCCCTACGACGCCACGCACCTCGGCCACGCCGCCACGTACGTCACCTTCGACGTCCTGCAGCGCGTGTGGCGCGACAACGGCCACCAGGTGCACTACGTGCAGAACGTCACCGACGTCGACGACCCGCTGCTCGAGCGGGCCGAGCAGACCGGTGTCGACTGGCGCGCCCTGGCGGCCGACCAGATCGCGCTGTACCAGGAGGACATGACCGACCTCGCCGTCATCCCGCCCGACGACTACGTCGGTGTGGTCGAGAGCGTGGAGCAGATCGCCGAGGACGTCCGGGGCCTGGTGGCCGCCGGGGTCGCTTACACCGTCGACGTGCCGCCCGCTGAGGGCTCGGGCCAGGACGTGTACTACTCGGTGGCGGCGCAGCCGCGCTTCGGCGAGGTGTCGGGCTGGACGCGTGAGCAGATGCTCGAGGTGTACGCCGAGCGCGGGGGTGACCCCGACCGTCCCGGCAAGCGCGACGCCCTCGACCCGATGCTGTGGCGCGCGGCGCGCGACGGCGAGCCGTCGTGGGACGGCGGCAGCCTGGGCCGGGGACGTCCCGGCTGGCACGTCGAGTGCTCGACGATCGCCGTGCGCCGGCTGGGCATGGCCTTCGACGTCCAGGGTGGCGGCACCGACCTGGTGTTCCCGCACCACGAGATGAGCGCCGCGCACGCGGGGTCGCTCACCGGCGACTGGCCGTTCGCGCGCTGCTACGTGCATCAGGGCATGGTGGGCTTCGAGGGCCACAAGATGAGCAAGTCGCGCGGCAACCTCGTGCTGGTGTCCCGGCTGCGCCGCGACGGCCACGACCCCATGGCGATCCGGCTGGCGCTGCTGGCCCACCACTACCGCAGCGACTGGGAGTTCACCTTCGACGAGCTCACGGCCGCGGAGGCCCGGCTGGAGCGCTGGCGCGCGGCGTTCTCGTGCGACGGAGGTCCAGACGCCACCGACACCGTGCAGCGTCTCCGCGAGTGCCTCGCCGACGACCTGCGCACGCCGGAGGCCCTGGCCGCCGTCGATCGGTGGGCCGACGAGCAGCTGACCCGCGGCGGTCAGGTGCAGTCGGCGCCGGGCGTCCTCGCGCGCGCGGTCGACGCGCTGCTCGGCGTCCGCCTCTGACGCCTCGTCACGGGTCGCACCACCCCCCCTCCGACCCCTGCGGCCGCCACTTGTGACGACTTCTCGACGCATCTGGCGCCGGCGAAGGTTGAGAAGCGTCACCAGTGGTCAGTGCCGGGCGGGTGTGGTCAGCGGCTGGGGCGCGAGAGCGGTGTGCCGTCCAGCGCCTGCCGGAACGCCACCAGCGAGTCGAAGACCTGCAGCACGCCGGCCTCGAGCAGCTCGCCGACGGAGAACCCGCCGGTGCGCACGCCCAGCACGGGGAGCCCGATCCGGGCCGCGGCCTCGGCGTCGTAGACCGAGTCGCCGACCATGACCCCGCTGGCGCCACCGACCTTGGCCAGAGCCGCCGACACGAGGTCGGGCTCGGGCTTGCTCGCCTGGACGTCGTCGGACGTCGTCCAGGCGTCGGCGAGGGCCTTGCCGTCGATGAGGTCGAGGAA
>JBQCES010000329.1:0-6157 GCA_051960055.1 Angustibacter sp. | reverse complement strand
CGACCGCCGATGTCGGACGCGTGGGGCCGGTCAGGCAGGTCGAGCCCGGCGTCCTTGATGGCAGCCCAGATCCCGTCGGCGTCGATGGCGTCACGCATCACCGAGTGCCCGATCCGGAAGCGCCCACCCACGCCGCGCGCGTTGCCGACGACGACCACCTGGGCCCGGTCGAGCTCGACGCCGGACGAGCACGAGGCCACCGACGAGTAGAGCGAGCGGTCGCGCAGGACGTCTTCGTCGCGCGGCATCTCGATCTCGCCGAGGGCGACGGCGATGCCGAGCGCGGTGCCGCCGTTGGAGACGTCCATGGACGTGAGGGTGTCCTCGGTGAACACGTCCTTGCCGCGGCTCTTGGCGTCGCGGATGGTGTCGATGGTCAGCAACGGCGTCTTGGTCTGCACGTAGTGGACGTCGGCGGGGTCGGTGATGCCGGCGCGCTCCATGGCGACCTTCACGGCGTCGGCGACCTTGGTGACCATGGCGGTGCGGCCGATGTCCTCAGGCAGCAGCACCTCGCTCATCGCGAAGCCGACCGTGAGGCGCGGCTCGTCGGTCTGCTCGGCCTGGCCCTCGGGCACGGTCGCGAAGATCGTGGCGTGCGGGCTGATGATGCCGTCGGTGCCACCCGACCACACGATCGGCACCTGCTTCACCTCGTCAGCCGACCGCGAGCCCTTCGCCACCAGCACCTCGCGGAACGCGCGGTCGGCGATGATACGGGTGTAGTCGTTGACGCCCCCGTTGCCCTCGGTCTTGCCGATCACGGCGATGACGCGGTCGGCCTCGAGCACGCCGTCGTCGATGAGCTGGGCGAGGCCGCTGGCGTCGCTGACGTTGAGGATGGGCACCTTGCGGACCTCGATGGCCTGCGGCATGGGAGCTCCTTCGGGATAGGTCGGGTGGATCGAGCGGTTCAGGGGCCGACGACGGTGCCGGCGTCCCCGGCCACAGCGGCGGCGATGTCGTCGAGCGAGCAGATGGCGGCGCGACGTCCTCCGGCCTCGACGAACCGGCAGACGGCCTCGACCTTGGGGCCCATCGAGCCGCTCGCGAACTCACCGGCGCCGGCCAGCTCGCGCAGCTCGCCGACCGAGACGGCGCCCAGCTCGCGCTGCTGCGGCGTGCCCCAGGCGGTGGCGACGTGGGCGACGTCGGTGGCGATGATGAGGACGTCGGCGTCGAGCGCGCGGGCGAACATCGCAGCCGTGAGGTCCTTGTCGATGACCGCCTCGACCCCGCGCACGGAGCCGTCGGCGTCGCGCACGCACGGGATGCCGCCACCGCCTGCGGCCACGACGACGAAGCCGGCGTCGACCAGAGCGCGGGCGGCTCCGGCGTCCAGCACCTCCAGCGGCTCGGGTGAGGCGACGACGCGGCGCCAGCCGCGCTCGCCGCGGTCCTGCCACACCTCGCCGTGGTCGACGAGCACCTGCGCCTCCTCGCGGGGCAGGTACCGGCCCACCGGCTTGGTGGGCGAGGTGAAGCCGGGGTCGTCGCCATCGACGATCGTGCGCGTCACGACCGCGGCCGCCGGACGCCGCACCCCGTGCTCGGCGAGGGCGCGCTCGAGCGCGTTGACCACGATGAAGCCGATGGTCGCCTGCGTCTGCGCGCCGCACCAGTCGAGCGGCACGGGCGGGACGACGGCGGCCGCGAGCTCGTTCTTCACCAGCAGGTTGCCGACCTGCGGGCCGTTGCCGTGGGTCAGCACGACCTCGTGACCGGCGGCGATGAGGTCGGCGACCTTCTGCATGGCCACGGTGACCGCCGCGATCTGGTCGCCGGGCCGCGCCGCGCCGTCCGGGGACGTCATGGCGTTGCCGCCGAGGGCTACGAGGACTCGCACGTGGTGAAACCTAGGCGAGCCGGGTGCGGCCGCGTCATGGAGACGTGTACCCACACCCGGTGCCGTGATTGGTCAGGATTCGCCGCACGTCGCGCACCGGCGTCCGGCTCACAGGCCGAGGCGGCGGTAGCGCGCGAGCCGGTCGGCCAGCCGCTGCTCGGGTGCGGCGCGCAGCAGACCGACGAGCTCCTGCTGCAGCACCTCGCCGAGCCGAACGCAGAACGCCTGCGGCTCGTCAGCGGCGTCGGGTTGCTCGAGCACCACGCGGTCGACGATGCCGTGCGCCAGCAGGTCGGCGGAGCGAACGCCCTGCTCGTCGGCCATCTGCGGCGCGTGGTCGACGTCGCGGTGCACGATCGCCGACGCGCCCTCCGGTGGGAGCGGTGAGAGCCACGCGTGCTGCGCTGCGACCACGCGGTCGGCTGGCAGCAGCGCCAGTGCACCTCCGCCCGAGCCCTGGCCCAGCAGCACCGACACCGTCGGTGCCGCGAGCACCACGAGCTCGGCCAGACAGCGCGCGATCTCACCGGCCAGGCCGCCCTCCTCCGCTGCCCTCGACAGCGCCGCGCCCGGGGTGTCGATCACCGTCACGAGCGGCAGGCGCAGCTCACTGGCCAGTCGCATGCCCCGGCGCGCCTCGCGCAGCGCGCCGGGTCCCATCGGCGTGAGCTCGGTCTGGCCGCGGCGGTCCTGCCCGAGGAACACGCACGGCGCGCCGCCGAAGCGCGCGAGGGCCAGCAGCAGCCCGGGATCGGCCTCACCTTCACCGGTTCCGTTGAGCGGCAGGACGTCGGACGCCGCGTACCTCAGCAGCCGCCGCACGCCGGGCCGGTCGGCTCGTCGTGACCGCTCGATCGACTGCCACGCAGGCACATCCGGCACGGCGGGGTCGTCGGCGGGCGCGGTGTCGGGCAGTCCCTCACGCGGGGCCAGGAGCACGTTGAGGGCGCGGTCGAGCACCGCGCTGACGTCCTCGGGCGCGAGCACGGCGTCGACCAAGCCCTTGTCGTAGAGGTTCTCGCTGCGCTGCACGCCCTCGGGGAACGGCTGCCCGTGCAGCGCCTCGTACACGCGCGGCCCGAGGAAGCCGACGAGCGCGCCCGGCTCGGCCACGGTGACGTGCCCGAGAGAGCCCCACGACGCGAGGACCCCTCCGGTGGTCGGGTGGCGCAGGTAGACCAGGTACGGCAGGCCAGCGGCCTTGTGCGCCGCGATCGCTGCGGAGATCTTCACCATCTGCAGGAAGGCCACGGTGCCCTCCTGCATCCGCGTGCCGCCAGACACCGGAGCGGCCAGCAGGGGCAGGCCCTCGCGCGTCGCGCGCTCGATCGCGAGCACCAGCCGCTCGGCCGCCGCGACGCCGATGCTGCCGGCGAGGAACGCGAACTCGCAGGCGACGAACGCCACGCGCCGGCCGCGCAGCCGCGCCTCGCCCGTCACCACGGCCTCGTCGAGTCCGCTGTGCTCGCGCGCCTCGGCGAGCTCACGGCCGTAGTCGTCGGACGTCTCGACCGGCACGGGTGGGGCGTCCCACGACACGAGCGAGCCGTCGTCCATCACCAGCTGCAGCAGCTCCACGGCACTCAGCCGTCGGGCGCTCATGGCTGCTGACCCGTTGCGGGCTCGTCGGTGTCGTCCAGCCAGGCCAGCACGCGTTCGTGGTCGGCGTCCAGCAGCGGCGGGGCGGCGTGGTCGCGCTTGGTCGTCTCGCTGCCGTCGGCGGCGAAGAACCGCAGCGGCGGGCCGGGCAACGTGATCGAGCCGAGGGTGGGGTGGTCGACGTCGACCAGCAGGCCCTGGCTGCGGGTCTGCTCCCACTGGTAGACCTCGTCGAGGGTGCGCACGCGGCCGGCCGGGATCCCTGCTGTCGCAAGGCGATCGAGCAGCGTGGCACTTTCGTGGTCGGCGAAGGCGCGCTCGATCACGGTGATCACGTCGTCCCGGTGCGCGACGCGCTCGGCGTTCGAGCGCATGCCGTCGGCGTCCGGGTCGAGGCCGAACTCAGCGCACAGCCGGCGCCACAGCCCCTCGCTGCCCACCGACAGCTGCACCGCGCCGTCGCGGCAGTGGAACAGCCCGTACGGCGAGATCGAGGGGTGGTGGTTGCCCGCGGCGCGGCCCACCTCGCCGGCGACGGTGTAGCGCGTGCCCTGGAAGGCGTGGACGCCCACGATGCCGGCGAGCAACGAGGTGCGCACCACCTGGCCGCGCCCGGTGCGCTCGCGCTCGAGCAGCGCGGCCAGGACGCCGTACGCACCCCACATGCCGCCCAGCAGGTCGCCGATGGGCACGCCGACGCGCTGCGGGTCGTCCGGACCCGACCCCGTCAACGACATCAGGCCCGCCTCGCCCTGGGCGATCTGGTCGTAGCCGGCGCGGCCGCCCTCAGGCCCGTCGTGGCCGAAGCCGCTGATCGACAGCACGACGAGCCGCGGGTTGAGCTCGAGCAGGCGCTCGGCCGAGAAGCCCAGCCGGTCGAGGACGCCGGTGCGGAAGTTCTCGAGCAGGACGTCGGCCCGCCGCACGAGCGCCTCGAGGACGTTGCGGCCGTCGTCGGACTTCAGGTCGAGGGCCACCGACTCCTTGTTGCGGTTGCACGACAGGAAGTACGTCGACACGGGGTGGTCGGGGTCGACGTCCGGCGTCACGAACGGCGGCCCCCAGCCGCGGGTGTCGTCGCCGGACGCCGGGCTCTCGACCTTGATCACCCGGGCCCCCAGGTCACCCAGCATCATCGCGGCGTGGGGCCCCGCGAGGGCACGGGTGAGGTCGACGACGACGAGGCCGGCGAGCGGACCGGCGTGAGCTGCCATGTCGATGAGCCTAGGGAACGCCCGCCGCGGCCGGACCGGCGAATTCCGCCAGCCCCCTTTCCGGCACCTTGTACACAAGGTGCACGCGACACGCCGGATGAGGCGTGCACCTTGTGTACAAGGTGCCGTGGTGGGTCGGGCGCGTCACCGGCGTGGGAGGGTGAGAGCGTGCCCGAGCCCGACCCCGTGCAGCAGGTCGTCGCCCTGCTGCGTCAGCGCGATCCCCGCGCCGGTGGCACGCACCTGGTCGCCGTCGACGGCCCGAGCGGCGCGGGCAAGACGACGTTCGCGGCGCGCCTGTCGGACGCCCTCGGTGGCGCCCCCGTGGTGCACATGGACGACCTCTACCCCGGGTGGGACGGCCTGGCCGACGCCGTGCCGCGCGCGGTCGAGTGGGTGGCCGGCCCGTTGCTGCGCGGCGAGAGCGCGCGATACCGCCGCTTCGACTGGGTGCGCCAGGAGTACGCCGAGTGGCACGACGTGCCGCCCGCGCCGGTCACGGTGCTCGAGGGCGTGGGCAGCGCGGCGCGGGCGCTGGCTCCTGCGCTCACCGCCACGGTGTGGGTCGACGCGGCGGAGCCGGTGCGCATGGCGCGCGGGATCGCCCGGGACGGCGAGGCGTACTGCCCGCACTGGGAGCGGTGGGCCGTGCAGGAGCGGGAGCACTTCGCGGTCGACGCGACGCGGGAACGCGCCGACGTGGTCGTGACGACGGGCTAGCTCGTCACCTGCTCGGACGCCGGCTCGCGAGGTTCCAGGCCGCCGTCCACCGGAGCCCGACCTCTCCACCGCCACACCCAGAAGGTGACGGTGAGCACCGCCACGGCGAGCAGCGCACCGCCCAAGGTGCCGAAGACCACGTCGCTGACCGTCAGGCTGTCGCCCTCGCCGAGGGACGTCACCGCCGCGGGATGCTGCCAGCGCCACAGGCCTCCCCCGGCCACCCCGATCAGCACGACGGTCGCCAGGAGCGGGCGCGGCGCCCAGGCGCCGCGCTCGGCCACGGCCAGGTCGGCAGGAGTGCTCGACCACCACCGACGGGCCCAGGCCAGCACCACGAGCAGGCCGACGGCGCTCGACACGACCTGCAGCACCAGGAAGACGCGTTCGTGCTCGGCGAACGCGTCGAACCAGGTCGCCCCCTCGCTGCTGTGCGTGAAAGCGTCCCAGAGCAGGTGGGTCACGGCGCCGACCACGGCGGCGACGACCCACCACAGCGAGGCCGGACGGCGTCGCGGTGCCGGGCGCCAGCGCGCCGCCACCTCCGGCAGGGTGCTGA
Source organism: Angustibacter sp. (assembly GCA_051960055.1). Taxonomy (GTDB): domain Bacteria; phylum Actinomycetota; class Actinomycetes; order Actinomycetales; family Angustibacteraceae; genus Angustibacter. The sequence goes on along the minus strand of JBQCES010000329.1, from coordinate 219 downwards.
CGACGGCCGGCCGCAACACCGCGACCCAGGCGCACCACAGCACAGCCGTGAGAGCGAGGTCGACCACGAGCGCGAACGGCCCGGAGTGCGTCACCGGGCGCAGGTCAGCGGCGCCGAGAACAGCCGGCAGGTCAGGCACCATCGAGCCGATGACGAGCGGTGCCGTGGGCAGCGCCTCGACGCGCGTGCGCCCCGAGCGCAGGGGCAGCACGGCGGCCA
>JBQCES010000328.1:0-5046 GCA_051960055.1 Angustibacter sp. | reverse complement strand
CCCTACACGACGCTCTTCCGATCTCCCTGAGCACCATCGCGGCGCGCCACCACGTGAGCGGCGGGTGGCACGCGCTCTACGCCAAGAACGCGCGCACCGTCGGCCACAACCCGAACCGCATCTTCGTCGGCCAGCACCTGGTGCTGCCCCGCTGAGCTGCGGCTGAGCTGGGCTGACCTGGGCTGACCTGGGCAGACCGCCGCGGGGGGGGGGCTCCTATAGCCGGGCGCCGCCCCCGCGGAGGTCTGCCCAGGTCAGCGGGGCAGGGCCAGGTGCTGACCGACGAAGATGCGGTTGGGGTTGGAGCCCACGAGCCGCGTGTTCTTCAGGTACAGCGCACGCCAGCCGCCGCGCACGTGCTGGCGCGAGGCGATCTGGCTCAGCGTGTCACCCGAGCGCACCACGTAGGTGCCGCGGGCGGCGCGCGAGGTCGCCGCCTTCTTGGCCACGCGGTGGGTGTGCGTGACCTTCGTGGCCTTCTTGGTGACCTTCTTCTTCACCGTGTGCTTGATCGCCGTGCGGCTGGTCGACCGGCTCACGCGGGGCGAGCCGGCGGCGTCGGCGCGGCTCAGGCCGAGCTTGCGCGAGCACGACGGCCACGCGCCCCAGCCCTGCGCGTCGAGCACGCGCTCGGCGATGACGATCTGCTCCGAGCGCGAGGCTCGGTTGGCGGTGGAGGCGTAGGCCCCGCCGCCGAAGGCGCGCCAGGTGCTGGAGGAGAACTGCAGGCCGCCGTAGTAGCCGTTGCCGGTGTTGATCGCCCAGTTGCCGCTGCTCTCGCACTGGGCGAGGCGGTCCCACGTCGAGCCGCTGGCCGCCTGGGCCGGGCCGGCGAGGGCGATGGGAGCGGCGACGACGGCACCAGCCGTGGTGACGCCGGCGACGAGGCGCGCGGGACGGGCCGGAGCCACCGGCGCGCGGTGACGAGCGGAGTACGAAGACATGGGTGACCTCTCACGGTGAGCGCCTTCGAGGTGAGCTGTCGGGTTCGGGTTCGTGAGTACCCGGCCAGTCGCGCTGGCTTCACCCCAAGACCGCCTGAGCGGTCACGTTCCTGGGTCCCCCGCCTCCACCCACGGCGTGTCTCAAGGAGCCGCGACCCGCTGGGTGGAGTTCGGCGCTGCGGGCGCGGTACGTCAGGACGACCCCACGACGGTACGTGACGCTCCCCGAAGATCACAACATGGTTACGTCACTTGGCGCATTTGCATGATCGCGAAGAGTGATCATCATCCCCACCCCCCGCCCCGCCCCCCGCCGTCCGGTGGGCCTTCGGACGTTGATCACGTTATGGGGGCGACACTCCCGTTACCGAGGGTTGCAACCCTCGACAAGCGGAGTGTCACCCACACAACGTGATCAACTGCGGCGCGCGTGCGGGTGGCGCGCGTGCGGGGGGCGCGCGTGCTGGGGCTGGGGGTGCGGGGGCTGGGTACAGTGCGCGCGTGCCGAGCCGACCCCTCAGCGACCTGGTGGAGCCGGGCTGGGCCCGCGCGCTCGCGCCGGTGGAACCGCAGGTGCGGGCCATGGGTGAGTTCCTGCGCGCGGAGGTGGGCGCCGGGCACGGGTACCTGCCCGCCGGCGAGCACGTGCTGCGCGCGTTCAGCCAGCCCTTCGACGCCGTGCGGGTGCTCATCGTGGGCCAGGACCCCTACCCCACCCCCGGCCACCCCGTGGGCCTGTCGTTCTCGGTGGCGCCGGGCGTGCGCCCGCTGCCGCGCAGCCTGCAGAACGTCTTCCGCGAGCTCGTCGAGGACGTCGGCTGCCCGGCTCCCACCGACGGCGACCTGTCGCCGTGGTGCGACCAGGGCGTGCTGCTGCTCAACCGGGTGCTGACGGTGCGCCCCGGCGCGTCCGCGAGCCACCGGGGCAAGGGCTGGGAGGCAGTGACCGAGCAGGCGATCCGAGCGCTCGTGGCGCGTGGCGGCCCGCTCGTCGCGGTGCTGTGGGGCCGCGACGCCCAGACCCTGCGGCCCCTGCTCGGTGACGTGCCGCGGATCGAGAGCGCGCACCCGAGCCCGCTGTCGGCGTCCAGCGGGTTCTTCGGCTCGCGGCCGTTCAGCCGGGTGAACGCGCTGCTGACGCAGCAGGGCGGAGCGCCCGTCGACTGGTCGCTGGGCTGAGTCGTGGCCGCCGGACGCGAGGCGCACCTGCTGCTCGTCGACGCGGGCGGCCGCCCGCTCGGGCTGCTCGGCCCGGTGACGGCGGCCACTCCCTGGTGGCCGGACGTCGAGCCGGTGGTGCGGGCGGTGCGCGAGCGCTGGAGCCTCGACGTCCGGGTCCTGCGTGTGCTCGAGGCGAGCTCGCGACCGGACGACGACGCAGGCGGCGCGGCGGGCGGCGTCGTGACGTACCTGGCGCAGTGCGCGGACGCGGGCGCTGCGGTGGGCGCGCTGCCGCTGCGCCCGGTGGCCGCCGACCTCGCCGAGACGGCCCTGGCCGAGCAGCCGCTGAGAGCCCCCTGGGCGCGGGTCGGCGGCCCGGGCCGCATCGCCGCCTGGGCCGAGGCGGTGCTGGCCGCCCGCGGCACGCCGCGCACCGGACCGGTGGAGCAGGTGAAGTCCTGGAACCTGTCGTCGATCCTGCGGCTGCCCACGGACGCCGGCCCGGTGTGGTGCAAGAGCGTGCCGCCGTTCTTCGCCCACGAGGCTGCGGTGATCGAGCTCCTCGCCGCTCGGGGGCACGCCGACCTGGTGCCGCAGGTGCTGGGCCGCGACGGCGCCACCGGGTCGATGCTGCTGGCCGACCTGCCCGGCAGCGACCAGTGGGCGGCCCCGCTCGGGCGCCTGGGGCAGATGGTGCGGGCCGTCGTCGACCTCCAGCACGACTCCACGGCCTGGCTGGTCGACCTCAGGGCCACGGGCCTGCCCGACTGGCGAGGCCCGGCGCTCGTGGCGGCGCTGACGACGCTGTGCCGGCGGCCCGACGTCCGGTCGCAGCTCACCGAGGCGGAGAGCGCGGCACTGGACAGGCTCGTCGACGCCCTGCCCGGTCTGGAGCGCGCCCTCGCCGCCTGCGGACTGCCCGACACCCTCGTGCACGGTGACCTGCACCCCGGCAACTGGCGCCACAGCCCGCGCGGGCTGGTGCTGCTCGACTGGGGCGACAGTGGCGTCGGCCACCCGCTGCTCGACGGGCCGGCGTTCCTCGAGCGGGTGCCGGCCGAGCACCGGTCGACCGTGCTGGCGGTCTGGGCCGAGCGATGGCAGCACCACGTCCCGGACGCCGACGTGGTGCGCGCCGCCCGCGTCGTCGAGCCCCTGGCCGCCCTGCGCCAGGCCCTGATCTACCAGGGCTTCCTCGACCGCATCGAGCCGGACGAGCACCCCTACCACCGGGCGGACGTCCCGCACTGGATCCGCACTGCGCTCGATGTGGCTCAAAAATTTGGTGCATACCAAACGTTGTAGCCGCGGCCCACCTCAGGGTACAGTGATGATCATGAGCACCCACCTCGCTGAGAACACCGCGGGCCACTCCTCCACCGACGTCGGCGTCGACCCGGTCGCCAGCTCGGCCTCAGCGGCGCACCCGGGCGTCGACCCCGAGACCGTCCAAGCCACGCTCGCCGCCTCGCGCGCGCTGATGGGCGTGATGGCGCGGTCGATGGCGAGCGTGCTCGACCAGATCACGCTGCCGCAGTTCCGCGTGCTGGTGCTGCTCTCGACGTCGGGCGCCCTGCGCACCGGCGCCCTGGCCGAGCGCAGCGGCGTCCACGCCTCGACGCTCACGCGCACCGCCGACCGCCTGGTGCGCGGCGGCTGGGTGCGCCGCCTGGAGAACCCGCTCAGCCGCCGCGAGGTGCTGATCGAGCTCACGGACGCCGGAGCCGCCCTCGTGCGCGAGGTCACCGAGCGGCGCGCGGCGGAGATCGCCGAGATCCTGTCGCGGCTGCCGGTCGAGGGCCGGACGCAGGTGCTCGCCGGCCTGGAGACGTTCGCCACCGCGGCCGGCGAGCCCACGCCGCAGGACCTGCTGGTGCTCGGCGCCTGAGCCTTCCGGTCGCGAGCGTCAGACCTTCGCGCCGAGCTCCTCGGCCTCGGCCGAGGCCTCGCCGCGCGACTGCTCGACGTGCTCGGCGACGGCATCGGGGTGCAGCCGCACGGCCATCGCGACGACGTAGATGACCGCCGTCAGTACGCCGATCACGACGAACGACCAGCCGAAGCCGATGACGTCCTTGCCGCCGCCGTACGGCCCCAGGTAGCTGATGACGGCGAGGCCGGCCATCCACGGCACCATCCAGGTCGCGCCTGAGCGCCACTCCATCTTGGCCTTGAGGTGCCCGGTGACGTGGAAGACGCCCATGAGCACCAGGCCGATGAGGACGGCGACGAACAGCTTCCAGTTCACCCGCCAGCCGGCCCAGAACACGATGAGGTTCGAGGAGTAGAAGGCCAGCACCGGGATGACGTCGCCGCCGGCGAGCCGGAAGGTGCGCGGGTGGTCGGGGGCTTGGCGGCGCAGCGCCGCGAGCACGAGCGGGCCGGACGCGAACGACAGCACCGTCGCCGACGTGATGAAGCCGACCAGCTGCTGCCAGCTCGGGAACGGCAGGAAGATGATCAGGCCGACCACGAACGCCACGAGAAGGCTGATCCAGGGCACGCCGCTGCGGTTGGTGCGGGCCAGCGACTCCGGCGCGTTCTCGTTGCGCGCCATGGCGTAGGAGATGCGTGACGTCGTCGTCGTGTAGATCAGGCCGGTGTCGGCCGGCGAGATCACGGCGTCGGCGTAGAGCAGGACGGCGAGCCAGGCCAGGCCGATCGCGCTCGCGATGGCGGCCAGCGGGCCGAAGTCGTTGGTGAACTCCAGCTTCGCCCAGCCGCCGGACGACGAGAGCGTGCCCGGGTCGACCGCCGCGATGAACGCGAACTGCAGCGCGACGTAGATGATCGCGGTGATGACGACCGAGCCGATGACGGCGAGTGGCACGTTGCGCTTGGGGTTCGTGGTCTCGCCCGCGAGCTCGACGCCCTGGCGGAATCCCAGGTAGGAGAACACGATTCCCGACGTCGCGATCGCCGTGAACACGCCCTGCCAGCC
>JBQCES010000327.1:0-3876 GCA_051960055.1 Angustibacter sp. | reverse complement strand
CGAGGCGTCGCTCACCCAGCAGAAGACCGGCTGGAGCGGCGACGACATCCTCGAGCGGGTCGGGACCCGGGTCACGACCCTCGGCGCCAAGGGCGTGCGCATCGAGCGGCGCGGGGAGCCGGTGATCGAGGTGCCGGTGGCGCGCGAGCTGCGCAAGGCCGACCCGACCGGCGTCGGCGACGCGTTCCGCGCCGGCTTCCTCGCCGGCCTGTCGTGGGACCTCGACCTCACCCGCTGCGCCCAGCTCGGCTCGATGCTGGCGACGTACGTCATCGAGACGATCGGCACGCAGGAGTACGAGCTCGGTCGTGGCGGCTTCCTCGCGCGGTTCGCCGACGCCTACGGCGCGGACGCCGCCACCGAGGTCGAGCCGCACCTGGGCATCGCCCGCGCCTGAGCCGCTCGGTCCCTCGCCGTGCCTGCCCACGAGCCACCGCCGACGCGGTGGGACCTCGACACCGAGCCGACCCCGGGCGACGACCTCGTGGGCGTAGGCGCCGACCTCGAGCCCGGCACGCTGCTCGCGGCCTACCGCGTGGGCCTGTTCCCGATGGGCGTCGGCGCGAACGGCCGTGCGCCGCTGGGCTGGTGGTCGCCCGACCCACGGGGGGTGCTGCCGCTCGACGGCGTGCGGGTGAGCCGGTCGCTGCGCCGGGTGCTCCCGCGCTTCGAGGTGCGGGTCGACACGGCCTTCGCCGCCGTCGTCCAGGCCTGCGCCGACCCCTCGCGGCCCGGTCGCTGGATCACGCCCGCGGTCGCCGACGCCTACCAGCGCCTGCACGAGCTCGGGTGGGCGCACTCGGTGGAGTGCTGGCACGAGGGCCGGCTCGTCGGCGGACTGTACGGCGTGGCCGTCGGTGGTCTGTTCGCCGGCGAGTCGATGTTCCACCGCGAGCGGGACGCCTCGAAGGTCGCGCTCGTCGCGCTCACCGAGCTCCTGAGCGAGGGCGGTGACGTCGCCCGCCGGCTGCTCGACGTCCAGTGGCGCACCGACCACCTGGCCACGCTCGGGGTCGTCGAGGTGTCGCGGCAGGAGTACCGCCGGCGGCTGCGGACGGCGCTGACCCTGCCACCGCCTCCCGCGTTCGCCTAGGACTCGGTCGCAGGCGGGTGGGGGCCCAGTTCCACCGTGATGCGCAGCGCGTCGCCGTCCGGCTCGCTGCGCACGACGCGGTGCCCGCGCATCCGCGCCCAGGCCGGGACGTCGTGCTCGGCGGCCGGGTCGGTCGCCAGCACCTGCAGCAGCGTGCCGGGAGCCGCACCCTCAGCCGCGCGCGCGAGCCGGATCACGGGCAGCGGGCACCGCAGCCCGCGGGCGTCGACGACGGTCACCGCGGCGTTCACAGCCCGTCGGCTCCGAGCACCGCGCGCACCTGCGCCACGACCTCCGGAAGGGCCACGCCGAACGCCTCGACGTCGGACTCGTCCGGGTCGAGTGGCAGCGTGATGCGCAGGTTGCCGTGGGTGAGCACGCCCATGGCCGCGAGCACGTGGCTGGGTGCGAGCGTGCTGGCCGTGCACGCCGACCCGCTCGCCACGGCGAAGCCGCGCCGGTCGAGCTCGTGCACCAGGGCCTCGCCGTCGACGAACAGGCTCGAGAAGGTCACGACGTGCGGAAGCCGGTCGTCGGGGTCACCGACCACCTCGGTGTCCGGCACCGCGGCGGCCGCTGCCCGCAGCCGGTCGACGAGCAGGCGCTGGCGGGCCGCCCGCGCCGCGCGCCGGCTCGCGGCGGCGAGCAGGCCCGCGGCCGCGGCGAGCGCTGCCGGCACGTCCACCTCACCCGGCACCCGCCCGTGCTCGTTCTCGTCCGCGGGCCAGTCCGCGCGCCAGCGCGTGCCCGTGCGCACCACGAGCACCCCGACGCCCGGGCCGGCCCACGAGCGGGCGTCCGCCACGAGCACGTCGCCTGCAGTCGGCGCGCGATCGCGGCCCAGCACCGCGCCGGCGTCGACGAGCAGCGGCACGCCCGCTGCGGCGCACGCCTGCGCCGCCGTCGCCACCGGCTGGCGGGTGCCCACCTCGCCGTTGGCCGCCTGCAGGCACGCCGCCGCCACGCCGGTGGCCGCGACCTCGCGGGCCCACGCCTCGCCGTCCACCCGCCCGAGGCGGTCGACGCCGACGACGGCGGTGCGGCCGCCCTGCGCCTCGAGCCACTGGCCGGTGTGCAGCAGCGCCGAGTGCTCCACGGCGCTCAGCACGAGTCCGCGGCCCACCCGGCGCCGACCGTGCAGCAGCCCGCGTAGCCCGAGCTGGCGCGCCAGCGTGGCCGAGGGCGCGAACGACACCTCGTCCGCCCGCACGCCGAGCACGCCGGCGACGGCCTCGCGGGCGCCGTCGAGCAGCGCCCGGGCCCGGCGTCCCTCGGTGTAGAGCCGCCGCGGGTCGGCCCAGCCGTCGTCGAGTGCGCCCAGCAGCGCCTCGCGAGCAGCGGCGGACAGCGGGGGAGCGGCCGCGTCGAGCTGACGGCGGCGCCGGCTGGCTGGCTGCGCGGGTGATCCGGACGACGTCGGCACGTCGGCCACGCTAGCCCCACCCTCCCCGACCTCGCGGTGGGTGCTGCGGTAGGTTGTGCGGTGTTCGAAGGCATTGCCCTGCCCGCCACCGGTTCTGCTTCAGATCCGGGTGTCCGGAGGTCGGCGGGGCAGCCGTGGGATCCGTCCGAAAGGTGCGCCGTGCGTTCCCTCCCTCGATCGCGACCGAGCCGGTCCCGGCGCGCGACGCGGCTCTCCGTGGTCGTCGGCGCTGCTGCGCTGGCCCTGTCCGGGTGCTCGGCGACCACCGAGCGCGGGTTCCTGCCCAAGGGCGTCACCACCGACGCCGACCGCATCACGAGCCTGTGGAACGGCGCCTGGATCGCCGCCCTGGCCGTCGGCGTCCTGGTGTGGGGCCTGACGATCTTCAGCGTCGTGGCCTTCCGCAAGCGCAAGGACGACGACTCCCTGCCGGTGCAGCTGCGCTACAACCTGCCGATCGAGATCCTGTACTCGGCGGTGCCGCTGTTCATGATCGGCGTGCTGTTCTTCTACACCGCGCGCGACGAGACCGCGGTGCTGAAGACCTCGGCGCAGCCCGACAACATCGTCAACGTCGTGGGCAAGCGCTGGGCCTGGGACTTCAACTACGTCAGCGACAACGTCTACGACTCGACGACGCAGACCGAGCTCACCGGCTCCGTCGAGGACCTCAGCAAGCCTCCGGTGCTCTACCTGCCGGTCAACAAGAGCACCCAGTTCGTGCTCACCACGCGCGACGTCAACCACGCGTTCTGGGTGCCGGCGTTCCTCATGAAGATGGACCTCATCGCCGGCCGCGTGAACAAGTTCGAGGTCACCCCGACCACGGTGGGCACGTTCCAGGGCAAGTGCGCCGAGCTGTGCGGTGCCTACCACTCGCAGATGCTGTTCCGGGTCAAGGTCGTGCCGCAGGACGAGTACGACCAGCACGTCGCCGAGCTCAAGGCGAAGGGCCAGACCGGCCAGCTCCCCAACTCCCTCAACCTCGAGCAGCTCGCCCCCGGCGAGACCGAGAAGATCCCGACGCCGGGAGGCAACTGATGACGACGGCGTACCGCGAGGCCGACTGGGTCGAGCCCCGTCGGCCCAGCCTGGGCCGCACGGTCGTGAAGTGGGTGACGAGCACCGACCACAAGGTGATCGGCAACCTGTACTTCATCACCTCGTTCGTCTGGTTCCTCATCGGCGGACTGCTCGCACTGCTGATCCGTGCTGAGCTGTTCAAGCCGGGGCTGCAGATCGTGCGCAACCCCGAGGAGTACAACCAGATCTTCACGATGCACGGCACGATCATGCTGCTGCTGTTCGCGACGCCGCTGTTCGCCGCGTTCGCCAACGCGATCATGCCGCTGCAGATCGG
>JBQCES010000326.1:0-2979 GCA_051960055.1 Angustibacter sp. | reverse complement strand
GCCCCGGGGCGGGCCCCCCCCCCCCCCCCCCCCCCCCGCGGCCCCCCGGGGGCTGGGGTAACCCCCCGGCCCGGCCCCCCCCCGCCGGGGGGCCCCACTGCACACCCCCGCCCACGGTGGGGGGACGGTCAGGACCAGCGGAAGAGGCGTCGGGCGGCCAGGGTGCCGACTGCACCCCAGAGCGCGAGGGCGAGCAGCGCGCGCAGGTCGAGACCACCGTCCGTCAGGGCCGCGCGCAGTCCTTCGCCGAGCGCGCCGGAGGGCAGCCACGCGGCCACCGACTCCAGGCCGCCGGGCAGCGTGCGCGCTGGCACCACCACGGCGCCCGCCGCGAGCAGCAGCACCCACACGAGGTTGGCCAGCGCGAGCACCGCCTCGGCGCGCACGGTGCCGGCCAGCAACAGGGCGAGCGACACGAAGGCCCACGTGCCGAGGACGCCGACCAGCAGCGCTGCGGGCAGGCCCGTCCAGTGCGGGTGCCAACCCAGCGCCAGCCCGAGACCACCGAGCACCACGACTTGGATCGCCTCGACGACGAGCACGGCCAAGGCCTTGCCCAGCAGCAGGCCGCCGCGGCCGAGCGGCGTCGTCCCGAGCAGCCGCAGCACGCCGTACCGGCGGTCGAAGCCGGTCTGGATCGCCTGGCCGGTGAACGCGGTGGACATCACCGCGAGAGCCAGGACGCCGGGGGAGACGACGTCGATCCGCCGCCCCGCACCCAGGTCGGGCACGTGCGCGGCGGTGAGCCCGACGAGCGCCAGCGCGGGTAGCACGATCGCGACGAGCAGCTGCTCGCCGTTGCGCAGCAGCACGCTCGTCTCGAACCGCGCCTGCGCGAGGACGCGCTGCAGCGCGGGTGCGGGCGCCGGTGCGGCAGCCGTTCCGGCCATCGAGGACGTCATCGAAGGCTCCGGGGTCATCGAAGACTCCGTCCGGTGAGGTCGAGGAACACGTCCTCGAGCGACCGGCGGCCCACCGTCAGCCCCTGCGCCATGATGCCCTGCCCGGCGCACCACGACGTCACGGTCGACAGCACGCGCGGGTCGACGTGCCCGCGGACGACGTACTCGCCCGGTCGTGGCTCGCCCGCCTCGACGTCGGCCGGAAGGGCCGCGCGCAGCGTCGTGAGGTCGAGGCGCGGCACCGCCGAGAAGCGGACGGACTCACCGTGCTCGGCGCCGCCGGTGAGCTCGCCGGGCGTACCCGCGGCGACCACGCGGCCACCGTCGACCACCACGACGTCGTCAGCCAGGCGCTCGGCCTCGTCCATCAGGTGGGTGGTGAGCACGACCGCGGCGCCGCCGTCACGCACCTCGGCGATGAGGTCCCAGACGGCCAGCCGGGCCTGCGGGTCGAGCCCGGCGCTCGGCTCGTCGAGGAACACCACCTCGGGGCGGCCGACGATCGCGCAGGCCAGGGCCAGGCGCTGGCGCTGCCCGCCCGAGAGCCGGCGCACCGCCGTCCGGGCGAAGCCGTCGACGCCCAGCCGCTCGGCCAGCGCCGCCACCGGCAGGGGGTGCGCGTGCAGCCGGGCCACGTGCTCGAGCAGCGGCAGCGCGCGGGCGCCCATGGGCAGCCCGCCGTCCTGCAGCATGACGCCGACACGAGCCCGGTGCGCGGCGTCCGCGGTGAGCGGGTCGGAGCCGAGCACGCGCACGGTGCCGGCGTCCGGCCGGCGCAGACCCTCGCAGCACTCGACCGTCGTGGTCTTGCCCGCGCCGTTGGGGCCGAGCACCGCGGTGACGGCATGTCGGCGGGCGGTCAGGTCGATCCCGGCGACGGCGCGCACGCGTCCGTAGGAGCGCTCCAGACCACGGACGACGACGGCGTCGTCGGGTCGTGCGGGCATGCTCCGGAGTGTAGGTGCGCTTCGGAAGCGCGCCGCAGGGGCACCCCGGGTTTGAGGCCGGCGAGCAATTAGGTCACAATGGCGTTGTGCAAATGCAGGACGCGACGACCCAGACCCGCGACCGGGTCGCGCGGGCCGTGCTCGAACACGGTCCCGTGACCGCCGCGGAGATCGCCTGCACCCTCGGGCTCACGCCCGCCGCGGTCCGTCGCCACCTCGACGCCCTCGAGGTCGCCGGTCTGGTGCGCGCCCGCGACCCCCTGCCGTCGGCCGTGCGTGGCCGCGGCCGACCGGCGCGCGCCTACGTGCTCACCGACGCGGGTCACGCCTCGATGACCACCGCCTACGACGACCTCGCGGCCTCGGCCATCGCCTACCTGGCCGAGCAGCTCGGCCCCGAGGCGATCGAGGGCTTCGCCGCCCGGCGCGTGGCCGACCTCGAGCAGCGCTACGCCCCCGTGGTGGAGGCCGCAGGTGACGATGTCGGTGGTCGAGCCGAGGCGCTGGCGAACGCCCTCGCCGAGGACGGCTACGCGGCGTCGACGCGCCCGGTCACCACCCCCGCCGGGGACGTCGGAGCCCAGCTGTGCCAGGGTCACTGCCCGGTGCAGCACGTCGCCGAGCGCTTCCCGCAGCTGTGCGACGCCGAGACCGAGGTGTTCTCGCGCCTGCTCGGCGTCCACGTCCAGCGCCTCGCGACGCTGGCCGGCGGCGCCCACGTCTGCACGACGCACGTGCCCACGCTCACCACCCGATCCACCCGCAGCACCCTGCCCGACTCATCCGAGGGAAGGACCACCCCATGACCACCACCCCCACGAGCGGCGCTTCGACCTCGCACGTGCCCGAGGCCACCCAGCGCGAGATCGAGGGTCTGGGCCGGTACCAGTTCGGCTGGGCTGACACCGACGTCGCCGGCGCGACCGCGCAGCGCGGCCTGTCCGAGGACGTCGTGCGCAACATCTCGGCGCTGAAGAACGAGCCCGAGTGGATGCTCAAGATGCGGCTGAAGGGCCTGCGGCTGTTCGGCAAGAAGCCCATGCCGGTGTGGGGCAGCGACCTCACGGGCATCGACTTCGACAACATCAAGTACTTCGTGCGCTCCACCGAGAAGCAGGCCCAGAGCTGGG
>JBQCES010000325.1:0-12269 GCA_051960055.1 Angustibacter sp. | reverse complement strand
CACCTGCCCCTCACCACGGCGCCGCGCCCGGTCCAGGGCCGCGGCCAGGGTCTTCAACGCCGCGTCCGGCAGCTGCCACAACGCCAACCCGGCCAGCCGGCCGAGGGCGTCGTCGAGGTCGGACAGCACGCCGTCCAGCGCGAGTGCGCCACCGCCGCCTGCCCGAAACGTCATGCGACAAACCTAGCCACCACCACCGACACACGTACTGCACCGCAACGGCCCTGTGGACAACGAAACACCCACCGTCAACCTGTGGACAACCCTCAGACGGGGACGGCAGCACCCGGGTTGGGTGACACGTGCGAGCCCGCGGCCACTCCCCTGGCCTTGAGCCCCATGACGAAGGCCAGCACCCGGGCGACGGCCGAGTACAGCTCGGCCGGGATCTCCTGGCCCACCTCACACGCACCGTGGATCGCCCGCGCCAGCGGGATGTCCTGCACCAGCGGCACCCGCGCGTCGTTGGCCCGCTGCCGGATCGCGGCAGCGACGGCACCCGCACCCTTGGCCACGACGCGCGGTGCGCCGGTGCCCGGCTGGTACCGCAGCGCGACGGCCACGTGGGTCGGGTTGACCAGCACGACGTCGGCCGAGGCGACGTCGGCCATCATGCGGTTGCGGCTCATCGCGAGCTGCAACGACCGGCGGTGGCCCTTGACGTGCGGGTCGCCCTCGGACTGCTTGTGCTCCTGCATCACGTCGTGTCGAGACATGCGGATCTGCTTGTTGATGTGACGTCGCTTGACGACGTAGTCGGCCACCGCCATGACCAGACCCACCAGGATGCTGGCGCGCACGAGGTTGAGGATGCTGCCGCCCGTCATCTGCAGCGTCGACATGAGCGGAGCGTCGGTGGCTGCAGCGAGCTGCGGCACGACGCCCTTCACCACGGCCCACAGCACGAGCCCGAGCGCGGCCGTCTTGATGAGGATCTTGCCGGCCTCCCACCAGGACATCAGGCCCACGAGCCGCTTGACGCCCTTGATCAGGTTGAGGCTCTTGAAGCTGGGCTTCAACCGCTTGGTCGCCGGGTGAATGCCGCCTTGAGCGGCCGACGCCGCGACGCCGATCAGCAGCAGGGCCACCGCCATCGGCAGCAAGGCCATGGCGCCGTCGCGCAGTCCCTTGGACAGCAACGCCACGGCGCGTTCCGGCGTCGGGTCCGACATCGCGGAGCCGGCACCGACGAGCAGCCCCACGACCACGTCGCTCACCGACCGGGCGGCCCGGGGCACGAGGTACGTGGCGGCCAGCATGCCCAGCCAGGCGCCGACGTCCGGCGTGCGCGCCACCTGGCCTTCACGCCGAGCCTCCTTGAGCCGCTTCGGTGTCGGCTTCTCGGTCTTCTCCCCGCTCATCCGCCCACCAGCCTCACGAGCGAGGCACCGGTGGTGTCGGCCAGTCGGCTGACCACCTCCGGCAGGGCGGCGATCGTCGTGCCGACCAGCACCAGCGTCAGCAGGATCTTGAACGGGAAGCCGAGCGCGAAGGCGTTGAGCGCCGGGGCCACCCGGGTCAGGAGACCGAGCGCGACGTCGGCGAGGAACAGGATCGCGAGCAACGGTGCCGCGATCTGCAGCGCCGCGAGCATCAGCTGGCCGAGGCCCGACGTGAGCACCCGCGACAGCGTCGTGAGGTCGAGGCCGGCGTCCAGTGGCACCGCGTCGTAGCTGCGCAGGAAGCCGTGCAACACGATGAGGTACGCCCCCGACGCCATGAGCAGCGTGGTGGCGAGCAGCTGGAACAGCCGACCGAACACCGCGTTTCCCTGCTGGCTCAACGGGTCGAAGGCGAAAGCCAGCGAGAAGCCGCCGAACACGTCGAGCAGGTCGCCCGCGGCCTGCACCGCGGTGAACACCAGCAGGCACAGGAACCCCAGGGCGGCACCGACCACGAGCTGCAGCACCATCGCCGACACGACCGAGGCCGTCTCCAACGACGGCACGGACGTCTTCGACCCCGCCACGACCGGCAGGGCGATCGCCACGGACAGCAGTCCCTTCACGGTGCGCGGGATCGCGCGGCTCGAGAAGGGCGGCGCGATCGCGAGCCACGCTCCCGCCCGCATCGCGGCCAGCAGCACGGTGAGCAGCAGCTCGGCCGGCAGGTCCAGCGCCACGGGTCAGCCGTTCTGCAGGATCGCGGGGATCTGCTCGTAGAGCTGCGTCGTGAAGCTCACGAGCTCGTGCAGCATCCAGTTGCCGCTGACGACGATGACGACGGCGATCGCGATCGCCTTCGGCACGAAGCTGAGGGTGGCCTCCTGGATCTGGGTGACCGACTGGAACAGCGAGATGCCGAAGCCGACGGCGAGCGCAGTCAGCAAGATGGGCGCAGCCAGCTTCGCCGCGAGCAGGATCGACCGCAGCGCGATCTCGATGACGGTGGAGTCCCTCATGGCGTCACCGGTAGCTCGCGACAAGCGACTGGACGATGAGGCCCCAGCCGTCGACGAGGACGAAGAGCAGCAGCTTGAACGGCAACGAGACGGTCACCGGCGGCAGCATCATCATGCCCAGCGACATCAGGGCGGCCGAGACCACGAGGTCGATGATGAGGAACGGCACGAACACCAGGAACCCGATGACGAACGCCGACCGCAGCTCGGAGAGCACGAACGCCGGCACCAACGTGGTGAGCGGCACCGACGCGGCGTTCCTCGGCTTCGGCAGCTTCGCCGCTTTGGTGATGAGGGCGAGCTCCTCGGGTCGCGTCTTCCCCACCATGAACGACTTCAGCGGCTTGCTGCCGGCGTCGAAGGCCTGCGACTGCGTGAGATCGCCCTTGAGGTAGGGCTGGATCCCGTCGTGGTTCACCTTCGTGAGCACCGGGCTCATGATGAACAGCGTCAGGAACAGCGCCAGTCCGGCGAGCACCTGCGTCGGCGGAGTCGACTGCAGCCCGAGCGCGTTGCGGGTGATGCCCAGCACCACGAAGATCTTCGTGAAGCTCGTCGTGAGCAGCAGCAGCGCGGGCGCCACGGACAGCGCCGTGATGGCCAGGATGATCACGAGCGAGCTCGACGGCTTCTGGCCGTCGGTGCCCGTGCCGCCGATCTGGATGCTGACGCCGCCACCGGACGGCGCCGAAGGCTTCGCCGGGGACGCCGGAGGCTTGGGGGTCGACACCGCGACGACGCTGGTGCGCGGCGGCGCGGCGGCCGAAGCCGGCGACGCGAGGGCCAGACCCAGCGCGCAGAGCATCCCGGCGAGCAGCGCGACTGCAGCGGCTCGTGCTCTCGAGGTCACCTGCGCACCGTCATCTCACGCACCGCGTCGACGGCCTTCACCCACGTGGCCGGAGACAGCGCCGAGCCCGCCAGACCGCCAGTGGCGGAGGACTTTCGTTGCCGCACCGCGGCCAGCGGGGCGTGGCTCGTCGGTGAGTCGTCGGCACCGTCCGCGTCCGTCGCCTCGACGGCGGGCACGGGCGAGAGCACCGACTCCAGCGGCGCCTCGGCCAGCAGCTGCACCTGGCTCTCTGTGATCCCCAGGACGAGCGCGCGGTCGCCCACCTGAACGACCGCGACCGAGGAACGTTGGGCGAGCGGCTGGCGCGCCAGGACGTCGAGCTCGACCCCCTGCGTCGAGCGGCGCTGGTTCTTGTGCAGGGCGCGCGCGGCGACCCACAGCAGGACCAGCACGACGACCAACGACAGGACGACGCGGCCGAGCTGGACGAACAGCTCCATCAGCCGCGGCCCGGCAACGAGCTCGACACCAGCTCGGTGATCTTGAGGGCGTAGTCCTCGTCGACGACGACGACCTCACCGCGGGCGATGAGCCGGCCGTTGACGAGCAGGTCAGCCGGGCTGCCCGCGAGCCGGTCGAGCTCGACGACGGCGCCGGGCTGGAGGTTGAGCAGCTCGCGCACGGTCATCGTGGTGCGACCCAGCTCGGCACTGAGCTCCATGACGACGTCCTGCAGCAGGTCGAGCCCTGCACCCGAGAACGACTGCGGCGCAGCCGAACTCGAGGGCGCGTCACTGCCGGATGCCGCCACCGCCAGCCAGGCGGCCGGGCCGGTGGCGCCGTCCAAGGGGACGACGACGGCGTCGCGGCCCTGCAGCAGCGCCACCATCCCCGCCGCGTCGGTCTGGCTCACCGAGCCGAGCGCGCCCACACCGAGTGCACCACGCAGTGCCTCCAGGGCCGGACGCAGCGCGTCGGCGAGGGGCAGCGGTCCCATGGGCGACTCGGCTAGCGCCGCAGCCAGGGTGGTGTCGACGACGACCACCACGGTGCCCGGGCGCTCGCCCAGCACCTCGGCGTGCACGGCGACGGCGTCCGGCGGCACGGTGGCCGCCGCCGCCTCGACGCCTGCGACCGCGCCGACCGTCAGCGGGCTGGCGGTGGGCAGGAGGTCGGCGACGCGCTGGGCGGTGGCGACGACGTCCCGCTCGACGGAGGTGGTGGTGGTCATGAGGTGGCCCTTCCAGGCAGAACCGAGCCGGGCGCCGTGGCGGCCCCGGACGACGTGGACGTTGCGGCAGAGACGACTGAGGCGACGCCGCTGAGGACGGCGTCGGTGACGAGGCAGGCGGCACGGGCACCCTGAGCGCCTGCGACGCCGCGAGCGCACACGACACCGGCCGAGACGACGTCGAGCGGCCGGTCGACGGG
This sequence comes from Angustibacter sp., assembly GCA_051960055.1. Taxonomy (GTDB): domain Bacteria; phylum Actinomycetota; class Actinomycetes; order Actinomycetales; family Angustibacteraceae; genus Angustibacter. Next base: position 7,644 of record JBQCES010000325.1, on the reverse strand, counting down.
GTGGTCGAGCCGGATCACGTCGCCCTCGCGCAGCTCGAGCAGGCGTGACGTCGGCATCGAGCGGGGCACGAAGCGCACGACGACGTCGACGGGCACGTCACCCACGGCCTGCACCATGGCGCCGCGGGCCCGCTCGCGGGCCGCACGCGCGGCCGGGTCGTCGGCCGAGCTGGAGTCGCTGGCCCGGACGACGAGCACCGGAGCGGGCAGCGCCACGGACGCAGGGGCGCTGGAGTCGCCGATCTTGATGCTGAAGGTCGCGACGATGTAGAGGTCGGTGGCCGCAGCCACCTGGACGAACTGCGGGTTGAACTCCAGCGACTTCAGCGCGGGTGCGATCTCCGTCACGGCAGCGAGGCCGTAGCGCAGCTCGCCCAGGAGCCGCTCGGCGACGCGCAGGATCAGCTGCGTCTCGATGTCCGTGGGGATGCGCACCGGCTGCTCGCCGCCTCGGCCCCCGAGCATGCGCTCGATCGCCTCGAATCCGGTCTGCGTCGAGAGCTGGAGGAAGCCGGCGCCGGTGTGGGGCTCCGGCACGAAGACCGCCATCAGGTTGGGCGAGGGCATGGTGCTGACGTAGTCGTCGTAGCTGCGCTGCTCGACGCTCTCAAAGACCACCTGGCACTGGGCACCGATCTCCGAGCCGAGCACCGTCCCCCACTGGCGCGCCACGGTCTCGTAGACCATCTCGAGCAGGCGCCCGTGCTCGCGCGCGAGCTTGGTGGGACGGCGGAAGTCGTACGGCTGCGGCTCGGCCCCGCCGGGGTGGCCCGCGCTCACGGCAGGCTCGGCAGTGCTGTTCGAGGGCATGTGCCTGCTATCGGCAGGCTCGCGCCGACGCTTTACGCCGAATGGGTCATCAGATGGCCGGCAGCCAGCGCCTACTGCATGACCAGCGTGGTCGGGTAGAGCCCGATCACTTCCTCGCCGTACGCCTTCTCGATCGCCGTCGTGAGGTTGTCGACGGCCTTGCGCCGCTCCTCGGTCTTCGACAGCTTCTCCATCGACTGCCCGGTGAGCTGGTCGATGGCGATCGACAGCGCCTCGCTCGGGTCGAGCTCGGCCTTGGCGCCCTTCTTCAGCTGCAGGGCGAACCCGAGCTTGAGGTAGTGCCCGTCGGCCAGGTTGATGTTGATCGGGTCGATGGGCACGACGACGCCCTTCTCCGGCTTCTTCGGAGCGGCAGACGCCGAGTCGCCGCGCAGCAGGAAGAACCAGGCGGCCCCGCCGGCGACAGCGACCAGCACGATCAGCGCCAGCAGCTTCTTCAGCTTGGGCTTCTTGGTCTTCCCCTCGCCGGACGCGCCGGCCCCCTGGGCGGTCTGCCCGCCCGGGGCGGACGTCAAGGTGGTGGCACTCACGATGCGCTCCTCGGTGATGGCCATGGTGTTCTCACAGGTTCGAGAGGCCGTTGGCGAGCCGCGGCAGCAGCGCCCTGACCTCGGGTGGTTGGTTGCTGACGAGCACCAGGTCGACCCGGCGGTTGAACCGGATCGACCGGGGGTCGCTCACGGGGTACAGCGGGCGGGACGAGCCGTAGCCGGTGGCCGACAGGCGCTGAGTTGAGACGCCGCCCGGCCCAGCCAGCCAGCGCACGACACCGGCCGCCCGGGCACCCGACAGCTCCCAGTTCGTCGGGTAGATGCCCGAGGTGATCGTCAGGTGGTTGGCGTGCCCCTCGACCGCGATGGCGTTCGGCAGGGCACGGATGGTGGGGTCGACCGCCTGCAGCACCAGACGCCCGCGCGGTCGCAGGTCGGCGCTGGCGTTCTCGAAGAACACGTCGTCCGAGATCAGCGCGACGACGAGCCCGCGCTCGGTGACCTTGAACCGCACGTCGTCCTGCAGGCCGTGCTTCTGCAGGGCCGCGCGGATGCGCCGCTCGACGTCCGCGAGCCGCTGCACCTCCCGCAGCGCGGCCGCCTGGGCCTCCGTCCCCTTGAGCGTCGTGGTGCCGCCGAGGTTGCTGGCCGTGCCGCCGCTGCTCGAGTCGCGGTTGCCTGAGGACTGCTGGCCTTGGTTCTCGTTGGACTTGATGCCCATGCCCAGGGCGATGTCGACCGGCGACGGCGCCGCGCCGTCCATCTCGGAGATGCCCTTGCCGCCGCTGATGGGCACGTTCGCCGTCGCACCGAAGCCCTGCGACAGCCCCTCCTTCAGCATGGCGAACTTGCGCTGGTCGACCTGGCCGATCGCGAAGAGCACCACGAAGAGCACCATGAGCAGGGTCATCATGTCGGCGTACGACACGAGCCACCGCTCGTGGTTCTCGTGCTCCTCCTCGTGCCCACCGCGGCGGCCCTTGCCCCGCGACATCAGGCGGCCTCCTTCTGCGCGGCCTGCGGCGGCAGGAAGCTCTGCAGCTTCTGTTGCACCACGCGCGGGCTGGTGCCGGACTGGATGGCCAGCACGCCCTCGACGACGAGCTCCATCTGGTGGCACTGCACCTCGGAGACGCGCTTGAGCTTGTTGGAGATGGGCAGCCACATGACGTTGGCGCTCAGGATGCCCCACAGGGTCGCGACGAAGGCGCCGGCGATGAGGTGGCCCAGCTGGTCGGGCTTGCTGAGGTTCTCGAGGACGTGCACCAGACCGAGCACCGTGCCGATGATGCCGATGGTCGGGGCGTAGCCGCCCATGTCGGCGAACAGCTTGGCCGCCTGCTTGTCGGCAGCGCGCCGGGTGTCGATCTGGGCGTACAGGATCTCGCGCAGCTCCTCGGGGTCGGCGCCGTCGATGGCCGACTGCAGCCCCTCGCGCAGGAACGGGTCGTCGACGTCCTGGACGGCGGACTCCAGCGCGAGCAGGCCCTCGCGCCGGGCGCTCTCGGCGAGCTTCACCAGCGTCTGCACGGTGCCGTCGGGGCTCGGCGGCTTCCCGAGGAACGCGATCTTGAGCGCCGCGAGCGAGGCCTTCACGTCGCTGAGCAGGCTACCGGCCATGCCGGCGCCGAAGGTGCCCACGAAGACGAGGATCAGCGGCGGCAGCAAGAAGATCGCCGCCGGGCTGCCACCCTCGAGGATCATGGTCGTGAAGATGGCGGCGAAGGCGGCGACGATGCCGACGATCGTCAGCGGATCCATCAGTGCCTCCTGCGCGAGTCCAGCGGCACCGGCTGGGCGATGGCACCGCCGTCCCGCGTCGAGGTCGTCAGCGCGTCGTCCAGGTCGTCGTCGGTGACGGCCGCTGAGGCCTCGGCCAGGTGCTGGGCCAGCGCGACGACGGACGCGCGGTGGGTCAGCACGCGCTCCATGAGCTGCTCGACCGACTCGGCGACGACGTACTTCGTGCCGTCGACGAGAGTCACGACGGTGTCGGGCGTCGCTTCCGCCCGCTGGATCAGGTCAGGGTTCAGCGCGAACCCGGGCCCGTTCAGACGAGTGAGCTGTATCACGAGATCCGTCCCTGGAAGTGCCGACGGCGACCCGTCCGTGGGTCGCTCACCCACCTCATCGGCTGCGTGAGCCGGCTCCTGAGGCTTCCTCGCCCGACTCCCCGCGTGGGTCCTTGACACGCAGATACCCGCCGTTCTCCGGCGGATCCGGGCCCAGAAGCGGGCCCGCAGCCGGATCTTGGCGGGTATCTGCGCGAGGGGTGCGCGGGATCAGCGCTTGATGTTGACGAGGTCCTGGAGGATCTCGTCGCCCGCGGTGATGATGCGCGAGTTCGCCTGGAAGCCGCGCTGGGCGACGATCAGGTTGGTGAACTCGGCCGCGAGGTCGACGTTCGACATCTCGAGCGCACCACCGGCCAGCGCGCCGCGCGAGCCGGTGCCAGCGGTGCCGAACTGCACCGTGCCGGAGTTCGGCGACGCCGTGTACGCCGAGCTGCCCGCCTTGCTGAGGCCGGCGGGGTTCGTCACGGTCGCGACCGCGAGCTGGCCGAGCGGGCGGGTGAGGCCGTTGGAGAACGTGCCGGTCATGACGCCGTCGCTGCCGATCGCGAAGCCCTGCAGCGTGCCCGCCGCCGAGCCGTCGGCCGACTGCACGGCCAGCGTGCTGAGACCCGAGTAGCCCGTGAGCTGCGACAGGTCGACGTCGACGTTGCCCGCAGGACTGGTGAACGTCATGTTCCCCGGCATCGGCGCCGATCCGGAGCCACCGAAGGTCAGCGCGCCTGTGGTCGTGGTGGTGCCGTCCGAGAGCGTGACGTCCCAGGTGATGTTCGACGTCCGGTTGAACGACACCTGCAGGGTCCTCGCGACACCCTGCGCGTCGTACACGTCGACCGACGTCTGCGGCGAGGTGATCGCGCCGTCGGCCGGCAGGTTGCCCGAGAGCTTGACCGTGGAGGTGGCCTGCGGCGCCAGGGTCGAGGCGAGCGGGATCGACAGGTCGCCGACGGGCCCGTTGGTGTTGATCGCGCCGGCGGCGTCAGCCATCCAGCCCTGGACGATGCCGCCGTCCGGGCCGACGAGGCGGCCGGTGGCGTCGAAGCTCAGGGCGCCGTTGCGGGTGAACAGCTGCTGGTTGCCCGAGCGCTCGACGAAGAAGCCGTCGCCCTGGATCATCACGTCGGAGCTGCGGCCGGTGCTCTGCGCGGCACCGGGGTTGAAGTTCGTCGTGATCGCCGCGACGCGCACGCCCAGGCCGATCTGCGCGGGGTTGGTGCCGCCGCGGGCGCCGGTGGGGGCGCTCGCGCCCTGCACCAGCTGGCTGAGGGTGTCCTGGAACACCGTGTTCGAGGTCTTGAAACCCGCGGTGTTGACGTTGGCGATGTTGTTGCCGACGACGTCCATCATCGTCTGGTTGGCCCGCAGGCCGCTGATGCCGGAGTAGAGAGAACGCAGCATGGTTGCTCCTTAGAGGGCGGCCGCGGTGGGCGCGGAACCGCTGGTGCTGAAGGGGTCTAGCCAAGAGCCGGCGCTTCCGTGCGCCTGGGTGATCGCATCCATGCTGGGCGGCTGCGGACGCCGCCGGAGGTTTCGAGGGGTTATCGGCAGGTCACCCGCCCGCCTGGACCGTGGTGACCGTCGTGACCTGCGAGAGCGGTACCTGCTGGTCGCCGACCTTCACCGTGGGCTCAGCCGACAGGCTCCCGCCGAACGTCGCGGCGACCGCGACGCCCTGGTGCGCCGTGCCGTCGGAGTCGACCCACGACACCTGCTTGCCCACGAGGCTGCTGGCGGCCAGGCCCTGCTGCAGCGACAGCGTGGCGGTGGAGTCCTTGGCCATCTGCTCGAGCTTCTCGACCTGCGTGAACTGGGCGGTCTGCGCCATGAACTGGCTGCTGTCGACGGGCGAGGAGGGGTCCTGGTAGCGCAGCTGTGCCACGAGGAGCTTGAGGAAGGCGTCCTTGTCGAGGGACGTCTTGTCCGACGGTGCCGCCGTCGTCTGCATCAGCTGGCTGATCGGCGTCACGAGCGGGCTCGAGGTGATGGGGTCGGTCACGAGGGTCTCCAGGTGGGCAGGTCGGTGGGGTCAGACCCGCAGGTCGACACGGCGGTCGTGGGCGGTCGGGAGCAGGCGCGGGACGGCGAGCGCCTCCGGGGCGGCGAGCGGTGTGCGAGCGTCCGGTCGGGCGCTCTCACGCCCCGCTCCCTCACCCGGCTGGCCCCACGCCTGCTGCTGGTCGGGCGCGTGGTCGGAGACGTCGAGCGACGCGAGGTCGCTGACTCCTCCGGCGGTGAGGTCGGCTCGCAGGTCGGCCAGGGCCGAGCGCAGCACCTCACGCGTGGCGTCGGTGGCGGCGTGCAGGTGCACCGTGAGCCCCTGGTCGCTCATCGTCGCGGTGACCTGCACCGTGCCCAGCTGCGCCGGCCGCAGCTGCACGTTGATGGTGTGCAGGCCGGACGTCGTCGCAGCCACGGCGGCGGCCAGCGCCCGCGGGCCGAGCTGAGCCGTCAGCAGCTGCGTCGCAGCCGACGGGACCGGTTGCGGCGCAGGCGGTGTGGCGCTCGACGTGGGCATGACCGTGGGCTGCATGGGCTGCGCGGCCGGCGGGGTCGACGGCTGCATCGCAGCCGCCGTGGCGCTCGGGGCGTTCTGCGGCACCGACGTCGGCGTCTCGCGCGCCGGGTCGTTCACGGAGGCCGCACCGCTGACCGACGAGGTGCTCGCACTGGACGCAGTGGACGCCGTGGAGCCCGGGGGCGTCGCACCGACGGCAGTGGTGACCGCGGTGGTGACTGCGGAGGACTCCGGCGTGGCGGTGCGGTTCGGGTGAGTCGCGGCAGACGTGGTCTCGGCGCCGTTCGGCACAGCGGCGGGCCCGGGCGCGACGGCTCCGGCCGGAAGACTCCCGGCGGCCGGGGTTGCGGTCGCCAGGGCGGACGCACCGCCGTCAGAGACCGATCCCGGGGCGGTCGCTGCGGAGCTGACGGCGGGGGCTGCCGAATGTCCGCCGCTGCTCACGGCCGGCGAGCCGGCGACGGGCGTCATCGCCACACCGGCAGCCGGGACGGCAACCGCAGCCGACGCGACTGCACCGGCGACTCCACCGGCGACTGTCGCCGCATCGGCGGCAACGGCCGAGGCCGCGTCGGCCTGCGGGACGGCAGGCGCCTGGCTCGCCGCCGCGGCGTCCGCTGCCTGGTCCGACTGCATGGGCTGCGTCGCCTGGTCCGGCTGCGTCGCCTGCGCGTCAGTGGTGTCCGCCGCCTCGCGCGACGACACGTTCGGCTCGGAGGCAGGAACGTCCGAGCGTGCGGCATCCGAAGGGGCCGAGCCAGCCCGCTCGGGCCGCGACTCGCGCGAGCTGCGGGCGTCACGACGAGCCGTCGCCAGCTCGCGCTCGAAGTGCTCGCCGACCCCTCGGGGGTCCGCGCGCCGCGTTGCAGGCGCGGGCGCAGGTGCAGCAGGCGCTGCGGGCAGAACGGAGCTCGTGGCGCTCATCGGGCGGCCTCCATGGTCGAGGTGATGCGGCGGACGTAGGCCTGGGTCTCGCCGTAGGGCGGCACACCGCCGTACTTGCGCACCGCACCCGGTCCGGCGTTGTAGGCGGCCAGTGCCAGCGGCACCGAACCGAAGTCGTCGAGGTGCTGCCGCAGCAGCCGGGCCGCCCCATCGACGGCCTGGGCGGGGTTGCGGGCGTCGACACCCAGCTCTCGCGCCGTGCCGGGCATGAGCTGCATGAGTCCCACCGCACCGGCGTGGCTCACGGCGGACGGGTCGAACCCCGACTCCGCCTGTGCGACAGCCCGCAGCAGTCCGGCCGGCAGGCCGTAGCGCGAGGTCGCCGCCGCGAACAGCCCGTCGAAGGCGGCGGAGCGCGAGGCACCGGCACGCAACGCCGAGGGCCGCGCGTCACCGGCGACGGTCGGCCCGGCCACACCGTCGGTAGCCGGCAGGACCCGTCGGATCCGGGTGGGTGCGTCGTACACCGGCTGGATCTTCACCACGTCACCGGTCTTGGGGGCGGCGAGCATCTTGCCGTCGCCCACGTAGATGCCGATGTGGTGGTTGCCGAAGACGAGCAGGTCACCGGGACGCGCCGCGTCCATCGACGGCACGGCGGTGCCGACGTCCTTCTGCTGCGAGACGGTGCGCGGCAACGAGACGCCGAGGTCCTTGAACACCCGCTGCACCAGGCCGGAGCAGTCCAGCCCGATGCTGGTGCGCCCGCCCCAGAAATAGGGCGCGCCGACGAAGCGCTCGGCCACGGCCACATAGTCCGGCTCGTGCCGGCTGGGCGAGGCGAGATGTG
>JBQCES010000324.1:0-6655 GCA_051960055.1 Angustibacter sp. | reverse complement strand
GGTCTCGCGCGCCTTGCGCTGGGCTGACTCGACCGAGACGTAGCGCCAGGTGCGGGCGTTGTGGAGGCGGTCCGCGAGCTTGATCACCAGCACCCGGATGTCGCGCGCCATCGCGACGACCATCTTGCGGACGGTCTCGGCCTGCGCCGCTTCGCCGTAGGTGACCTTGTCGAGCTTGGTGACGCCGTCGACGAGCATCGCGATCTCGTCGCCGAAGTCGGCCCGCAGCCGGTCGAGCGTGTAGTCGGTGTCCTCGACGGTGTCATGCAGGAGCGCGGCCGCGAGGGTGGCCTCGGGCATGCCCAGCTCGGCCAGGATCGTGGCGACGGCGAGCGGGTGGGTGATGTACGGGTCACCGCTCTTGCGCCGCTGCCCCTCGTGCGCGCGCTCGGCGGTCGCGTAGGCCCGCTCGATCAGGGCGACGTCGGCCTTGGGGTGCGACGTGCGCACCGCTCGCAGCAGCGGCTCGAGCACGGGGTTGCCCGCCGAACGCTGACCACCGAGCCGGTGCAGCCGGGCCCGCACGCGGCTGGACGTCGGGATCGGGATGGTCTGCTCGACGTCGCGTCCGGACGCACGGGGTTCGCGCTCGGAGGCAGCCGCGCTCGCAGTCGAGCCGTCGTCGGCCGTGACGCTGCGCGCGGGATCTGCCACGTGCCCCTCCTCACCGGTGCCGGACCCGGGAGACTCCCCGGGCTCACAGTCTACGGAACGCGCGGGGGGCGGCAGGTCATACCGTGAGCAGGCTGTGGATCGTGCGGCCAGGAAGCCGGTCTCGGCCGCGCAGGAACGACAGCTCCATGAGCATGGCCAGCTCGACCACCTCAGCGCCTGCCTTCTCGACCAGCTCGCACGAGGCCTCCGCCGTGCCCCCGGTGGCCAGGACGTCGTCGAGCACGAGCACCCGCTGCCCCGGGGTGAAGGCGTCGACCTGCACCTCGACCGACGCGGTGCCGTACTCGAGGTCGTAGCTGACCTGGTGGGTCTCACCAGGCAGCTTGCCGGCCTTGCGCACCGGCACGAAGCCCACGCCCAGCTCGATGGCCAGCGGCGCGGCGAGCATGAAGCCGCGGGCCTCGATACCCACGACGGCGTCGACTCGCTCGCGGTAGCGATCGGCGAAGTGCCCGATCACCGCGGCGAAGGCCGCGCCGTCCGCCAGCAGCGGCGCGATGTCCTTGAACACCACACCCGGCTGGGGGAAGTCGGGGACGTCGCGGATCAGCCGCTGCAGCAGGTCGGCGACGGGCTCGCCGGTCACCGACGCTTCCGGGTGTTCTTGCGACGCGGCTGGTTGCGGGGGCCGGTGGCCCGGGCGGCCCGCGCGTCGTCGTCCGCGGTGTCCGGCCGGTCGAGCACCGCGGTGGAGGTGCCACCGGACGTCGCCGGCTGGGCGCCACCGACGGCTCGGGTCTCGCGGACGGCCGGCTCCTGCCGCCGGGACAGCACGCGCTTGCGCAGCGCGACCATCTCGGGCTCGCGCTCGCGCAGGTCGGCCAGCAGCGGCGTGGCGATGAACACCGACGAGTACGTGCCCGTCGCGATGCCCACGAACAGCGCCAGGGACAGGTCCTTCAGCGTGCCCGCACCGAGGAGGAAGGCGCCGATGAACAGGATCGACCCGACCGGCAGCAGCGCCACCACCGAGGTGTTGATGGAGCGTACGAGCGTCTGGTTGACCGCGAGGTTGGCGGCGTCGGAGTAGGTGCGCCGGGTCTGGGTCGTGAGGTGAGCGGTGTTCTCGCGCACCTTGTCGAAGACGACCACGGTGTCGTAGAGCGAGTAGCCGAGGATCGTCAGGAAGCCGATCACCGACGCCGGCGTCACCTCGAAGCCGACCAGGGCGTAGATGCCGACGGTGATGATCAGGTCGTGCAGCAGCGCCACGATGGCGGCGACCGCCACCTTCCAGTTGCGGAAGTACACCGAGATCACGGCCGCGACGAGGATCAGGAAGACGATGAGGCCCTGCAGCGCCTTCTGCGACACCGTCTGCCCCCACGACGGGCCGACGTACGACGCCGTGACGTCGTCGGCGCTCACGCCGTAGGCCTCGGCCAGCTTGTCGCGCACCTGGTCGGTCTGCGCGTCGGACAGCTTGTCGGTCTGCACCCGCACCGAGTTGGAGCCGACCTGGGCGACCTTGGCGTCCGAGCTGGGGACGACCTCGCCGACCGCGCGGGCGCCCGGGATGTCGCTCGTCGTCTTGGCGTTGGAGATCCGGAACTCCGAGCCGCCGGTGAACTCCAGGCCCAGGGTCAGCCCGCGCACGCCGAGCGCCACGAACGAGATGATGAGGAAGACCGCGGAGATGGCGTACCAGGTCTTCTGACGGCGCACGACCTCCAGTGACCGCTCACCGGTGTAGAGCTGGTTGCCGAACCGGGCGAAGTCGAACATCACGCGTCCTGACGGGTCGAGGCGGCGGCGGCCGCGCGGCGGGAGGCGATCGTGCCCAGGTTGGCCTTGACGCCGAGGCTGATACCGCTGCCCAGACGCTCGGGATCGAGCCCGCTCCAGCGGTGTCCCTGCCCGAAGAACTTCGTGCGGGCCAGCGACGACAGCAGCGGGTGGGTGAACAGCATGACCACGACGACGTCGATGATCGTGGCCAGGCCCAGGGTGTACGCGAAGCCGCGCACCCCGCCGGCGGCGAGCACGTACAGCACGACGGCCGCGAGGAAGTTGATCGCGTCGGCGGCCAGGATCGTGCGTCGGGCGCGGCGCCAGCCGGTCTCGACGGCGGCCCGCAGACTGCGCCCCTCGCGCACCTCGTCGCGCACGCGCTCGAAGTACACGATGAACGAGTCGGCGGTGACACCGATCGACACGATCAGGCCGGTGACGCCGGCCAGCGACAGCCGCAGGCCCGCCGAGTTGCCCAGCAGGACGACCGCCTCGTACGTGATCGCGCCCGCGACCAGCAGTGACGCGACCGTGACGAAGCCGAGGGCGCGGTACTGGAAGAGCGAGTACAGGATGACGAGCAGCAGGCCGATCAGGCCGGCGAGCAGGCCGCGCTGGAGCTGCTCGGCGCCGAGCAGGGGGCTGATCTGCTCCTCGGTCTGCACCTGGAACGACAGCGGCAGCGCGCCGTACTTCAGCTGGTTGGCCAGTGCCATCGACGACTGCTGGGTGAAGTTGCCGGTGATGGAGGCGGAACCGCCCGCGATGGGCTCGTTCGCGCTCGGCGCGGAGATGACCAGGCCATCGAGCACGATGCCGAAGCGGTTGCGCGGCTCCGGCAGGGTGTAGAGGCGCTTGGTGACGTTCAGGAACTTGTTGGCGCCCTGGCTGTCGAAGTTGAGCCGCACCTCCCACGTGGTGGAGGTGCCCCCGTTCTGCGTCGGCTGCAGGCCGGCGCTAGCGTCCTTGATGTCGGTGCCGTCGACCTCGACCGGCCCGAGGATGTACTTCTCGGTGTGGTCGGACGAGCAGGTGACCAGCGGCTTCTTCGGGTCGTCGGTGCCGCCCTGCAGGGCCGTGGTGTCGGTGCAGTCGAGTGCCGTGAACTTCTGCCCGAGCTCCGGGGTGATCCACGCCGGGTCGCTCGGGTCGGTGGGCGTCGCGGACGGGGTCGCCCCGCCGGACGCGGTCGCCGACGCCGTCGGGGTGGGCGTCGTGGTGGAGCCCTTCACCAGGGCCTGCGGCAGGCCACGCTGCTGGCTCGACGGCGTCGCCTGCGTGGCGCTGGGCGACGGTGCCTTGGTGGCGGTGCCGCTCGGCGTCGCGGTGCCGGTCGCCGTGCCCGTTGAGGTCGACGTCGGCATCGGCACCGTCTGCGCGGGGGCGGCCGCGAGCACGGCGCGGAAGCGCAGCTGGGAGGACTGCTTGATCAGGTTGCGCTGGCGGTCGTTGATCTTGCCCGGCACGGCCACGACGATGTTGCGGCCGCCCTCGGTGGTGATCTCGGCCTCGCCGACGCCGCTGCCGTCGACCCGGGCGCGGATGATGTCGACCGACTGCTGCAGGGTCTCCGGCGTCACCTTGCCGCCGTTCTGGGCGACCGGCTTCAAGATGATCTGGGTGCCACCCTCGAGGTCGAGGCCGAGGCGCGGCGTCCACTTGGCGCCGTCCGCCCACTGCACCTGGGCGGCGATGATGCCGGCCAGGACCACCATGAGCCCGACGAGGGCGAGCATGGTGCGGCCGGGACGGCCGTGGCGCTTGCTGCTGGGTCCAGCCACGTCAGGCTCTCACTTCTCGCCGGTGGGTGCGTCGGGCTCTGCGGTCGGTCCGGAGCCCGGAGGCGGCGTCACACCGGGCGCGGGGACGACGCTCGCGATGGCTCGCCGGTCCCAGCGCACGGTCTGGCCGGGGGCGGTCTCGAGCACGGCCACGGTGTCGTCGATCGACACGATGCGGGCGTACAGGCCCGAGGTCGTCAGCACGTCCTGGCCGGGCTGCAGCGTCGCCTGCAGGTCGGTGAACTGGCGCTGCCGCTTGCGCTGCGAGGTGAACAAGAACAGCAGGAGCAGCACAGGCAGGGCGAAGATCAGCAGGTCTGAGGCTTTCACGCGCCGTGTTCCTTCCGCCGGCGGTGGAGCCGGTCGACTTCGGGTGGTGGCCGGCGAGCAAGGTACACGCCGGGCCGACGGTCGAGTCTAGGTGAGCGGAGGCACCGCACCCAAGAATCCGTCAAACTACGCAGGTCACTATGTGGTGACGATCAGCCGAAGCGGCCAGTTCCCTCGCCGTCGTCCGCACCGTCGCCGCCGGCGTCGAGCAGGTCGAGCTGACCACCCGCCACGGCCGGCGAGGGTGCTCGCAAGCCCAGGTGCCTCCACGCCTGAGGCGTCGCCGCCCGACCGCGGGGAGTGCGCAGCAGCAGCCCCTCGCGCACGAGGAACGGCTCGACGACCGTCTCGACGGTCTCGACCTCCTCCCCCACGGCGACGGCGAGCGTCGCGACGCCAACGGGTCCGCCCGCGAAGCGTTGGCACAGGGCGTTGAGCACCGCACGGTCGAGCCGGTCGAGGCCGCGCTCGTCGACGTCGTAGAGCTCGAGGGCCGACCGGGCCGCGTGTCGGTCGATGGCTCCGCCGCCGTGCACCTGCGCCCAGTCGCGCACCCGCCGCAGCAGGCGGTTGGCGATGCGCGGCGTACCGCGGGAGCGGCCGGCGATCTCGGCCGACCCCTGCTGGTCGAGCTGGACGCCGAGCAGGCGCGCCGAGCGGTGGATCAGCTGGTCGAGCTCGTCGGCGCTGTAGAAGTCCAGGTGCGCGGTGAAGCCGAACCGGTCGCGCAGCGGCGCCGGGAGCAGGCCCGAGCGCGTGGTGGCGCCCACGAGCGTGAAGCGCGGCAGCTCGAGCGGGATCGCCGTCGCGCCCGGGCCCTTGCCGACGACGACGTCGACCCGGAAGTCCTCCATCGCGAGGTACAGCATCTCCTCGGCCGGCCGCGACATCCGGTGGATCTCGTCGAGGAACAGCACCTCGCCCTCGCTGAGCGACGACAGGATGGCCGCGAGGTCACCAGCGTGCTGGATCGCCGGCCCGCTGGTGACCCGCACGGGAGCGGACAGCTCGGCGCCGATGATGAGCGCGAGCGTGGTCTTGCCCAGCCCCGGAGGCCCGCTCAGCAGCACGTGGTCAGGCGGGGTGCCGCGGCGCGTGGCGGCCTGCAGCACCAGGTCGAGCTGGTCGCGCACGCGGGTCTGCCCGATGAGCTCTGCCAGGCGCGTGGGCCGCAAGGCGCTCTCGACCACCCGCTCGTCGGCCTCGGCGTCGGCCGTCACGACCCGGGCGGTCAGCTCGTACGAGCCGTCGTCGGCCTCGAGACCAGGGTCCCGACCCGGCTCGCTCACGTGCGGCCCAACCGCTGCAGGGCGGCGCGCAGCACCGCCGGGACGTCGACCGGTTCGCCCGCGGCCGGCGCCACCTCGGCCACGGCGTCCTCAGCCGCCTTGGCCGCCCAGCCGAGCCCCACGAGCGCCTCGCGCACCTGGCCGCGCCAGGTGTCGTCGTCCGGCGCCTGCGGCTCGTCCGGCGCGTGGTCGACCGCGCCGGGCAGCCCGATCTTGCCCTTGAGCTCGAGCACCATGCGCTGGGCGCCCTTGAGCCCGACGCCGGGCACCTTGCGCAAGGCGGTGAGGTCGTCGGTGGCGACGGCCCGGCGCAGGGCCTCCGGCTCGTGCACCGCCAGCATCGCCAGGGCGAGCCGCGGCCCGATGCCCGACACCGTCTGGAGCGTCTCGAAGGTGGCGCGCTCGTCGTCGTCGGCGAAGCCGTAGAGCGTGAGCGACTCCTCGCGCACCACCAGCGAGGTCGCGAGCTCGGCGGGCTGTCCCTCACGCAGGCCGGCCAGCGTGCGCGGGCTCGCGTGCACGAGCAGGCCGACACCGCCGACGATCACGACCGCGGCGTCGAGCCGCAGCCGCTGGACGACACCCGAGACCGACGCGATCACCGGGCACCCGCCTTCGCCAGCGCCGCTTCGATGCGCGCCGCCGCTCCCCCGCGCCAGACGTGGCAGATGGCCAGGGCGAGCGCGTCGGAGGCGTCGGCGGGCGTCGGCGCCGCGGGCAGCCGCAGGATCCGGGTGACCATCGTGGCGACCTGCTCCTTGCCGGCGCGTCCGGACCCGGTGACAGCTGCCTTGACCTCGCTCGGCGTGTGCCAGGCGACGGGGATGCCGAGCCGGGCTGCGGCCAGCA
>JBQCES010000323.1:0-3786 GCA_051960055.1 Angustibacter sp. | reverse complement strand
CGGACGGGAGAGCAAGGCACCGAGAACCACAGGAGACTCCACAGGGGCAGCAGACGAGGGTCGACCCGCTGTGCCCCCAGGGCGAGCCTCCTGTTTCAGGATGACACGCTTGTGGCGGAAGTGTCAGTCCCCATCGTGGGCGCGTCGGAACATGACCCGGTAGGCGAAGGTCAGCACCGGCGCGGGCAGGACCCGGAACGCGCTGCGCGCCACGAGGTTGCGCACCATGCCCCAGCGACCCACCGTGCCGTACCGGCGCAGGCGCCGCTGCAGGTCCCACTCGCGCCGCACCATCTCCAGCCCCGAGCGGCGCCGCAGCATGGTCGAACCGGCGCTGAAGAGCACGAGCGGCTCGTCGATGTTGGCCCCGCGCGCCCCGGCGGCCAGCATCCGCGCGAACAGGTCGTAGTCCTGCATGTAGCGCAGGTCGCTGTACCCGCCCACCCGCAGCGCGAGCTCGCGGCGCAGGACGACGGACGGGTTGTTGAACGGGCTGTTGATACGGACGTAGCGCTCGATGTCGGCCTGCGACGACGGGAGCCGCCGCACCCCGACGACGTGGTCGGGGTCGCCGTGGAACTCCAGGACGCTCGAGCCGCAGATGTCGAGGTGGTCGCGCTCCATGAGCGCCACCTGCCGGGCGAACCGGTGCGGCAGGGAGATGTCGTCGGCGTCCATGCGCGCCACCAGGTCGCCGCGAGCGGCCCGCAGGCCGGCCGCCGACGCGACGCCGGAGCCCCCGTTCACGGCCAGTGGCACCAGCCGGATCTGCGGGTGGGCGGCCGCGAGCTCGTCGACGGCCGCGCGCAGGTCGGGCGGGAGCGGGCCGTCCTCGACGACGACCACCTCATCCGGCGGCAGGCTCTGCTCGAGCACGCTCGACAGCGAGCGGCGCAGCTCCTCGACGCTCACCTTCGCGTAGATGGTCATGAGCACCGACAACCGCATGGGCGATAACCTAGGCCACCCGCCGGCAGCCTCCGGCACCGACGACGCGAGGAGCTGCTGTGCCTGACCGCCCGCCTGCCCAGCAACCGTCGGTCACCTGGGTGATGGTCAGCTACGGCGGTGTCGACGACGCCCGCGAGCTCTACGACTCCCTCGCCATCGAGCCGGCCGACCCCACGCGCGACGCCCACGTGGTGATCGCCTGCAACGGGGCCGGGGACGGCGACCTGGCCCGCCGCGTGTTCGCCGACGAGCTGGCCCGGGGCGGCGTCACCGTGCTCGACTTCCCCGACAACCCCGGCTACCTGCCCGCGCTGCGGCGCGCGCTGAGCCAGGTCGAGGCCGACGGCGCGGTCGTGCTGTCGAACTGCGACCTGACGGCCGACGCCGAGTTCCTGCCGGCCCTGCGGGAGGCCCTCGAGCGCTTCCCGCAGGCCCTCACGCTGGCCCCGAGCATCGTCAACGACCTGGGCCAGGACCAGAACCCGCACCTGATGCGCCCTCGACCCACCTGGTGGCTGCGCGGGCTGGCGATCATCCACCGGTTCCCGCCGCTCGCCGACGTGATGCTGCTGCGCCGCGGCGGCCACTCGAGCCTGGTCGTCAAGCACAGCGTCGAGGGCCAGACCATGTGGTCGGGGCACGGGTCGTGCGTCGTGTTCGCCCCCGACTTCTTCACCCGCGGCGGGAGCCTGGACTACCCCTTCCCGTTGTTCGGCGAGGAGCTGTGGATCGGCACCGAGGTGGAGCGGCTCGGCGGCGAGGTGCGCTACGTGCCGACCCTGCGCCTTCGGCACCGTGCGCACGCCTCCACCGGATCGGGCCGCCGGCGCGGCTGGGTGGCCCGCGTGCAGTACGAGGGCCTGGCCTACTGGGCTCGAGAGGGACGCCGCCGCGGCTGGTGAGCCGGCGCCCTCATCGAGCCCTCACCAGCGCCCTCACCGGCGCTGCCGCACCTCGGTCACGAGCCGCAGCAGGTCGCGGTGCGCCAGCGCCAGCCAGAGCGCCTCGAACGCCACCGTCACCAGCAGACGCCCCACCGTGCCCGCGCCGACGGCGTGCTCCACCCCCACGGCCGCAGCCACGAGCAGGCCACCGCTCAGCGCGCGCACCGACAGCCCGCGCCACGGCTGACCCTCGGTGCGCCACACGATCACCAGCGGTGCGACGCCGATGACGACGGCGGCGACGCAGTAGCCCAGCGCGACGCGCTCGATGCTCGCGTGGGAGGGCAGCAGCACGGCCCAGGCCGCGCAGCCCACGACGAACCCCACCACGTTGAGCGCCGCGATGATCTTCTGCCCGTCGACCCGGGTCACGAGCAGGCTCGTCGTGGAGGCCACGCCCAGCGTCGTCGTCAGCACGGCGGCCAGCAGCACGGGCAGCACGTGCGCCGCGGCGCCGAAGCCGTGCGGGTAGATCACCGCCACCACGACGTCGCTCAGCAGGATCAGGGCGCCGAAGACGGCGACCATGCCGGCCACGAGACCCCGCGTGGCGAGGTCGGTCATGCGGTGCACGACGTGGCTGTCACCTCGTCCGTAGGCCGCCGAGAGCGCAGGGAACAGCACGAGCGTCATCGCGTTCGCCAGCATCGAGCTCGGCGTCGCCAGCGAGAGCGCCGCGGCGTACTGACCCGCGTCGTGCGCCCCCGTGGCGAGCTTGGCGACGACCATCGACAGCTGCAGCAGGCCGGCGCTGGCGAGCACCCCCACGACGCCGAAGAACACGAACTGGTCCATCTCGCGGCGCAGCTCGCCTCGCGGGCCGGCTCCACGGGTGCGGGGCCAGCCGGCCAGGGCGTAGAGGCCGTAGCCGGCGGTGATGGGCGCCAACAGCCACGGCTGCGCCCGCAGCACCAGCACGAGCACCAGCCCGCCGAGCGCCAGGGACGACGACACGACGTCCCACGTCGTCGCCCGGCGCACCTGGCCCGCGCCGAACGCCAGCCCGCGCACGAACGTGTACGCCGAGTAGGTGAACACCAGCGCCCCGCAGAACGCGCTCGTGCTCCAGGTGGCCTCCAGCGCCGTCCGCGCGGTGACCACCGACGCCACCGCGAGCAGCAGCGACGAGACCAGCACCCGGCGCGCGAGGTGCGCCGCGACGGCCAGCACCTGCTCGCGGTCGCCGGCACCCCGCGACAGTGCGACGTACTTGCTCGCCGCGACACCGGTGGAGGTCGGCCACAGCATGGCGGCGAACATCGACAGCGACAGCGCGCTGTTGACGGTGCCGAGCACCGCCGACGACATGACGCCGCCGATCAGGACGCTGTAGAGGAACCGGACGCCGCCCTGGCTGACCATCCCCGCCGTGCTGAGCGCGAACCGCGACGTGACCTGCCCGTCGATCGGGGCGTTGAGGTCCAGCGCGCGCCACGAGGCGGAGGCCGACGCGGAAGGCGACGCGGAAGGCTCTGCCACCGAGCCAGGATACGGGGGGCACCGCGTGCGGTACGTTCTGGCCTCATGCCCCACGTCGCCGCTCGTCTGGCCAAGACCGTCCGCGACCGCCTGCTCGTCTCGCGCACGCACGGGCGTAGCCCCGGCGGCCTGCCGCTGCCGCCCACCGCCTTCCGCATGGGTGGCCGCCACTTCGAGACCGACGAGGCCTTCGTCAGCTCCGCGCGCCAGGAGGTGCGCCGCCTCGCTGCTGTCGGGCTGACCCGCGAGTCCCGCCTGCTCGACTGGGGCTGCGGCGCCGGCCGGCTGGCGCTCGGCACGCTCGAGGAGTGGGGCGGCGTCGCTCGCTACGACGGCGTCGACGTCCAGGAGCACCTCATCCGCTGGGCGCAGCAGCACCTGCGGCACCCGGGCTACACCTTCACCCACGTCG
>JBQCES010000322.1:0-3101 GCA_051960055.1 Angustibacter sp. | reverse complement strand
ACCTGGCGGTGGCGGCCGGCCCGGCGACCGACTCCGGCGTCGACAAGCGCGCGCGCGAGGTGATGCGCCAGGGCCGCGAGCTGCGCTCGATCTACCCCGTCAGCGTGCTGGACGACGCCCAGCGCCTCACGTGGGTGCGCGAGTGGGCGGCGCTGGGCGAGCGCCAGCGCATGGTGGAGTCGGTGCCGGCGGAGTTCGCGGTGTTCGGCGCCGACGTCGTGCTCGCGGCCCCCAGCTGGGGGGAGCCGACGACGAGCGCCGTCACGCTGCGCTCGCCGCTGCTCGTGGCGGCCTTCACGGCCGTGTTCGACGACGCCTGGGCCGGCGGCCTGCCCGTGCCCGACCAGGACCTCGAGCAGGACGCCGAGACCCGGCTGCTCACCCTGCTGGCCAGCGGTTTCAAGGACGAGGCGATCGCGCGCGACCTCGGCCTCGGCGTGCGCACGGTGCGGCGCCGGGTGGCCACCCTCATGGACGAGCTGAGCGTGCACACGCGCTTCCAGCTGGGGGTCGTGGCGGAGCGGCGCGGACTGCTCGGGCGGCGTCCGTGAGGCGGCGGCGTTCGTGAGCGGGCGGCGATCTTCGGTAGCCTCGCGGGGTCCGCGGGACCTCGCGGACGTCGCGTCCGGAAGTAGGTGACCGCATGCCCGCGATCGTGCTCGTCGGAGCCCAGTGGGGTGACGAGGGCAAGGGCAAGGCCACCGACCTGCTCGGCAGCCGCGTCGACTACGTCGTGAAGTTCAACGGTGGCAACAACGCGGGCCACACCGTGGTCATCGGTGACGAGAAGTACGCGCTGCACCTGCTGCCGTCCGGCATCCTCACGCCCGGCTGCACGCCGGTGATCGGCAACGGCGTCGTGGTCGACCTCGCGGTGCTGTTCGAGGAGCTCGAGGGGCTGCGGGCGCGCGACGTCGACACCAGCCGCCTGGTGGTCAGTGCCGACGCGCACGTGATCGCGCCCTACAACCGGGTGCTCGACAAGGTCACCGAGCGGTTCCTCGGCAGCCGCCGGATCGGCACGACCGGCCGTGGCATCGGCCCGACGTACGCCGACAAGATGAACCGCGTCGGCATCCGCGTGCAGGACCTGTTCGACGAGGGCATCCTGCGCCAGAAGGTCGAGGGTGCGCTGGAGCTGAAGAACCAGATCCTCACCAAGATCTACAACCGCCGCGCGATCACGGTCGACGAGGTGGTCGAGGAGCTGCTCGAGCACGCCGAGGCGCTGCGCCCGATGGTGCGCGACACCGGGCTGCTGCTCACCGACGCCCTCGACGACGGCCGCACCCTGCTGCTCGAGGCCGGTCAGGCCACGCTGCTCGACGTCGACCACGGCACCTACCCGTTCGTGACGTCGTCGAGCGCCACCGCGGGCGGCGCGTGCACCGGATCGGGCATCCCGCCGAACCGCATCGACCGCGTCGTCGCGATCCTCAAGGCCTACACGACCCGCGTCGGCGAAGGGCCGTTCCCCACCGAGCTGCACGACGACATGGGCGAGTTCCTGCGCAAGACCGGCGGTGAGTACGGCACGACCACAGGCCGGCCCCGGCGCTGCGGGTGGTTCGACGCCGTCGTCGGCCGGTCCGCCCAGCGCAGCAACGGCGTCACCGACTTCGTCATCACCAAGCTCGACACCCTGTCGGGCCTCGAGACCGTGCCGGTGTGCGTGGCCTACGACGTCGACGGCGTCCGTCACGACGAGATGCCCATGACCCAGTCGGACTTCCACCACGCCACGCCGGTGTACGAGGAGCTGCCGGGCTGGTGGGAGGACATCAGCCACTGCCGCAGCTTCGAGGAGCTGCCGGCCACCGCCCAGCGCTACGTGGAGCGGCTCGAGGAGCTCGTGGGCCAGCGCGTCTCGGCGATCGGCGTCGGGCCGGGCCGCGACCAGATCATCAGCCGGCACGACCTGCTCGAGGGCTGAGTGGCAGTTACGGCGCCCGACGCGCGCCCGCTGGTGGGCCGCATCGTCCGGCTCGACCCCACGGTGGCCGACGACGACGCCGGGCTGTTCGCGGCCCTCGACGACGAGCGGGTGTGGGCGGCCGGGTACGGCGGTGGGCCGGCCGGGCGTCCGGCTGACGTCGCCGACGCGCGCCGCTCGACGCTCGCCGCCGAGCAGGCGCGGGCGCTCGAGCCGGGCTCAGCCGGCTACCGCGTCGCCTACACCGTGCGGCTGGTGGCCGACTCGGCGCTCGGCGCGGGCGGCACGGTCGTGGGCACGACGAGCATCGGCGACGTGATCCTGCGTGACGAGCGGGCCCACATCGGCTGGACCGGCTACGGCCCGCAGTGGTGGGCGAGCGCCGTCAACCCCGAGTGCAAGCTGCTGCTGCTCGCGCACTGCTTCGACGACTGCGGCCTCGGCCGCGTGAAGCTGCAGACCGACCTCATCAACGAGCGCTCGCAGGCGGCCATCGCCAAGCTGGGTGCGACGCGCGAGGGTGTGCTGCGCCGGCACAAGGCGCGCGCCGACGGCACCTTCCGCGACACCGTCGTCTTCTCGATCCTGCGCGACGAGTGGCCGAGCGTCCGCGAGCGGCTCGAGGCCCGGCTGCGCTGACGACGTGCCAGCCGAGAGGGCGGATCGGCGTACAGAGTGCAGGCGACGGCTGCAGTCCACCGACCTACGCTGGCCAGCATGAGCACCGTCACCGTGGAGTCCCTCGCCCCCGCCACGCCGCCGATCGACCGCGAGGCCGCCCAGCGTGCCTACGACCTCGACCGCGCGCACGTGTTCCACTCCTGGTCGGCGCAGGGCGCGCTCGATCCCATGGTGGTGGCCGCGGCGCAGGGCAGCTGGGTCTGGGACGGCGAGGGCAACCCGCTGCTCGACTTCAGCAGCCAGCTGGTCAACACGAACATCGGCCACCAGCACCCGGCGGTCGTCCGCGGCATCCAGGAGCAGGCGGCCAAGCTCTGCACCGTCGCGCCGCAGCACGCGAACGACGCGCGCAGCGAGGCCGCCCGGCTCATCGCCGAGCGTGCGCCGGGCGACGCCCTGAACCACGTCTTCTTCACCAACGCCGGTGCCGAGGCGGTCGAGAACGCCGTGCGCATGGCGCGCCTGCACACCGGACGGCGCAAGGTGC
>JBQCES010000321.1:0-3531 GCA_051960055.1 Angustibacter sp. | reverse complement strand
ACGGCCGTGACGCGGCCGGCGAGGGTGGGCCGCCTCATGCGCGGTCGTCCGCGGCGTAGCCGACCCCGCGCACCGTGCGGATCGGGCTGGCGTCGCCCAGCTTGGCGCGCAGCTGCGCGACGTGGACGTCGACGGTGCGGCTGGAGTCGTCGGCGGGGTACGCCCACACCTGCGACAGCAGCTCAGCACGCGCGAACACCCGGCCCGGGCGGCGCATGAGATGGGCGAGCAGGTCGAACTCGGTGGTCGTGAGGTCGACAGGCCGGTCGTCGGCCCACACGAGCCGGCGCGACGGGTCGACCCGCACGCGACCGACGGCGAGCGCGGCCTCGTCGCGGTCACCGGCCCCAGCGCGGTCGTGCCGGCGCAGCACCGCCTTCACGCGGGCCACGAGCTCGCGCGGCGAGTAGGGCTTGGTCACGTAGTCGTCGCCGCCCAGCTCCAGCCCGAGCACGCGGTCGACCTCGTCGTCGCGGGCGGTGACGAACACGACGGGCGTCCAGTCGTCACGGGCGCGCAGGGCGCGCACCAGGTCGATGCCGTCGCGCGCACCGGGCAGGCCGATGTCGAGCAGCACGACGTCGGCGCGGTGGGCGCGCAGGGCGCGCTCGGCGCCGTCGACGTCGATGGCGACGTCGACGACGTACCCGTCGCGCTCGAGGTAGAGGCGCGCGAGGTCGGCCAGGGACGCCTCGTCCTCGACGACGAGCACGCGACGGGCACTGGTCACGGGGTCACCTTGGTGGGTTCGCGGCGGGGCGCGCAACCGACCGGCGGAACGCTGACGCAGTCGTGGCCGGCGCGTGACCTTCGATGACGCCGGCGGTGTCGTCCACAGGGCGCGGCGCGCGTGCACGGGCGGCCCCGCCGGCGGCGTTAGGGTCGTCAGGTGCCGTCCGAGACCTCCACCCGCCTGCACGAGCTGCTGCGTGCCGCCGTCTCCGGCATCGGGGGCGTGGAGCGGCCCGGTCAGGTGCAGATGGCCGAGGCGGTGCAGCACGCGGTCGAGTCCAGCGAGCACCTGCTGGTGCAGGCTGGCACGGGCACCGGCAAGTCGGTGGCCTACCTCGTGCCCGCGCTGGCGCACTCCCAGCACACCCGCAAGCCGGTCGTCGTGGCCACCGCGACGCTCGCGCTGCAGGCGCAGGTCGTCGACCGTGACCTGCCGCGCGTGGTGGAGTCGCTGGCGCCGCAGCTCGGCCGGCGCCCGACGTACGGGCTGGTGAAGGGCCGGCGCAACTACCTGTGCAAGCACAAGCTGGTCGGCGGCTTCCCCGACGACGAGGACGACGCGCTGTTCGGTTCGGGGGCGATGGCGGGCGGGACGTCGGCCAGCGCCCTGGGTGAGCAGGTGCTGCGGCTGCGCGAGTGGGCGGACGAGACCGACTCCGGCGACCGCGACGAGCTGGTGCCGGGAGTGTCCGAACGCGCCTGGCGGCAGGTCTCGGTGTCGGCGCAGGAGTGCCTGGGCGGCAAGTGCCCGCTGGTCGACGAGTGCTTCGTCGAGCAGGCCCGGGCCGCGGCCAAGGACGCCGACGTCGTCGTCACGAACCACTCCATGTTGGCCATCGACGCCTTCGAGGGCCGCCAGATCCTGCCCGAGCACGACCTCGTGGTGATCGACGAGGCGCACGAGCTCGTCGACCGGGTGACGTCCACGATCACCGACGAGCTCACCGCGCCGATGGTGGAGCGTGCGGCCCGCAAGGCGCACCGCCTCGCCGACGTCGGCGAGCTGGCGGACGCCGCGCTGGCGCTGCGCGGCGCTCTGGAGCTGACGGCCCCCGGACGCCTCGTGACCGTGCCGCACCAGCTGGGCGCGGCCGTGAGCCTGGTGCGCGACGCCGCCCGCACGGTGCAGAGCGAGCTGAAGCCCGAGAAGGGCGCCGAGGTCGACGCCGGCCGTCAGGTGGCCCGCGCCGAGGTCGACGCGGTGTTCGAGGTGGCCGAACGGCTGCTGGCGCAGAACGAGTACGACGTCGCCTGGGTGTCGGACGACCCCCGGCGCGGCTCCGTGGTCCACGTGGCTCCCATCGGCGTCGCGGGCCTGCTGCGCGAGAAGCTGTACGCCGACCGCACCATCGTCATGACCTCGGCCACGCTCGAGCTCGGCGGCACGTTCGACGCCGTGGCCCGCTCGGTGGGCCTGTCCGGCCCCGACGCCCCGGCGTGGCAGGGACTCGACGTCGGCAGCCCCTTCGACTACGGCAAGCAAGCGATCCTCTACTGCGCCAAGCACTTGCCGCCTCCCGGTCGCGATGGCACGTCGGACGCCACGATGGACGAGCTGGCCGACCTGATCCGCGCCGCCGGCGGCCGCACGCTGGGCCTGTTCTCCTCGCGGCGGGCCGCGGAGGCGGCGGCCGAGGCGATGCGCGAGCGGCTCGACCTGCCCGTGCTGTGCCAGGGCGACGACCAGATGCCCACGCTGGTGCGGCAGTTCGCCCGAGACGCCCGCACCTGCCTGTTCGGCACGCTCTCGCTGTGGCAGGGGGTCGACGTGCCCGGCCACGCCTGCCACCTCGTGGTCATCGACCGGATCCCGTTCCCTCGCCCCGACGACCCGCTGATGTCGGCGCGCTCGCAGGCAGTGGCGGACGCTGGCGGCAACGGGTTCATGTCCGTCGCCGCCACCTACGCCGCGCTGCGGATGGCCCAGGGCGCCGGCCGGCTGGTGCGCTCGTCCGACGACCGGGGCGTGGTCGCCGTCCTCGACTCGCGTCTGGCGACGGCGAGGTACGGCAGCTTCCTGCGGGCGTCGCTGCCGCCCTTCTGGCCCACCGCCGACAAGGCCAAGGTGCTCGCCGCGCTCCACCGGCTCGACGAGTCGGCCGGTGAGCTGCGCGCCGTGCACGACCCCGGATCACGCGCTGAGGCCATGCGCGACAAGGGTTCTGCTCCCGTGCCGGTGCAGTCCGGACCGCCAGCCGAACCCGCGCCGGTGCCGGACGCCGCGCGCACCGCCGTGGTGCTGGGTCGGGCCTGGACGCCCGAGGACGACACCCTGCTGCGCGAAGGCGTCGACCTCGGGTGCACCCTCGACGACCTCGCTGACCAGTTCGAGTGCGAGCCCGACGTCGTGCAGGCCCGGCTCGACGACCTCGGCCTCACCGCGGCCACCGACGAGCTCTTCTGAGCCGGCTCGCCTGACCCGGCGAGATCGCGCCGTTCCCAGCGGACGTCCAGGATCGTCGTCCAGGATGGGTTGATGCAGGAAGACGAGGCCACCCGCATCGCCCAGGCACTCACCGACCGCGGCGTCATCGCCCGCGTCGCTCGGCCGAGCGCCTACCGGTTCGGCGTGCGCATCCCGCTCGGCGACGGGCGCGAGGCGCTCTGGGACGTCGACGGCGCCGCCGGGCTGGAGGCCCAGGTGATGCGCAACGGCGTGCTCGTGGGTTTCGTGCCGAAGATCCCCGGCTCCTCGCAGTGCGCCGAGCAGCTGAGGGTCGAGGCGATCCTGGCTCCCGACCACGGCGCCGCCTGACCGGCCTCACGTCCTCGGGCGCCCCCACGACCGGGGGTCGTGTC
>JBQCES010000320.1:0-11745 GCA_051960055.1 Angustibacter sp. | reverse complement strand
GACCTGCCTCGGCCTGCCCGGCGCGATGCCGGTGGTCAACGGCAAGGCGGTGGAGTCCGCGATCCGGATCGGCCTCGCGCTGAACTGCTCGATCGCCGAGTGGTGCCGCTTCGCCCGGAAGAACTACTTCTACCCGGACATGCCGAAGAACTTCCAGACGTCGCAGTACGACGAGCCGCTGTGCACCGACGGCTACCTCGATGTGGTGCTCGACGACGGCTCCGTCTTCCGGGTCGACATCGAACGTGCCCACATGGAGGAGGACACCGGTAAGTCCCTGCACGTGGGCGGCGCCACCGGCCGCATCCACGGCGCGGAGTACTCGCTCGTCGACTACAACCGCGCCGGCATCCCGCTCATCGAGATCGTCACCAAGCCCCTCACGGGCGCGGGGGAGCGGGCGCCGGAGGTGGCGCGCGCCTACGTCGCGACGCTGCGCGACCTGCTGCGCGCGCTCGGCGTCTCCGACGTCCGCATGGAGCAGGGGTCGCTGCGCTGCGACGCGAACGTGTCGCTGCGGGAGCGCCGCGACGACGACCAGGACGCCGTGCCGCTCGGCACGCGCACCGAGACCAAGAACGTCAACTCGCTGCGCAGCGTCGAGCGCGCCGTGCGCTACGAGATCTGCCGCCAGGCTGCCCGGCTGGTGGCCGGCGACGCGATCGTGCAGGAGACCCGGCACTGGCACGAGGACTCCGGCCTCACGACGTCGGGCCGCGTGAAGTCCGACGCCGAGGACTACCGCTACTTCCCCGAGCCCGACCTCGTGCCGGTCGCCCCGGACGCCGCGTGGGTCGATCGACTGCGCGGCACCCTGCCCGAGCCGCCGGCCCAGCGCCGTCGCCGCCTGCAGCAGGACTGGGGCTTCACCGACCTCGAGATGCGCGACCTGGTGAACGCCGGTGCCACCGAGCTCGTCGAGGCCACCGTGAAGGCGGGCGCGTCGCCGGCGGCGGCCCGCAAGTGGTGGTCGGGTGAGCTGGCCCGCCACGCCAACAACGAGGGCCTCGAGCTCGCGTCGGTGCCCGTCACGCCCGAGCAGGTGGCCCAGCTCGCCGGCCTGGTCGAGTCGGGCCGGATCAACGACACGATCGCCCGGCAGGTGCTCGAGGGCGTCCTCGCCGGCGAGGGCTCGCCGGAGGAGGTCGTCACCGCCCGCGGGCTCGAGGTCGTCTCGGACGACGGCGCGCTCGGTGCCGCCGTCGACCGCGCGATCGAGGCCAACCCCGACGTCGCGGACAAGATCCGGGCCGGCAAGGTCGCGGCGGCGGGCGCGCTGATCGGTGCGGTGATGAAGGAGATGCGCGGTCAGGCCGACGCCGGGCGGGTGCGCGAGCTGGTGCTCGAGCGCCTCACCTGAGGGCGCGCCGACTCACTGCGGGACGCGCAGCCGGCTCGCCTTCTGCCCGTACATGCGCTCGTCCGCGAGGTGCATGAGCGGGCCGAAGGCGTCGGCGTCGGCGGGGTAGACGCTCCAGCCGATGGACGCCGACACCGACACCAGGCGATCGGCCAGCTCGACCGGCTCGGCGACGGCGCGCCGTAGCGCCTCCGCCACCTGCTCGGCCTGAGCGGCAGCGTCGTGGGCATCCAGGCCCGGGAGGGCGACGAGGAACTCGTCACCGCCGAGGCGGGCCAGCAGGTCGCCGCGGCGCAGACTGGCCCGCAGGCGCTCGGCGACCCGCACCAGGAGCTCGTCACCGGCCGCGTGGCCGAGCTCGTCGTTCACCGGCTTGAAGCCGTTGAGGTCGAGGAACAGCAGCGCGAGCCCGCGCTCGGTGAGCTGGGCATCGAGCAGCGCCGCCTCGACCTCGCTCTCCAGCCGGCGCCGGTTCATCAGACCGGTGAGGGGGTCGGTGTAGGCGAGCTGCTCGATGCGCGTGAGGTAGCTCTGGGCCCGGTCGCGCTCGTGCACCAGCGCCCGCTGGGCCTCGAACTGCGCCGTCACGTCGTTCTGGACGCCGATGTACTGCACGACCCGGCCCTCGGCGTCCACGACCGGCGCGAGGTAGATCTCGTTCCACCAGGGGACGCGCTGCTCGCCACGGTAGTTCAGCAGCGTCACGCGGCACTCCTCGCCGCGGGCCACGGCAGCGCGCACGCGGGTGACGGCGTCGCGGTCGGTGTCGGGGCCCTGCAGGAACCGGCAGTTGCGGCCGAGCAGCTGCTCGAGCGGCATCCCCGCGAGCTCCGCGAAGGCGGTGTTGGCGTACACCAGCGGCTGGTCGGGCCGGCGGACGTCGACGATCGTGATCCCACTGTTCGTCGCACCGAGCGCGCGGTGGAGCACGGCCTCGCCCTCCACCGCCGTGCTCAGAGCGGCGACGGCAGCCGCCGTGAACCCGGGCTGGTCGGCGGCGGGCTGGGCGGCGGCGGGCTGACGCTCCGGGCCATGAGGACGCGGCGGCGTCACCTCGGCGGCCACCCGCGACAGCAGCCGCTGCGCCGCCTCCACCACGGTCGCGCGGTCGTACGTGAGGGCGTACTCGAACTCGCGCTGCATGTCCGGCCCGGTGGAGCCGAGGTCGGCCGCCAGCAGCGCGGCGCAGAAGTGCGGGCTGATGACCACGAGGTCCCACTCGCCGCGCACCGGGTCGTCCGGGGCCAGCGCCGCACCGCGCAGACCGGGCAGCGGCTCGACCGCGAGCCCCTCGCCGAGCGCGCACACGAAGCCGGTGCGATCCACCAGGTCGCGGTAGCGCTGCGCCGTGGCGGCGGTGAAGTTCACGGCCTCCTGGAACGTCGCCGCGACCACGCAGGTCTCACCGACCCGCATGGCCTCACGCTCCAGGTGCTTGCTCAGCTCGACGAGCAGCGCCTTGGGCGCCCGACGCCGCGGGACGCCGGGAGGCAGGGCCGCGAACGGCGACCCGTCGGTGGCCGTGCCGCGGCGCACGATGGTGAGGTCGAGGCTGCCCGTCTCGAGCCCGGTCGCCGGCCCGGGAGCCGGGCGCCCGAAGTGCCAACCCTGACCCAGGGTCGCCCCCAGTGCCGCGGCGACGTGCAGGTGGCGCTCGTCCTCGATGCCCTCGGCGAGGATGCGCGCCCCGGTGCGCTCGGCGTGCGCGTTCACCGCGTTCATGATCTCGGCGACGTCCGGCCCCGGCCGGTCCTGCACCAGCCGCAGGTCGAGCTTCACCACGTCGGGGCGCAGCAGCGGCATGAACGCCAGGGACGCCGACTCCGCACCGACGTCGTCGAGGGCCACGCCCCAGCCGACGTCGCGCACCCGCTGGACGGTGCGCAGCAGCTCGGCCGGTCGCTTCGCTAGCGCGCGCTCGGTGATCTCCAGCACGACGCGCAGCCGGCCGGGTGCGGCGTCGGCGATCGCGAGCAGGTCGTCGAGCGGTGCGGCGTCGAGCACCTCGGGCTCGACGTTGACGAACAACGTGAGCGGCTCGAGCAGACCGTGCTCGATGGCCCCCCGGAAGGCCGCGGCGCGGCACGCCTCGTCGAGCTCGGGCAGGCACCCGTGCGCGCGGGCCGCGTCGAACAGCGCGACGGGGCTCTCGAGCGGACCCTGCGGCCCGCGAGCCAGCGCCTCGTAAGCCACCACCCGGCCGGACTCCAGCTCGACGATCGGCTGGAACACGCTGCGGACGGCGGCATCCGCCAGGACGTCGTGGATCGTCAGAGGCACGGTTGCTCTATCGGCAGCGCGGCCGGTCGGTAAAGCAAGAGCCGCAGCAACCGCGTCGCCAGGGCGTGGCCACGCGGTGGCGCCACGCGGCTCAGGCCGACCCGGCTCGCTGCCGATAGAGCACCCGTGAGGGCAGGGGAGGCGACCGCATCGCGGCTGCGCGGCCGGGTGATGGTGACATCCGGCGTGCTCGCGGCCGCTGTGGTGTCGGTGCTGGCGCGCGTTCACCCCGCGACCGCGGTGGCCGTGGCCGCCCTCTTCTCCGGTCTGCTGGCGGTCGTCACGGGTGTGGTGGTGCTGGTCACCTCCTCTCGCCGCCGCGACGGGATGCGGCTGTCGTCGCGCTTCCTGTCGGTCGGCATGGTGGTCTGGGGCGTGGGTCAGCTCGTCATCGGCGGTGAGGCCTCGATCGGTGACCCCGTGTTCCCGAGCCTGGGCGACCTGCTGGGCACCGTGTCGGCGCCGCTGGGCGTCACGGGGCTGCTGCTCGCCCTGCGCCCGCGCTCGGTGCGCACCCACTGGATGCGGATGACGCTCGACTCCCTGCTGATCGGGTGCGCGGCGGGCCTCATGCTCTGGCGCGTGGCCTACCGACCCGCGCTGCTCGCCGACGGCCTGGGCGCCGGCGACGGCCTGGCGCTCGCGATCGCGCTGATCGAGACGACCATCCTCGCGCTGCTGCTCCTGGCCTGGCTGCGCGAGTTCGACCGCGGGCTGCTGCTGACCATGCTGGGCTTCGCGGTCTACGCCGCCGCCGACGGCTACACGCTGCGGTCGGTGGCGCAGGGCCGGTTGTGGCCCTGGGTCGCGGCGGCGCTGTGGTGCGTCGCCTGGCCCGCCATCGGCGAGGGCGTGCTGCGGCTGCAGCCGGCGCGCCACGCAGACGACGGCCGTGCCCCTGAGGCTCGGGTCGCGTTCGCCACCACGCTCATCACCCTCGTGGTGCTCGTGGTGGCCGTCGTGGCGTTCGCGGCCGACCCGGTGACCGACGTCGTCACCATGACGTTCGCCGTGGCCATCATCGTCGTCTTCGCGGTGCGCGAGGCCTGGACGGGCGCGCAGCGCGCTCGGCTGATGCGGTCGCTGACCCGCCAGGCCATGCAGGACCCGCTCACCGGTCTGGGCAACCGGCGCGCGCTCGGGTGGCGCCTCGCGGAGCTGACGGACGCGGCGGAGGGCGCCGTCCTCACGCTCGACCTGGACGGGTTCAAGGAGGTCAACGACCTGCTCGGGCACGCCCGGGGAGACGACCTGCTGGTGGCGGTCGCCGACTGCGTGCACGCCGCGTTGGAACCCGACTGCCGAGCGTTCCGCGTGGGCGGCGACGAGTTCGTCGTCGTGGTGCCCGGCGGCGGTGGCCGCGAGCGCCTGCTGGCTCGCACGCTGCTGGCCGAGGTGCGCTCCGCCGCCTCGACCGTGCCGGGGACGGCGGCGGTCGGTGTCTCGACGAGCATCGGAGTGGCGCGCTGGTCGGGCGGTGCGGCCACCGAGGCGGTCGTCGAGAGCGGGGTCGCGCTGCACGCCGCGAAGCAGTCGGGCCGCGACCGGGTCGAGAGCTACGACGGGCCGGTCGCCGCGCAGCACCGCCGGTCGATGGACGTCGAGCGCCGGCTGAAGGCGGCGGTGCGAGCCGGCGACGTCGACGTCCACTACCAACCGGTGCTGCGCCTCACGACGGACGCCGTCGTGGGCTTCGAGGCCCTCGCGCGCTGGGTCGACCCCCTGCTCGGCCGCGTGACGCCCGACGAGTTCATCCCTGCGGCCGAGCGCAGCGGCCTCATCGCCGACCTCGGGACGCACGTCCTGCGTCGCGCGCTGGCCGACCTCGCGGTGCTCGAGCGCAGCGTTCCCGGCGCCCGCGTGGCGGTGAACGTCTCGCCGGGCCAGCTGCGCTCACCGACCTTCGCCGCCGACGTGGTCGCGCTGCTCGAGACCGCGGGTGTCGACCCGACGCGGCTCATCATCGAGGTCACGGAGTCGGCGTTCGTGGGGGAGGACGCCACAGAGCTCGGCCAGCTGCAGCAGCTGCGCGAGCACGGCGTCTGGGTGGCGATCGACGACTTCGGTAGCGGCTACTCCGCCTTGGCCTACCTCAGCCGGCTGCCCGCCTCGACGCTCAAGCTCGACCAGGGGCTCACGGCCAACCTGACGACCGACCCGCGGGCGCTCGCGGTGATGCGGTCGATCATCGAGCTCGGTCGCGCGCTGCCGCTCGAGGTGGTCGTCGAGGGCATCGAGACGACGGAGGTGCGTGACGTCGTCCGCGACCTCGGGGCCTGTTACGCGCAGGGCTGGCTCTACGCACCCGCCGTCCCGCTCGAGCAGGTCGCCGACACCGTGCGCGAGATCGAGATCCAGCGACTGGCCCCGATCGAGGGCGGACTGCGCTAGCGTGCGCCGCACCTGACCAGGGGGGGTTACTCGTGCACGCTCTCACGCGCACTCGCGCCGCGTTCGTCGCCATCGCGTTGGCGGCTCCGGCCGCAGTGGCGGGCACGGTCCTCGGGCCGCCGCTCGCCGCGGTCGCCGCTACGACGGGCGCTGAGTGCCCGCTGCTCGACGAGCCGGTCGCTCATCCCGATCTCGACGGCGACGACCGGCCGGACGCGGGCGTGGGCGTGCCGGACGCGACGGTCGCCGGCGTCCGCGCCGGCGCGGTCGACGTGCACTTCGGCAGCGGCCGGGTGCAGCGCGTGTCGCCGGCGTCCGTGAGCGGTATCCCGGGCGGCAGCGGGGCCCAGTTCGGCGCGGCACTGGTGGAGTTGCCATGGGAGATCAACGACCGGTGCGACGACCTCGCGGTCGGCGCTCCGGGCGTCGCCGGTGGGCGTGGAGCGGTCGCGCTGCTGCACGCCGGGCCGTCCGGGGTGCAGGCCGGCGGCGCGCGGGCCCTGGTGGGCCGCTCGTCGGGCGAGCGGTTCGGCACCTCCATCGCGGTCGGCCAACGCGGAGACCGCGGCACCGACCTGTTCGTCGGCGCGCCGAACCGCACGGTGTCCGGGCGCGCGGCGGCCGGCGCCATCGACCACTACGTGATCCCGGACGACGGCAGCGCCCCTCGCTACGTCGGCTCACTCACGCAGGACACCGCCGGGGTCCCCGGCACCGCCGAGGCGGGCGACCACTTCGGCGCTGTGCTCGCGATGCGAGGTGACGCGCTGGCCGTCGGCGTGCCCGACGAGGCGATCGGCTCGCATCGGCAGGCCGGCGCCGTCGCTGTGCTGAAGGTCGCTCCGAACGCGGCAGGCGTGCTGGGCGCCGCGTCGCTGGCCCAGCACTCCGGTGGCACGCCGGGCCTGGCGGAGGCCGGTGACCGGTTCGGCGCCGCGCTGACGTGGGCGTTCCACCCGAAGGACCCCGGCGACCCGGGTCCCTGGCCGGGCGGTGAGACCCTCGTGGTCGGCAGCCCCGGTGAGGCCGTCGGCAGTCGAGCGGCTGCCGGGATCGTCTACTTCTACAACGACTTCAGCGTGGCCGACCCGTACTCCGGCGTGCGCTTCGTGACCCAGGACTCGGCCGGCGTCCCCGGCGTCACCGAGGCGGGTGACCGCTTCGGGGCCAGCCTCGCGGCCCTCAGCTGGTGCCCCGGCGCGGCGGTCGCAGTCGGCGTGCCGGGCGAGGACCTCGGCGGAGCCGCAGACGCAGGTCAGCTGAACGTCGTCCAGACCCGCCGGCCCGGCACCGACGCGTGCGAGCGCCAGCTCTTCCAGGGGTCAGGCGGCGGCCTGGGCGGAGCGGCCGAGTCCGGTGACCAGGTCGGCGCCGCCGTCGCGGAGCTGGTGCGGTACACGACCGAGGGCCAGGCCCCCGACCAGCTGCTGGTCGGGGTCCCGGGCGAGGACGTCGGCTCCGTGCGCGACGCCGGTGGCGTGAGCGTCGTGACGCCCACGACCACCGGCTACGGCGTCCGCAGCTTCGGCGACAGCGCCGGGCGCGTGGCGGGGATGCGGTACGGGCGCTTCCTGCTGTAGCGCCTCACCGCAGGCGCAGCCGCAGCAGGCGGTCGTCGTCCGCCGTGGGGTCGCCCCGCGAGCGGTTGCTGGTGATGACCACCAGGTCGCCCGTGGGGTCGAGGACGGCGGCGCGCAGCCGGCCGTAGCGGCCCTGCAGCAGCGCCTCAGGTCGGCCCACCGAGCCGTCGGCGCCCAACGGCACCCGCCACAACCGCTCGCCGCGCAGCGCGGCCATCCACACCGCGCCGCGTCCGACGGCGATCCCGCTCGGCGAGGCGTCGTCCGTCGGCCATACCGCGAGCGGCCGGGTGAAGCCGCGGGCGACGTCGGCGTCAGTGCCCATGCCCTCGACCACCGGCCAGCCGTAGTTGCGGCCCGGCTCGATCCGGTTGAGCTCGTCCCAGGTGTTCTGCCCGAACTCGCTGGCGTACATCCGACCTGCGGCGTCCCACCCGATGCCCTGGACGTTGCGGTGACCGTACGACCACACCGTCGATCCCGGGAACGGGTTGCCGGGCGCGGGTGCGCCGGAGCGGGTGATGCGCAGGATCTTGCCGCCGAGCGACTTCTTGTCCTGGGCGTTCGGACGCTCCCCGGCGTCGCCGGTGGTCACGTACAGCATGCCGTCGGGCCCGAACGCGAGCCGTCCACCGTTGTGGTTGCCCGCTTTCGGGATGCCGGTGAGCAACGGTGTCAACGGGCCGAGCCGGCCGTCGCGATACGGCATCGAGACGACGCGGTTGTCGCGCTCGGACGTCACGTAGGCGTACAGCGTGCGCTGGTCGCCGGGCGCGAAGGCCAGGCCCAGCAGGCCGCCCTCGCCCTCGGGACGCACTCCGGCCACGCGCCCGTCGCGGCCCGTCGCCGGCACGGGCGTCACCTGGCCGCCGGGCGTCACCCGCACCACCCGGGCCTCGTCGCGCAGCGACACCAGGTAGGAGCCGTCGTCGAGCCGGGCCAGACCCCACGGCACGGCGAGGTGCCGGGCCACCACCGACACGGAGGCGATCGTCGTGGCCGGGCTCTGGTTGGACGCGGTGGCGGTCGCGGTCGCGGTGGCGCTCGCGGTGGCGCTGGGCGTGGTGCTCGGGGTGCGGCTCGGCGCGGCGGCGCCCTGCGGGGCGCCGGCGTCGGAACAGGCCGCCAGCCCCAGCAGCAGCAGCGCCGCAGCCGCCGTCCTGCGGTGAACCCCGAGTCGACCCATGCCCCAGTCTGACCCCGCACGGCTCGAGACGCACCCCTCGAGCTGCTGGCCTAGGTTGAGTCCATGGCTGAGCCCTGGGTCGTCACGTTGCCCGAGCAGGACCTCGTCGACGCGCTGGGCAGCCCGCCGGACGGCGTCCGGCTACGCGTGTGGGACCTCGCCGCACCGCTCGACGACCCGGACGACGTGACGGTCGTCGTCCCGCCGTACATGGGTGTCGGCGACTGGGGGCCGCTGCTGGCCCAGCTGCCGCAGCTGCGCCTGGTGCAGACGCTCACGGCCGGCTACGAGACCCTGATGCCCCTGCTGCCCGACGGCGTCGCCCTGGCCAACGCGGTCGGCGTGCACGACACCTCGACCGCCGAGCTGGCGGTGGGCCTGGCGATCGCCACCCTGCGTGGCCTTCCCGACTTCGTCCGCGACGCCGAGTCCGGTCGCTGGGCGCCCCAGCGTCGGCGGGCGCTCGCCGACCGGCGCGTCCTGGTGCTCGGCGCCGGGGGAGTGGGCCGAGCGGTCGTCGAGCGCCTGCTGCCCTTCGAGACGCACGTCACCGTGGTGGCGCGCACGGCCCGGGCGAGCGGCCCGGCGGGGCTCCCCGTTCACGCCATCGAGACGCTCGACCAGCTGCTGCCCGAGCACGACGTCGTCGTCCTCACCGTGCCGCTCGACGACTCCACGCGAGGCCTGGTCGACGCCGACTTCCTGGGCGCGCTGCCCGACGGTGCGCTCGTCGTCAACGTCGCACGCGGGGGCGTGGTCGACACCGAGGCCCTGCTCGCCGAGCTGCGGTCGGGTCGACTGCTCGCCGCGCTCGACGTCACCGACCCCGAGCCGCTGCCCCCCGCTCACCCGCTGTGGACGGCGCCCGGGGTGCTCATCAGCCCCCACGTCGGGGGCGCGACGTCCGCCTTCCGCCCCCGGGCGCTCGCGATGCTCGCCGACCTGCTGGAAAGGCTCTCGACGGGCCGCCCGCCACGCGGCATCGTGGTGCCCGGCCGATCGGAGCCGTTCACCGGCGACCGATGAGTTCTGCAGGGGCGGGCAGTCATGACCGGTATGGACACCACCAAGGCACCGTCGGTGCTCGTTGCGATCGGCACGCGCAAGGGGCTGTGGCTCGCCCGCAGTGACGACCGGCGCACCTGGACGCTCGACGGCCCGCACCTGCTCATGACCGAGGTGCCGTCCGTGGCGTTCGACACCCGCGGCGGCACGCTGCACCTGCTGGCCGGCGCGCGGTCCGAGCACTGGGGCCCCACGGTGCAGCACAGCGACGACCTCGGCCGCACCTGGACCGAGGCGGACGGCGGCGCCATCGTCTTCCCCGATGCCACCGGCGCTGCGCTGGAACGGGTGTGGCAGCTGCACCCCGACACCGCCGACCGGCCGGGTGTCGTGTGGGCCGGCTGCGAGCCGACGTCCCTGTGGCGCAGCGACGACGGCGGCCGCAACTTCGCGCTGGTGCGGGGCTTGTGGGACCACCCGCACCGCCCGCAGTGGTACCCCGGCTTCGGTGGCGCGGCGGTGCACACGGTCGTGCCCCACCCCACCGACGACCAGCACGTCACGGTGGCCATGAGCACCGGCGGCGTCTACGTCAGCGACGACGGCGGGGCGTCGTGGAACCCGCGCAACCGCGGCATCCACGTGAAGTTCATGCCCGACCCGTACCCGGAGTTCGGCCAGTGCGTGCACAAGGTGGCCGCTGCCGGCCCGGACGCCGCGCGCCTCTACGCGCAGAACCACCACGGGGTCTACCGCAGCGACGACGCGGGTGCGAGCTGGACGTCCATCGCCGAGGGACTGCCGGCTGACTTCGGCTTCATCGCGCTCGGCCACCCGCGCGACGCCGACACCGCCTGGGTCGTGCCGCTCACCGCCGACGAGCAGCGCGTGCCACCGGACGGCCGGTTGCGCGTGCACCGCACCAGCGACGGCGGCGCCTCGTGGAGCGCCAACGAGTCCGGGCTGCCCGACGACTGCTGGGTCACGCCGCTGCGCGACGCCGGCTGCGTCGACGACCTCGATCCCGTCGGCGTCTACGTCGGCACGCGCGCCGGCTCCGTCTACGCCAGCGCCGACGAGGGCCGCACGTTCACGACCGTCGCCGAGAACCTGCCGGACGTGCTGTGCGTGCGCGCGGCCGTCGTCCCGGCCTGAACGGCGGCGGCGTGGTCGTCGACGTCCTCCTGCCGGGGGTGCTGCGCGAGCACGCCGGGGGCCACGACGTGGTGCGCCTCGAGCTCGCCGACGGCGCCACGGTCGCGAGCGCCCTCGTGGCCCTCGGCCGGGAGTGGCCCGCGCTGGGCCGCCGTCTGGCCGACGAGACCGGCGCCGTCCGCCGGCACGTCAACCTGTTCGTCGACGGCGACGACGTGCGCTCGCGGGAGCGAAGTGACACACCGCTGCACGACGGTGCGGTGGTGCACGTGCTGCCGTCCGTCGCCGGCGGGTGAGCGGGCTCACCCGACCAGGTCGTGGGATGGGTGTCCACCTGGCGGGACGCCGGTCCTAGACTCGCCACCATGAGCACCCCGGACATCAAGCCGCGCAGCCGCGACGTCACCGACGGTCTGGAGAAGGCGGCGGCCCGCGGCATGCTGCGCGCGGTCGGCATGGGCGACGAGGACTTCGCCAAGCCCCAGATCGGCGTCGCGAGCAGCTGGAACGAGATCACGCCGTGCAACCTGCCGCTCGACCGGCTCGCCAAGGCAGTCAAGGACGGCGTGCACAGCGCGGGCGGCTACCCGCTCGAGTTCGGCACGATCTCGGTGTCGGACGGCATCTCGATGGGCCACGAGGGCATTCACTACTCCCTCGTCTCTCGCGAGGTCATCGCCGACAGCGTCGAGACCGTGATGCAGGCCGAGCGGCTCGACGGCTCGGTGCTGCTCGCCGGGTGCGACAAGTCCCTGCCGGGCATGCTCATGGCCGCCGCCCGGCTCGAC
>JBQCES010000319.1:0-5365 GCA_051960055.1 Angustibacter sp. | reverse complement strand
GATGGAGTTCTGCGACCGGGAGATCCCGCGCTACAAGCCGCTGTCAGTGTCCGGCTATCACATTCGCGAGGCGGGCTCGACAGCTGCGCAAGAGCTCGCGTTCACGCTGGCGGATGGGTTCGGCTACGTCGAGCTGGGCCTCTCCCGAGGCCTCGACATCGAGAAGTTCGCCCCGGGCCTGTCGTTCTTCTTCGACAGCCACGCCGACTTCTTCGAGGAGATCGCCAAGTTCCGTGCCGCCCGGCGCATCTGGGCGCGCTGGCTGCGCGACGTCTACGGCGCCACCACCGACCGCGCGCAGTGGCTGCGGTTCCACACCCAGACCGCCGGTGTGTCGCTCACCGCCCAGCAGCCGTACAACAACGTCGTGCGCACCGCGGTCGAGGCACTCGCCGCCGTGATCGGCGGCACGAACTCCCTGCACACCAACGCCCTCGACGAGACGCTCGCGCTGCCCACCGACGAGTCGGCCGAGATCGCGCTGCGCACCCAGCAGGTGCTGATGGAGGAGACCGGCGTCACCAACGTCGCTGACCCGCTCGGCGGCAGCTGGTACGTCGAGGCGCTCACCGACCGCATCGAGGCCGAGGCCGAGGCGATCTTCGCCCAGGTCCGCGAGATGGGGGAGCGGGGCCGCGACGTCGGCGCCGACGGCGCGGTGCAGCACGAGATCGGCCCGATCACCAGCGGCATCCTGCGCGGGATCGAGGACGGCTGGTTCATGTCCGAGATCGCCGAGGCGGCCTTCCAGTACCAGACGGCGCTGGAGAAGGGTGACAAGAAGGTCGTGGGCGTCAACGTCCACACCGAGTCACTCACCCACGAGCTCGAGATCCTGCGCGTCAGCCACGAGGTCGAGCGCGAGCAGGTGCGCCTGCTCGGTGAGCGGCGCGCGGCCCGTGACGAGCAGGTGGTGCAGCAGCGCCTGGCCACGCTCGTGGAGACAGCCCGGGGCAGCGACAACATGGTGCCGGCCATGCTCGACGCCGTGCGGGCCGAGGCGACGCTCGGCGAGATCTGCGGGGCCCTCAAGGACCTCTGGGGCGACTATCGCGAGCCTGCGCGGT
Organism: Angustibacter sp.; assembly: GCA_051960055.1. Classification (GTDB taxonomy): domain Bacteria; phylum Actinomycetota; class Actinomycetes; order Actinomycetales; family Angustibacteraceae; genus Angustibacter. The sequence continues at coordinate 4,298 of JBQCES010000319.1, read as the reverse complement.
TCTAGCGGCCGGGCCAAACGGGACAGCCGACGCGATTCGGAGTCTCGGACGGTCGCGGTTACTGTGGATCGCGAGCCATTGCCACCAGCCAGCCAGGGAGCGCCGAGCCGATGAAGCGTGCCATCACGGGGGCCGCGACCCTCGTGGGTCTGGTGCTCGTCATCTGCTCGGTGATGGGCTTCGTGCTGCTGGGCTCGCACGGCACCTGGCACAGCGAGCTGCAGGTGCCCGCAGGCCGCAGCGCGATCGTGATCGAGCCCGCACTGGCCAGCGTCATCGGACCCACCGTGTCGGTGCAGGCGCGCACGGGTAGCTCCGGCGTCCCGATCTTCATCGGCCGCGCCCGCCCCGACGACAGCGCGGCGCTGGTAGACACCACCGACCGCCTGGTCGTCACGGGCCTCGACGGCGCCCGGCGCCTCAGCACCCGCTCGGCCAGCGGCAGTGAGGGCCTTCCGGCGCTCGACCAGGTCGACGTCTGGCACAGCCGCGTGCTCGGCAACGGCGGCGCGACGCTCGTGTACCGGGCCGCCCCGGGGGCGGAGTCGGCCGTGATCGCGCGCGCTGACGGCGCCCCGCTGCCCGCCGTCTCGCTGCGTCTGGCGTGGAGCGACCGCACGTGGTTCTGGGTGCCGGTGCTGCTGCTCCTGGCCGGCCTGGCCCTGCTGTACCTCGTGCACCGCTGGAACCGGCCACCGGCCGTGCGCGCCGCCGGGCTCTCCTCGGTGCGGCGCCGGGCCCGCAGCATGCGTCCGCACCGAGGCGGTGCCGCGGACCGGCCCGGCCGATCGGGCCACGTCGGGCGCCGCCGCGCCACCTCACGGGCGGGGAGGGGCTGATGGTGCGCCGTGTCCGCGGTCCCCGCCGTCTCCGCCGTCCACGCCGTGCGGTCGCCGTGGTGGTCTGCGTGTCCGCCGTCGCGCTGAGCGCCTGCTCTCCGGCCCAGACCCTGCTGGGGCTGCAGCCGAACACCGCTGTGCTGAGCAACAGCCCGGCGGTCACGCCGGGCCAGGCCAGCACCGTCGCGACCCGGGCCATCACCCAGGCCCAGCGGGCCGACGCGCTGCGGACGACGGCGGCGGCGCAGTCGGCGTTCACCGGCCTCGCGCTGTCCTCCGCGCCCGCGCGGTATCTCGTCGAGAAGGCCATCGACCCCGATGCCGACCCCGGCGGTGCGCTCGCGCCGGTGGCCCAGCCGTCGCGCATCGTCGTCACCGCCGGCCGGTCGTTCCCGCGCACCGTCGTCGCGGTGTGGCAGCCGGAGGGTGGCCGCACGCTCGAGGCCGTGCTCATGAGGAGCCCCGACGTCCGCACGCCGTTCCGGGTCGCCACCCGCGTCGACCTGCTGCCTGGCGAGGTGCTGCCGCCGACGCCACCGAACACCCGCGGCGCGTCGGTGCTCGCGGACGACGTCGGCGGCCTCGTGGCCACGCCGCGCCAGGCGGTCGCCGACCTCGCCGCGATGCTGCAGACCGGCACGTCGCCGAGCACGCCGTTCGAGTCCAGCGTCGTGGTCAAGGAGGTGCGCGCGAAGGCGGCGGCCCAGGCCCGCGACGTCAAGAAGGTCGCGACGTTCACCCAGCGCCACACCGCACGCGGCGACGGCACCACGGTGATCCGCACGGCCGACGGCGGCGCGATCGTGTTCGCCGCCATCAACCGCACCGACCGGTTCACGGTGCGCAAGGGGGCCGGGGTCATCACGCCGCCGCCCGCCTACCGCGCGCTGGCCTCGGGGCTGAAGAAGATCACCCGCTCGGCCACGGTGACCACGGTCGAGACGGTCGTGCTCGTGGTGCCTCCGCGCGGTCAGGGCTCGGTGCGCGTCCTCGGCTTCAGCGAGGAGCCCGTCGCGGTGAAGGGCTCCTGAGCGCCCTGCGCCGCCTCCCACCGGGTCTGACAGAATCGGGGTCATGAGCCAGCCCACGGGCCAGCCGGCCTCCTCCTCGGTGCCCCTGCGCGGGGCCGTCGACCTCGCGGCCGTCGCCGCCCAGGCCAAGCGGCGTGAGCAGGCCGCGACCTCCGGCGGTGCGTCGGGCGGCTCCGCCGCAGGCGGCGGGTTCGTCGTCGACGCCACGGAGGCGTCGTTCCAGGGTGTGGTCGAGCAGTCGATGACCGTGCCCGTGGTCGTCGACCTGTGGGCCGAGTGGTGCGGGCCGTGCAAGCAGCTCAGCCCGGTGCTGGAGAGCCTCGCGGCCGAGTACGCCGGTCGCTTCCTGCTCGCCAAGGTCGACGTCGACGCCAACCCGCGGCTCGGCCAGCTGTTCCAGGCTCAGTCGATCCCGACTGTCGTCGCCATCGTCAAGGGCCAGCCGGTGCCGCTGTTCCAGGGGGCGCTGCCCGAGCAGCAGGTGCGGGCCTACCTCGACGAGCTGCTCCGGGTGGCCGAGGCCAACGGGGTCACCGGACGCCTCGAAGGGGGTGCGCCCGCCGAGCAGTCGGCCGATGAGCCCGTGGAACCGCCGCTTCCTCCGTTGCACCAGAAGGCTTTCGACGCGATCGAGGCCGGTGACCTCGACGCCGCAGCCGCGGCCTACGAGCAGGCCCTCGCGCAGGCGCCCGCCGACACGGACGCCAAGGTGGGGCTCGCGCAGGTCAACCTCATGCGACGCACCCAGGACGCCGATCCGCAGGCCGCCCGCGCCGCAGCCGCCAGTGCGCCGTCCGACCCCGACGCCCAGCTGCTCGTCGCCGACCTCGACCTGCTCGGCGGCCACGTCGACGACGCGTTCGCCCGGCTCGTCGAGACGGTGCGGATCACGGCGGGCGACGACCGCGACCGGGTGCGCAAGCACCTCGTCGAGCTGTTCGAGGTCGTCGGCTCCGACGACCCGCGCGTGGCGGCGGCCCGCCGGGCGCTCAGCGCAGCCCTCTTCTAGACCCCCGCCCCCTCCCTGGCGTGATCATGCACGCCAGACCACCGCTCAGCGTTCGGGGACGCCGTTCACCAGCAGGAGCAGGGGTCCGGGCAGGCGGCCGTCGGCGAACGCGTCCAGCGCCGCGGTGACCCGCGGGCCGATCCGCGGGCCGCAGCGGTTCGACGACCTCGGTGGGCTCGACCCAGTGCGCGCGCACCACCTCGCCGTCGGGGTAGGAGAACGCGCCGGTCAGGGACTCGTCGTGCACGCCGCCGTCGAGCAGAAAGCACATGGTCTCGGGGCGGTCCGCGGTAGCTCGGCACAGGTCGACCGCTAGCAGGTTGCCGACCGGCAGCGCGACGCCGACCTCCTCCAGCGCCTCCCGGCGGGCCGCCGCGACCACCGACTCGCCAGCCTCGACGATGCCGCCCACGACGTCCCAGCGTGGTTTCGTCTTCGGTTCAGCCAGCAACACCCGGCCGTGAGTGCTGCGCACCACGAGCCCGGCAGCCAGCACGCGCTTCCGCGCGTCCCTACCGAGGATTGCTGACGCTTCCCTAGGGCTGTAGCCCTCGGGAAGCGGCATGTCACCCACTGAACGTGATCAACGGGGTCAGGCGCCGAGGGTCGTGCTGACCAGGTCGCGGGCCGCAGCCTGCACCTGCTCGAGGTGCTCCGGGCCGCGGAAGGACTCGGCGTAGATCTTGTAGACGTCCTCGGTGCCCGACGGCCGCGCGGCGAACCACGCCGACTCGGTGACGACCTTCAGGCCGCCGACGGGGGCGTCGTTGCCGGGGGCGCGGGTGAGCTTGGCGGTGATCGGCTCGCCGGCCAGCTCGGTGGCGTCGACGTCGTCGGCCGAGAGCTTCGCGAGCGCCGCCTTCTGCTCGCGCGTCGCTGCCGCGTCGACGCGCGCGTAGGCCGGCTCGCCGAAGCGCTGGGTGAGCTCGCGGTAGTGCTCGGACGGCGAGCGGCCCGTGACCGCGAGGATCTCCGAGGCCAGCAGCGCCAGCAGGATGCCGTCCTTGTCGGTGGTCCACACCGCACCGTCGCGGCGCAGGAACGACGCGCCGGCGCTCTCCTCGCCGCCGAACCCGATCGAGCCGTCCAGCAGCCCCGGCACGAACCACTTGAAGCCCACCGGCACCTCGTCCAGCCGCCGGCCCAGATCCGCCGCGACCCGATCGATCATCGACGAGGACACCAGCGTCTTGCCGATGCGCGCACTCGCCGGCCAGTCCGGCCGGTGCCCGCCGAAGAGGTAGCCGATCGCGACGGCGAGGTAGTGGTTGGGGTTCATCAGGCCCGCGTCGGGCGTGACGATGCCGTGCCGGTCGGCGTCGGCGTCGTTGCCCGTCGCGATCTGGTACTCGTCCTTGCGGCCGATCAGCGACGCCATCGCGCTGGGGGAGGAGCAGTCCATCCGGATCTTGCCGTCCC
>JBQCES010000318.1:0-6099 GCA_051960055.1 Angustibacter sp. | reverse complement strand
AGCGAGGACCCGGCCGCGATCCGCGCCGCGGTGCTCGAGGGAGCACGCGCGGCTGCCGGGCCGAGCGTGGAGGTACTCGAGGTCGCCGACCGTCGGCAGGCGATCCGTGAAGGTGCGCGGCGAGCGGGACGGCCGGGGGACGTCCTGCTGGTCGCCGGAAAGGGCCACGAGCCCGGGCAGGAGATCGCTGGAGTGGTGCACCCCTTCGACGACCGCGAGGAGCTCGCTGCGGCGCTGGCCGAGGTGCGGTCGTGATCGCGCTGACGCTGCAGGAGGTCGCGGAGGTCACCGGCGGCGAGGTGGTCGGCGACCCGCGCGGTGGCGCCACGCTGGTCGACGCTGCGGTGGTCACCGACGCCCGCGAGTGCGCGCCGGGCAGCCTCTACGTCGCCCGCCGGGGCGAGCACGCCGACGGCCTCGACTTCGTGTCGCAGGCGGTCGAGCGCGGGGCCGCGGCGGTGCTGAGCGACCGGGCGGTCGACGCCCTGCCCTGCGTGCTCGTCGCCGACGTGCAGGAGGCCTTCGCGGCCCTGGCCCACGCGGTGGTGGAGCGCGTGCCGAGCGTCACGGTCATCGGCATCACCGGCTCGTCGGGCAAGACCAGCACGAAGGACCTGCTGGCGGGCGTGCTGGCCGAGGTCGGCCCGACGGTCGCCCCCGAGGCGTCGCTCAACGGCGAGGTCGGCGTGCCGCTGACGGCGTTGCGCATCGAGCCCGACACGCGCTACCTCGTGCTCGAGATGGGCGCCCGTGGTGGCGGCCACATCCGGTACCTCACCGAGATCGTGCGGCCCGACGTCTCGGTGGTGCTGAACGTCGGCAGCGCCCACCTGGGCGAGTTCGGCTCGGTCGAGGGCATCGCCGAGGCCAAGTCCGAGATCGTGCAGGCGCTCGAGCCGCAGGGTCTGGCCGTGCTCAACGGCGACGACCAGCGGGTGCGCGCCATGCGCGAGCGCACCCGCGGGCGCGTCGTGCTCGTCGGGCGGTCGGCCGACTGCGCCGTGCGCGCCGACGACGTCCAGCTCGACGACCAGGCGCGGGCGTCGTTCGTGCTCGTGACGCCGGAGGGGTCGGCGCCCGTGCGCCTGGCGCTGTTCGGTGAGCACCACGTGGCGAACGCGCTCGCGGTCGCCGCGGTGGCTCGCGAGCTCGGCATGCCGGTCGAGGCGGTCGCGGCCGCGCTCGGCCGGGGGAGGGCAGCGAGCCGCTGGCGCATGGAGGTCACCGACCGGCCCGACGGCGTGCGCATCGTCAACGACGCCTACAACGCCAACCCCGACTCGATGCGCGCCGCCCTCAAGGCGCTCGTGGCCATGGCCGGCGGCCGGCGCACCTGGGCCGTGCTCGGCGAGATGCTCGAGCTCGGGCCCGACTCCCTGACGGCCCACGACGAGATCGGCCGGCTCGCGGTGCGGCTCAACGTGTCTCGGCTCGTCGCGGTCGGCCCGGGCGCGCGACCCATCCACACCGGGGCGGTGCACGAGGGCTCGTGGGGGGACGAGTCCGCGCACGTCCCGGACGTCGAGGCGGCCTACGCGCTGCTGCGCCAGGAGCTGCAGCCCGGCGACGTCGTCCTGCTGAAGTCCAGCCGCGACAGCGGCCTGCGCTACCTCGGTGACCGGCTCGCGGCCGACGGGCAGGCGGGCGCATGAGGGCCGTACTCATCGCCGCGGCCGTCTCGCTCATGACGACGCTGCTCGGCACCCCGCTCTACATCCGGTTCCTCGTCAAGGGTGGCTACGGCCAGTTCATCCGCGACGACGGCCCGACCTCGCACCACACCAAGCGCGGCACGCCCACGATGGGCGGGGCCGTCATCATCCTGGCCACCCTGCTGGCCTACCTGGCCGCGCACGCCATCACGCTCAACGCGCCGACCATGAGCGCGCTGCTGGTGCTGTTCCTCATGACCGGGCTCGGAGTCGTGGGCTTCCTCGACGACTTCATCAAGATCAGCAAGCAGCGCAGCCTGGGCCTGCGGGCGGTGCCCAAGCTGATCGGCCAGTCGGTTGTGGCGCTGCTGTTCTCGGTGCTGGTGCTGCAGTTCCCGAACGAGCAGTACCGCACGCCGGCCTCGACGCAGATCTCGTTCATCCGCGACACCCGGCTCGACCTGGCCTTCGCCGGCCCGGCTCTCGGCGTGATCCTGTTCGTGGTCTGGGCGTACCTCATGATCGCCGCCACCAGCAACGGCGTGAACCTCACCGACGGCCTCGACGGTCTGGCCACGGGGGCGAGCACGCTGGTGTTCGCCGCGTACATCCTCATCGGCACCTGGCAGTCCAACCAGTCCTGCCAGTCGCTGACCGCGGGGGAGACCGGCGCGGCGGCGCTGAAGTGCTACGAGGTGCGCGACCCCCGCGACCTGGCTGTGGTGGCGGCCGGCCTCATGGGTGCCTGCATCGGCTTCCTGTGGTGGAACGCCTCGCCGGCCAAGATCTTCATGGGTGACACCGGCTCGCTCGCCCTGGGTGGTGCGCTCGCGGGCCTCGCCATCACGAGCCGCACCGAGCTGCTGCTCCTGGTGATCGGCGGCCTGTTCGTCATCATCTCGCTGTCGGTGATCGTGCAGGTGGGCTCGTTCAAGCTCACCGGTAAACGCGTCCTGCGCATGGCACCCCTGCAGCACCACTTCGAGCTGCTCGGGTGGCAGGAGGTCACGATCACGATCCGGTTCTGGATCATCGCCGGCCTCTTCGTGGCGCTGGGGCTCGGCATCTTCTACGCCGAGTGGGTGGTCGGTTCGTGACCGGTCGGCGCCTGGACTCGCTCACCGACCGCGACGCCGACTGGGCCGGCCTGTCGGTGGTCGTCGCGGGCCTGGCGGTCAGCGGGTTCGCGGCCGCCGACGCCCTCGTGCAGCGCGGGGCGCGGGTCGTCGTCGTCGACGGTCGCGACGGCGAGGCCGAGCGCGAGCGGCGCGAGATCCTGCAGATCATGGGCGCGCAGGTGCACCTCGGCCCCGAGGCGACCACGCGGCTGCCCGACCTGGCCGAGCAGCCCGACCTCGTCGTCACCTCGCCCGGGTGGCGGCCCGACCAACCGATGCTGGCCGCCGCCCAGGCCGCCGGCGTCCCGGTGTGGGGCGAGGTCGAGCTGGCCTGGCGGCTGCGTCCCGCCGAGGGCGGCGCGCCGTGGCTCACGCTGACCGGAACGAACGGCAAGACCACCACCGTGCGCATGCTGGCCCGCATGCTCGAGGCGGCCGGGCTGCGCGCCGCGGCCGTGGGCAACGTCGGGACGCCGATCCTGCACGCCGTGCTGTCGCCTGAGCCCCTCGACGTCCTGGCCGTCGAGCTGTCGAGCTTCCAGCTGCACTGGCTCGACCACACGCCGCTGTCGGTGGCACCGCTGGCCAGCGCGGTGCTGAACGTCGAGCCCGACCACCTCGACTGGCACGGCTCGATGGAGGCGTACGCGCGCGCCAAGGGCGAGGTCTACCAACGCACCCAGCTCGCCTGCGTCTACAACGTGCAGAACCCCGTCACCGAGCAGCTCGTGCGCGACGCCGACGTCGCCGAGGGCTGCCGCGCGATCGGCTTCACCCGCGGCGTCCCGTCGGTGGGCATGCTGGGTGTGGTCGACGACGTGCTCGCCGACCGGGCCTTCATCGAGGAGCGCCGCACGTCGGCGGCCGAGCTCGCGACCCTCGACGACGTCCGCGGTGACGCGCCGGTGCTGGCGCCGCACCAGGTGTCGAACGCGCTGGCCGCAGCGGCGCTCGCCCGGGCGGCCGGCGTCCCGCCGGTGGCGGTGCGCGACGGGCTGCGGGGCTTTCGCCCCGACCCGCACCGCATCGCGCACGTGGCCACGCACGGCCAGGTCACGTACGTCGACGACTCCAAGGCGACCAACCCGCCGGCTGCGGCCGCCTCGCTGAGCGCCTTCGACCACGTCGTGTGGGTCGCCGGCGGGCTGCTCAAGGGGGCCGACGTCGACGACCTCGTGCGCACGCACGCCGGTCGCCTGCGCGGTGTCGTGCTCATCGGCCGCGACCGTGACCAGATCGCCCGGGCGATCGCGCGACACGCTCCGGATGTGCCCGTGGTCGACGTGGCCAGCACGGACACTGGGGTGATGGACGACGTCGTGCGGCTCGCCAGCGAGTTGGCGCACCCGGGCGACACGGTCCTGCTCGCGCCGGCGGCCGCGTCGATGGACATGTTCCGCGACTACGCCCAGCGCGGGGAGGAGTTCGCCGCCGCCGTCCACCGGTACACGCGCGACCACGAAGGGAAGTAGCAGGTGACCAGCCAGGTCGACACGCGGACGGCGCCCGGTGCCACCAGCCGGCTGCGCCGCCAGCTCCCGGCGCTGGAGCGGCTGGACTCACCGGTGGCGACGTACTACGTCCTGCTCGGAGCCACGCTGCTGCTGCTCGTGATCGGCCTGGTGATGGTGCTCTCGGCGTCGTCGGTCACCTCGCTCACCAAGAGCGGCTCGTCGTTCACGGTGTTCCGCAGCCAGCTCGTCTTCGCGGCGGTCGGTGTGCCGCTGATGCTCGTCGCCTCCCGCGTCCCCGTGCGCGCCTGGAAGGCCATCGGGTGGATCGCGCTCGTCGTGGCGCTGGTCGCGCAGGCGCTGGTCTTCTCGCCGCTCGGCGTCTCGGTCAACGGCAACCGCAACTGGATCGGCGTCGGCGGCATGCGGCTGCAGCCGTCGGAGGCCATGAAGCTCGCGCTCGTGCTGTGGGGGGCAGCGGTGCTCGCGCGCAAGCGCCTGCTGCTCGACCGGTGGGTGCACGTCGCCGTCCCCGTGATGTTCCCCATGGGGTTCATCGCCATCGGCCTCGTGCTCGCCGGCCACGACCTCGGCACGGCGCTCGTGCTCCTGATGATCCTGGCGGCGCTGCTGTTCGCGGCGGGCGCGCCGGGGCGGGTGTTCCTCACCGCCGGTGGGGCGATGGCCGCCCTCGTCGGGCTCATGGTCGTCACCAGCGAGAACCGCATGAAGCGCATCGCCAGCTGGCTCGGCGGCGGCTGCGACGACCGCCTCGGGGCCTGCTACCAGTCGATCCACGGCAAGTACGCCCTGGCCGACGGCGGCTGGTGGGGCGTCGGACTCGGGGCCAGCCGCGAGAAGTGGTCGTGGCTGCCCGAAGCGCACAACGACTTCATCTTCGCGATCATCGGCGAGGAGCTCGGCCTGCCCGGGGCGCTCGTCGTCCTCGCGCTGTTCCTCCTCCTGGGCTGGGCCTGCCTGCGGCTGGTCACGCGCTCGGACGACCTGTTCGTCCGCATCGCCTCCGCGGCGGCGATGGCCTGGCTGCTCGGGCAGACGCTCATCAACGTCGGGGCCGTCATCGGCATGCTGCCCGTCATCGGCGTGCCGCTGCCGCTGGTCTCGAGCGGCGGCTCGGCCCTCGTGACCTCTCTCGTGCTCCTCGGCATGCTCATGTCGTTCGCACGCGCCGAGCCGGGGGCGGCCGAGGCGCTCACGGCGCGCACCGGCCTGCTGCGCCGCTCGCTCGCCGTCCTGCCCGGTCACCAGGCCGGCGACCGTCGTCGGGGTGGTCGTTCGTGACCTTCTCGGTCGTGCTGGCCGGCGGTGGTTCGGCCGGTCACGTGACGCCCCTGCTCGCGCTCGCCGACTGCCTGCGGCGGCGCGACCCGGCCACGCGCATCACCGTGCTGGGCACCGCCGAGGGCCTCGAGGCCCGGCTCGTGCCCGCCCGCGGTTACGAGCTCGTGCAGCTGCCGAAGGTGCCGATGCCGCGCCGGCCGGGGCCGGACCTCATGCGGCTCGGCGGCCGGCTGCGCGACGCCGTGCGCGCCGCCGGTGCCGCCCTCGCAGCCGCGGAGGCCGACGTCGTGGTCGGGTTCGGCGGCTACGTCTGCCCGCCGGCCTACCTGGCGGCCCGCCGGCGCGGCACGCCCATCGTGATCCACGAGGCCAACCCGCTGCCCGGCCTGGCCAACCGCCTCGGCGCGCGGCTCACGTCGTACGTCGCCACGACCTTCCCGCACACGCCGCTGCCGCATGCGGTGCAGACCGGCGTCCCGCTGCGGCACGAGATCAGCGACCTCGCCCGCGCCGACGACTCCGACCGCCTGGCCCGCCGCCTGCTGGCCCGCGAGCACTTCGGCCTCGACCTCGACC
>JBQCES010000317.1:0-2626 GCA_051960055.1 Angustibacter sp. | reverse complement strand
GGCGCCTTCGCGGTGCGCACGAAGTCCTTCCACGACCGCTGGCCGCGCACCGCGTTCGACTCGTGGATCGCGGTGCGGAACGAGTAGCCCTCCATGCCGATGGCGGCGAGCAGCACCACCACGGGCACCCACTGCCACGAGTCGATGCCGTGCGGGTCGTGCCACTTGTGATACGCCTCGTAGAGCGCGAACAGGCCGCCGACGGTGAACAGCACGATCGACACGACGAAGCCGTAGACGTATCGCTCGCGCCCGTAGCCGAAGGGGTGCTGCGGCGTCGCCGCCCGCTGCGCCCGCTTGCCGCCTACCAGGAGCAGCACCTGGTTGCCCGAGTCGGCGAGGCTGTGGATCGACTCGGCGAGCATCGAGCTCGAGCGGGTCAGCAGGAACGCGATGAACTTGGTGACGGCGATGCCGAGGTTGGCCGACAGGGCCGCCACGATCGCCTTGTTACCGCCGCCTGAGGACATGCGCGAGTGCTCCTTGGTGGGTGAGGGAGAAGAGGGTGGCGGGTCAGCGCGCGTCGCGCAGGTCGGCCACGTGGGGCGAGAGCCCGGGGTCGAGCCCGAGGGCGATGGCGAGGTAGGCCGACGCGAAGTCGGTGTGAGCCACCAGACCCGCGAGCCGCTCGAGCGGGTGGCCGGGCTCGGCCGCGAGCTCGCTGACGGCGACTCCGACGTCCTCGGCCAGGCCGCGCACGCGGTCGGCCAGGGCGGCGGTCTCGAAGGCGTCCTGGTCGTCCTGCCCGGGCACGGGCGCGGGCTCGCGCAGCATGAGCAGGCGCAGCCGGGGGCCAGGCGGTGCGTCGAGGAACGGGTCGGCGAAGACGTCGTCGGACTGGGCCGTGAACGGGCCGTCGAACGTCGCGACGACCTCGCTGGCGTCGTCCGGGAGCGAGCCGTGCACGGCAGGAGTGCGTGCGGTGCGGGCCAGCATGGCCGCGGTCCGCGCCGCCGCGACGCCGGTCACCAGGCCGTCACCGAGCACCACGGGCACCGAGCCGACCAGCTGCAGCGCCAGCACCTTGGCCGGGTTCACGAACGACTCCGACCCAGGCCGGCAGGCCTCGGCCTGGTCATCGAGCCGGTCGGCCACGCTGGCCAGCAGCGCATCGCTGACGTCGATGATGCCGAGGCTGTCGGCGGCCTGCAGCAGCGGCACGAGCAGCGACCACAGCGAGGTGCGCGACGACGCCCCGGTGCTGGCTCGACCCGGCTCACGGGGCCGCTGCACCGGCACGTGCACGCCGCGAGCGCGAGCGCAGACGTCGGCCAGCGGCGAGTCCGGCGCGCCCACGGTGAGCAACCGCGCACCTCGGCGTCCGGCCTCGGCGGCCAGGGCGAGCGGGCCGCGGGCTCGGCCGGACAGCGACACCGCGACGACCATGTCGAGCGGGCCGACCCAGCCGGGCAGCGGCAGTCCGCGCCGGACGGCGACGGGCACCGGCGAGCCGGCACCGGCCAGCAGGGCCAGCACGTCCGCCACGAGCGCCGAGCCACCGAGCGAGGCCACCACCACCGAGCGCGGCCGGTCGCCGTCGCCGATGGTGCGCACGCCCGCCTCCGCGCCTCGCACGGTGGCCTCCCGCACCTGCGCGCCGGCGGTCGCCATGGCCCGCAGCACGCCGGTGGGATCGGCCGCCGCGATCGCGTCGGCGTCGTCGAGGAGGGCCTCGGCCCGCTCGTCCACGTCAGCCTCGGGTCGGGCGCGCTTCGTCGACGAGCATGACGGGGATGCCGCCGTCGACGCGGTACGCCAGACCGCACTCGGCCGACGTGCAGACGAGCTCGGGGCCGCCGTCCGGGCCGGTGTCGTCGCGCAGCTCGCTGTGGCACTTCGGGCAGCGCAGGATCTCACGCAGCCACGGCTCGAGCGCCGCGGACGGCTCGCTGCTGGTCACGGTGCCTCCAGGTGTGTGCAGGGTGCCCCTAGCCTGCCAGGTCAGGCCCGGATGATGGCCAGGGCCTCGTCACGGATCCGTTCCATCGTCTCGCGGTCGCGCGCCTCGACGTTCAGGCGCAGCAGCGGCTCGGTGTTGCTCGCCCGCACGTTGAGCCACCAGACCGGGCGGCCGTCGGCGTCGTCGCGGGTGAGGGTGAGGCCGTCGAGCGTGTCGGCCACGACGCCGTCACCGCCGAACGTCTCGCGGACGGCGGCGGTGCGCTCGGCGGCGTCCGTGACCGTGCTGTTGAGCTCGCCCGAGGCGACGTAGCGCTCGTACTCCGCGCAGAGCTGCGACAGGGGCCGCTCCTGCTCACCGAGGGCCGCGAGGACGTGCATCGCGGCGAGCATCCCGGTGTCGGCGTACCAGAAGTCGCGGAAGTAGTAGTGGGCCGAGTGCTCGCCGCCGAAGACGGCGCCGGCCCTGGCCATCTCGGCCTTGATGAACGAGTGGCCGACGCGCGTGCGGACGGGGGTGGCGCCCGACTCGAGCACGACCTCGCGCACCGCGGAGCTGGAGATGACGTTGTGCACCACGGCCACCTCGGTGTCGCCACCGGCGCGCGCGCGGGCGATCTCGCGTACGGCCACGAGCCCCGTCACCGCGCTGGGAGAGACGGGCTCGCCGTCGGCGTCGACGACGAAGCAGCGGTCGGCGTCGCCGTCGAAGGCCAGGCCGATGTCG
>JBQCES010000316.1:0-4052 GCA_051960055.1 Angustibacter sp. | reverse complement strand
GGCCAGCGCGGCAAGGGCCTGCTCGACGCCGCACGCAAGGCCGGCGCGTCGGTGCACGACTGCCCCAAGATCACCTCGGACGCCGACAAGACCGGCTTCGTGCAGTCGGAGTTCCGAGCAGCGCGGCGGGCGATCACCCCGGAGGCCGTGGCCGCGCTGGTCGAAGCCCTCGGGCAGGACGTGCGCGAGCTCGCGAACGCCTGCGCCCAGCTGATGGCCGACACGATGGTGCCCGACGGCAAGCCCCAGGACGCGCCGGCGGTCGACGTCACGATCGTCGACCGCTACTACGGCGGGAGGGTCGAGGCGACGGGCTTCAAGGTCGCTGACGCCGCCATCGCCGGCCAGACCGACGAGGCGCTCGGCCTGCTGCGGCACGCGCTGTCGTCCGGCGTCGACCCGGTGCCCATCGTGGCGGTGCTGGCGATGGGCCTGCGCTCGCTGGCCAAGGTGTCGAGCGCCGGCTCGGTGCGGTCGGTCGACGCGGCCCGCGACCTCGCGATGGCGCCGTGGCAGGTCGACAAGGCCCGCCGCCAGCTGCGCGGCTGGTCACCCGACGGCCTGGCACTGGCCATCGAGGCCGTCGCGGCGGCCGACCTGGCCGTCAAGGGCGGCCTGCCCCGGCCGGGCCGGCGCGCCGGCGACCCCGTGTTCGCGGTGGAGAAGGCGGTGCTGCAGATCGGGGCCGCGCGCCGCCTGCGCGACTGACGCCCGGCGCGTACCCGACCTGGCGGAAATGCCGAAGGCGCCGAACCCTCGCGGGTCCGGCGCCTTCGGAACAGGCGGGGGGCTACCTCAGAGCGAGGCGGCCTTCTTGGCCAGCGCCGACTTGCGGTTGGCGGCCTGGTTCTTGTGGATGACGCCCTTGCTCACGGCCTTGTCGAGCTTGCGCGACGCGGCGTTCACCGCGGCCACAGCCTGCTCGGCGTCGCCGGCCTCGATGGCCTGGCGGGCGTTGCGCACGTAGGTGCGCAGCTCGCTCTTGACCGCCGTGTTGCGCTCGGTGCGCTTGGCGTTCGTGAGGTTGCGCTTGATCTGGGACTTGATGTTGGCCACGGATGAACTCTCTCGGTTCGCTCGTCAGTAGGTCGGTTGAGGGCGTCGAGCCGCTCCGGGACCGAGGTGGTGGGGATCACCTGTGGCGGAGCCTGCTCCGGGCACGCACGACCTGGGCGTGCACGCGAGGTTCAAGGCTACCAGCGGGTGGCGTCTGCTCCAAAGCGGTGTCGTCGCTGGGCCGTCAGCGCCATCCCTGGTGCCGACGCAGGGCGGCGGCCACCTGGTCGAACCGGTCGCGGTCCAGGCGCGCGCCCTCGCGGCGCACAGCGGATGGGTCGAGCTGCAGGACGCGGTCGAGGCGCACCTCGCTCGGCCGGCGCTGTCGGTCCCAGGCTCCGGTGCCGATGTCCATCCAGACCCGGCCGTGACGCGCCTCGTCGGCGGCGTCGACGTCGTGGTCCTTGCTCGTCAGCATCAGCGCGAGCAGGTAGGGGGCCTTGACCGCCACGACGAGCACGGGCCGGTCCTTGCCCTGGGAGTGGTCCTCCTCGAACGGCACCCACGCCCACACGACCTCGCCCGGGTCGGCCGTGCCGTTGGGGCTCGGCGCGTAGACGGCCGTCCAGGTGCCGGTGAAGTCCCCGGCGTACCCGGTGCCCGGCGTGCGGGGCCGCCCGGAGGCACGCGGTGGGCGCGCTCGTCGGCCGGTCGGCCGGGTGGCCTCGCGCACCGCCGAGCGCAGCAGAGCGCGCCCGGTGCGCCGCAGGATCTCCGACCAGGTCACCGGCGCACCCTATCCAGGGCGTCAGCGGGCGGGCACCGCCCGCTGCACGTGCACCTTGCTCAGGCGCACGGTCTGGCCGTCCTCGCACTGCACCGTGTGCCGGCTGCCCGTCGCCTCGGCGAGCTGGACGACGGTGGCGCGGTGTCCCTGGTGCGGGCCGGCGATGACGTGGACGTCGTCCCCGACGTCCAGGCTGTGGTCGACAACGGCCATCGTGGCCTCCTCGTCGGTGCGTTGGGACCGGTCGAGCACCACTGTGAGCGATCGTCGTCCCCTCGTGCACCCCCAGACCGCGCCAAACCGTTTCAGCTTGGCGCGATCGCGGGCGTCGGTCAGGCTCCGACCCAGCCGCGACGGGCCGCGAGCCAGTCGAGGTACGTGCGAGCGTAGCGGCGCTGGTGGTCGCGCACGGCCGCCGGACCACCCACCCACACCGGCTCGTCGGCGTTGCGCAGCATGTAGGCCGCGATCACCGAGAGCCAGGCGTCGATCGACTCGGGGTCGACGTCGCGGGTGAGCGGGCTGCGCTCGACCCAGGTGTCGACGTCGACGCCGTCGGCGCGCGCCAGGGGCAGCAACCCGACGAAGTCGATCCAGGCCGCGCCGCGCACCAGCCAGTTCCAGTCGACGAACACCGCACCGGCCGGGCCGAGCAGGATGTTGTCGGCGCGCAGGTCGCAGTGGCACGCCGTGTCACCTTCGAGGTGCGCGCGGGCGCTCTGCAGCAGCTCGTGCAGGTCGTCGTACCGCTCGGGCAGCCAGGTCGGCTGGCCGTGGGTGAGGACCAGCTCACCGGACGCCAGCCGCCGGAAGACGCTCAGCACTGACGCGTCGTCGAGGAACAGAGAGCCGAGCGCGGGCAGCTCCATGCCCGCTGGCTCGGGCGTCAGCGCGGCCGCGCTGCGCAGGCAGGCCTCGTGCACCGCCGCGAGGCCGTCCGGGGTCCAGGGCTGGGGGAGCGCACCCATGGCGCGCTCGGCCACCACGACGCGCCACTCGTGCTCGTCGACCTCGCCCGCCGCCAGGTGCCCCTCACCCACGAACGCCGGAGCGGGAACGCCGTCCGGCAGGGCGCGCAGCACCCTCGCCTCCTGCGCGTACGCCTGCGTCAGGTGCGGGTTGCGCGACGAGCCGGCCTTGGCGAACACCGAACGCCCGTCGGCGAGGTGGACGACGGCCGCGAACCCGCCCGTGAAGCCACTGCCGGGTGGCTCGTCCGCCGCGACGACGACCCCGCCGGCGGCCTGGGCCACCACCTGCCGCACGCCCACCGGCAGCTCGTCCCACCGCGGCCGCGCGCAGGTCGCGGTGTAGTCGACGGCGACGACGTCGTGCGTACCGCGAGACGTGGTGGAGGCCATGTCTTCATCCTCGCGGGTCAACCCGAGCCGGCGCACCGAAGTTTTCGACGGCCGGCTTCGACGGCCGGTTTCGGCGCTCGCCGTGGTGACAACCGTGGCGACCGCCGCGTCGTGGGAGGATGGACGTCGTTCTCGCACGCCCGTCACCGCTCTCACGGATTGAGGCTCACCGCTCGTGTCCCCCATGGCCCGCAAGGCGCTGCCGCCCGCCGCGACGCCGCCGGACCTGATCCGGAACTTCTGCATCATCGCGCACATCGACCACGGCAAGTCGACCCTGGCCGACCGGATGCTGCAGATCACCGGTGTCGTCGACGCCCGCGCCATGCGCGCGCAGTACCTCGACCGCATGGACATCGAGCGCGAGCGCGGCATCACCATCAAGAGCCAGGCCGTGCGCATGCCCTGGGAGGTCGACGGCCAGACCTACGCACTCAACATGATCGACACCCCGGGTCACGTCGACTTCACCTACGAGGTCTCGCGCTCGCTGGCCGCCTGCGAGGGCGCCGTGCTGCTCGTCGACGCCGCGCAGGGCATCGAGGCGCAGACTCTCGCGAACCTCTACCTCGCGATGGAGAACGACCTGGCCATCGTGCCGGTGCTCAACAAGATCGACCTGCCGGCGGCCCAGCCGGAGAAGTACGCCGCCGAGCTGGCCGGCCTGATCGGCTGCGACCCGGACGACGTCCTGCGCGTGTCCGGCAAGACCGGTGAGGGCGTCGAGCCGCTGCTCGACCAGATCGTCCAGCAGCTGCCGGCTCCGGTGGGCGACCCCGACGCGCCGGCCCGCGCGATGATCTTCGACTCCGTCTACGACACCTACCGCGGTGTGGTCACCTACGTCCGCGTCATCGACGGTCACCTCAGCCCGCGCGAGAAGATCGTCATGATGTCGACGAAGGCTC
>JBQCES010000315.1:0-29551 GCA_051960055.1 Angustibacter sp. | reverse complement strand
GTGCTCGAACACCAGGTGCGTCTGCGTGGCTCGCACGGCGGGGTGGCTGGTGATGCGATCGAGGATGAGCGCGCGCACGGCGTCGGCCGAGGTGGCGGCGACGTGGATCAGGTAGTCGTCCTGACCCGCGACGTGGAACACCTGGACGACGCCCGGCAGCGTCGGCGCGAGCGCCCGGAAGGCATCGACGTGGGCGTGCGTGTGCCCGTGCAGCCGGACGGCGATCAGCACCTGCAGCGGGCGCCCGACCCGTGCGGGGTCGATGTCGGCGTGCACCCCGCGCACCACGCCGCGCTCGCGCAGGGCTCGGGTGCGGGCCAGGGCGGTGGACGGCGCGACCCCCGCGCGCGAGGCGAGCTGGGCGTTCGACGTGCGGCCATCGGCCTGCAGCTCGCGCAGGATCGTCAGGTCGGTGAGGTCGAGGTCGCTCGCGACGGCGGGAGGCGCTGGTTCGTCGTTCGCCACGGTGGGCTCCTTGGGACGCAGGATTCGGTCAAGTGCGGCAGCCGCGGCTTCCATCCGCAGGTTCTTCGGCAACATGCCCATGGTGGCGCACATCCGGCCACCCTGGACGCATGTCAACGACGACTGATGCCCCGAGCAGTGCCGCGACCCACGTCCCTGCCGAGGGCCGTCGTCCGGGTGAGCGCACGCGCGCCGTCCACGCCGGACGCGCCGACCTCACCGACCTCGGCGTGCACGCTCCGCCGCTCGACCTGTCGTCGACCTACCCGCTGCCCGACGTCGACCTCGGCGGCGACTCCTACGAGGCCATGGCCACCGGTGGGCGTCCGACCGCGGGCGGCAACGTCTACGCCCGGCTGTGGAACCCCACCGTCGCGCGGTTCGAGGACGCCCTGGCCGAGCTCGAGGGCACGACCGACGCGGTGGCGTTCGGCAGCGGCATGGCCGCGCTCACCGCGGTGCTGCTGTCGTGCGTGCAGGCTGGGCGTCCGCACGTGGTCGCCGTGCGCCCGCTGTACGGCGGCTCCGACCACCTGCTCGCGACCGGGATGCTCGGCACCGAGGTCACGTGGGCGACGCCCGGCACCGTCGCCGAGTCAGTGCGTCCCGACACCGGCCTCGTGGTGTTCGAGACCCCCGCCAACCCGACGCTCGAGCTGGTCGACATCGCCGCCGTGGTGGCGCAGGCCGGTGACGTGCCGGTGCTGGTCGACTCGACCTTCGCCACGCCCGTGCTGCAGCAGCCCGCTCGGCACGGCGCGGCTCTGGTGATGCACAGCGCCACCAAGTTCCTCGGCGGACACGGTGACGTGGTCGGTGGCGTCGTCGCGTGCGGTGACGAGTGGGCGCACTGGCTGCGGTCGGTGCGGGCCATCACCGGTGCGCTGCTGCACCCGCTCGCGGCCTACCTGCTGCAGCGCGGGCTCCCGACCCTGCCGCTGCGCGTGCGCGCCCAGCAGGAGACCGCGACCGCCGTGGCGGCGTTCCTCTCCGACCACCCGCGCGTCACCGCCGTGCACCACCCCAGCCTCGCCGGCGCCGACCCGCTCGGGCTGCTCGGCCGCCAGCAGGCCGGCCCGGGCAGCCTGCTCGCCTTCGAGGTGCGCGGGGGTGCGGCGGCGGCGCGGGCGGTGGCGTCCGGCGTCCGGCTGATCACGCACGCGGTGTCGCTGGGCGGGGTCGACACGCTGATCCAGCACCCGGCGTCCCTCACGCACCGGCCGGTCGAGGCCTCGGCCAAGCCGGTGGGCGCGCTGCTGCGGCTGTCGTGCGGGCTAGAGGACGCCGACGACCTGATCGCCGACCTCGACCAAGCGCTCACGACGCCCACCCGCTGACCTCCTCCCGTGCGTGCACTTGGTACACACAGTGCACGCCTAGGGGCGCCCAGCCGTGCACTGTGTGTACGAAGTGCACGGATGGGTGCCGTCAGGGGGACGGCGGGGTGGCGCCCTCGAGCGCCAGCAGAAGGCTCTTGGCGGCCGGCCCCCCGCCGTACTGCCCGAGCGACCCGTCGCTCTTGACCACGCGGTGGCACGGCACGACCAGCGGGAGGGGGTTGCGCGCGCACGCCGACCCGACCGCCCGCACGGCGCGCGGGCTGCCCGCCGCGGCGGCCACCGCCGCGTAGCTGGCCGTGCGGCCGTAGGCGATCTCGTTCAGGTGGTCGAGCACCGCGCGCCGGAATCCGTGCGCCAGCTGCAGGTCGAGCGGCAGGTCGAAGGCCCGGCGGCGTCCGGCGAAGTACTCGTCGAGCTCGCGGGCGGCGGCGTCGAGCCGGTGGCCGTCGTGCAGGATCCGCGGCGACACCTGGCGCGCGATGCGGTCGAGCACGAGCTCGTGGCCCTCGCGCTCGAAGGCCACCCGCAGCAGACCGCGCTCCGTGGCGGCCAGCAGCAGCGGTCCCACCGGGCTGTCGACCGTGCGGTAGGCCACCTCGAGCAGGTGCTCGCGTGCGGCGTCCGCGGCCAGGCGCTCGTGCAGGCGACGCAGGGTGTCGGCGTCCGCCGGGCCGAGACCGGCCAGCAGCGCCCCGACGTCTGTCGCGCTCATGACTGCACCTCCTCGGGCTCGGGTCGTTCGGGTGTCAGGTAGCTGCGGCGCAGGGCCGCGATGCCGTCGGCGGCAGCCCGCCGGGCGGCGTCCGGAGTGCCCCCGACGATCGCGGCGACCTGCGCGTACGGCAGGCCGACGAGGTGGTGGTAGGCGACGCACTCGCGCTGCTTGAGCGGAAGATCGGCGAGGGCCGCCCACAGGTCGGCCTCCCAGCCACCGGGTTGGCCAGTGGTGCTGGGCCGCTCGGGGACGACGTCCGTGGGCACCGGACGCCGGGCCGCACCGCGCAGCTGGTCGATCGCCTTGCGGTGCGCGATGGTCACGAGCCAGGCGGCGACGTCGCTGCCGGGCCGCAGCGTCGGGTAGGCACGCAGGGCCGACAGGAAGGTCTCGGACCACGCGTCGTCCGCGGCGTGCGGGCCGACGACCGCGCGGCACACGCGCAGCACCATCGGCCCGTGCCGGGCGACGACGGTTTCGAACGGCTCGAGTCCCACGACAGGTAAACGTCCCACGAGCGGGGTTCGTGAGCCCAGCCGGTCACCCGACCCGGCAGATTCCCCGGAATCTGTACGCCTGAGCGGGGTCCAGGCGTCGAGATGCTGGGAATTTGCCGGTGGGGCGGGCCGGGGGCGGCGGGACGTTTCGCCCTACCCGCGCCGGGCGCGGCGCGCGACGGTGACCACACAGCCACCGCGGAGGCGTCATGGCGCACCAGGACCTGCTCACGGCCACCACCCAGCCCACCGGCACGTCCCTGTGGGACGCTGCGCGCGCCGACCTGACGGGCCTGCCCGGCGGACGCGGCCTCAACATCGCCCACGAGGCCGTCGACCGGCACGTCGCCCAGGGACGCACCGACACCGTCGCCCTGCGCTGCCTGGCGCTCGACGGCACAGCCACCGACGTCACCTACGGGGCGCTGGCCGAGCGCAGCTCGCGCGTGGCGAACGTGCTCACCGACGTCGGCGTGCGGCCCGGCGACCGGGTCTTCCTCCTGCTCGGGCGCACGGCCGATCTCTACGCCTCAGCCCACGGCGCCCTCAAGACCCGCGCGACGGTGTGCACGCTGTTCGCGGCCTTCGGGCCCGAGCCGATCCGTGCACGCCTCGAGCTCGGCGCGGCGAAGGTCGTCGTCACGACCCCGACGCTCTACGACCGCAAGCTGGCCGGCGTGCTCGACGGCCTCGACCACCTCGAGCACGTGCTGCTCACGGGCCCGGACGACGGCCGCGAGCGCCCCCACGCACGCTGGCTCGAGCCGTTGCTGGCGGCTGCGGAGCCGACGTACGAGATCGGCCCCACCGACGCCGAGACGCCGTCGTTCCTGCACTTCACGAGCGGCACCACGGGGCGGCCGAAGGGTGCGGTGCACGTGCACGGAGCGGTCGTGGCGCACCTGGCGACCGCGCGGCTGGTGCTCGACCTGCGTCCCGACGACGTCTACTGGTGCACCGCCGACCCCGGCTGGGTCACGGGCACGTCGTACGGCCTGGTCGCGCCGCTCGTGGTCGGGGCGACGTCGGTGGTCGACGAGGCGGAGTTCGACGCGAGCCGCTGGTACGGCGTCCTGGAGCGTGAGCGGGTGACCGTCTGGTACACCGCCCCGACGGCGATCCGCCGCCTCATGCGGGCGGGCGCCGAGCTGGCCCAGAAGTTCGACACCTCGCGACTGCGGCTCGTGGCGAGCGTCGGCGAGCCGCTCAACGCCGAGGCCGTGCGGTGGGGTGAGCAGGCGCTGCAGCGCACGATCCGCGACAGCTGGTGGCAGACGGAGACGGGCGCGATCATGATCGCCGCCTACGCCGCGGACGCCGTGCCGGGCTCGCTCGGACGCCCCGTGCCGGGTATCACCGCGGCCGTCATGGTCAGCGACGAACAGGGCAAGGCCCTGCGTCCGGACGGGCACGTGCAGGTGCAGAGCGCTCCCGACGTCCCGGGCGAGCTGGCGCTGCGGCGCGGCTGGCCGTCGATGTTCCGCACCTACCTCGACGACCCCGAGCGGTACAGCGCGGCGTTCGTCGACGGCTGGTACCTCACGGGCGACGTGGTGAAGCAGGACGCCGAGGGCCGACTGTGGTTCATGGGCCGGGCGGACGACGTCATCAAGTCGTCCGGGCACCTGATCGGGCCGTTCGAGGTCGAGAGCCTGCTCATGGAGCACCCGGCGGTGGTGGAGGCGGGCGTGATCGGGCGGCCCGACCCGGTGGCGGGCGAGGTGGTGAAGGCGTTCGTGGTGCTGCGCAGTGGGATCGAGCCCACCGACGCGCTGCGGCTCGACATCATCGGTTTTGCGCGCAAGCGCCTCGGCGCGGCGGTCGCGCCCAAGGAGATCGACCTCGTCGACGACCTGCCCAAGACGCGCAGCGGCAAGATCATGCGCCGGCTGCTGCGCGCGCGTGAGCTCGGCCTCGCCGAGGGCGACACGTCGACGCTCGAGACGGTGGAGTCACGATGAGCCGCCGGCCGGCTCGCACGGCGACGGCACCTCAGCCTGCGGCGCCGACGTCCGTCGACGCCGACGTCCAGCTGCTGCGCACGATGCTGCGGATCCGGCGTTTCGAGGAGAAGTGCGCCGAGCTCTACAGCGCGGGCAAGATCCGCGGGTTCCTGCACCTCTACATCGGTGAGGAGGCCGTGGCCACGGGGGTGCTCCCCGAGCTCGGCCCGGACGACGCGATCGTGGCCACCTACCGCGAGCACGGGCACGCCCTCGTGCGCGGCGTGCCGATGCGCGCGCTGATGGCCGAGATGTTCGGCAAGGTCGAGGGCTGTAGCCACGGGCGCGGCGGCTCGATGCACCTGTTCGACGTCTCGCGGCGCTTCTACGGCGGGCAGGCCATCGTGGGCGCCGGCCTGCCCACGGCCGTCGGCCTCGCGCTCGCCGACCGCATGCTCGGCCGCTCCGGACGCGTCACCGCCTGCTTCTTCGGTGACGGCGCCGTGGCCGAAGGGGTGTTCCACGAGACGGCGAACCTGGCCGCGCTCTGGCATCTGCCCGTGCTGCTGTGCTGCGAGAACAACCGCTACGCCATGGGGACGGCGATCGAGCGCTACGAGTCGCAGACCGACCTGTGCCTCAAGGCCGCGGCGTACGAGATCCCGGCCTGGCCGGTCGACGGCATGGACGTGCTCGCGGTACGCGACGTCGCCCGCCGCGCGGTCGAGGCGGTGCGCGGTGGGGGCCCGCTCTTCCTGGAGCTGCAGACGTACCGGTACCGCGCGCACTCGATGTACGACCCCGACCGCTACCGCGAGCGCAGCGAGATCGAGCAGTGGAAGCAGCGCGACCCGATCGCGACGTTCGCGGCGTCCCTGCGCGAGCGCGAGTTGCTCGACGACGCCGGCCAGCGCGCGCTCGAGGACGAGGTCGCGGCGGAGGTCGCGGACGCCGTCGAGTACGCCGAGGCCGGGCACCTCGAGCCGGTCGACGAGCTCACGCGCTGGGTGCACAGCGAGGTGACGCCATGACGACCTACCGCGAGGCGATGCGCGAGGCGATGCGGTCGGCGATGGAGGCCGACGAGCGGGTGTTCCTCATGGGTGAGGACGTCGGGGCGTACGGCGGTGGGCACGGCGTGAGCCTCGGGCTGCTGGAGCAGTTCGGACCCGAACGCGTGCGCGATGCTCCATTGTCGGAGAACGGTTTCGTCGGTGCGGGGATCGGTGCAGCGCTCGGCGGCATGCGCCCGATCGTCGAGATCATGACGGTCAACTTCAGCCTGCTCGCCCTCGACCAGGTGCTCAACACCGCGGCCACCCTGCTGCACATGTCGGGTGGTCAGGTGAACGTGCCGCTCGTGATCCGGATGACCACCGGTGGGGGGCGTCAGCTCGCCGCGCAGCACTCGCACAGCCTGGAGAACTACTACGCCCACATCCCCGGTCTGAAGGTCGTCTCGGCCGCGACCGTCGAGGACGCGCGCTGGATGCTCGCGCCGGCCCTCGCCGACCCCGACCCGGTGGTCATCTTCGAGCACGGCACGCTGTACAACAGCGAGGGAGAGCCGGGTAGCGGGCCCGTCGACCTCACCAGAGCGTTGTTGCGCCGCAACGGTTCTGACGTATCACTCATCACCTACGGCGGCAGCCTGGGCACCTGCCTCGAGGCCGCCGAGAAGCTCTCGACCGACGGCATCGAGGCCGATGTGCTCGACCTGCGCTCGCTGCGACCACTCGACGTCGGCACGATCGTGGAGTCGGTGACGCGCACGCACCGCGCGGTGGTGGTCGACGAGGGCTGGCGTTCGGTCGGTCTCGCGGCCGAGGTGATGGCCCTGATCCAGGAGCAGGCCTTCTACGAGCTCGACGCACCCGTGCAACGGGTCTGCACGCTCGAGGTGCCGCTGCCGTACCCGCGTCACCTGGAGCGCGCGGCGCTGCCGTCGTCCGAGCGGGTCATCGAGGCCGTGCACGCGACGCTGGGGCACTCATGACCACGCAGTTCACGATGCCGTCGCTGGGTGCCGACATGGAGTCGGGCACGTTGTTGGAGTGGCTCGTGGCGCCGGGTGACGAGGTGCATCGCGGCCAGGTGGTCGCCGTCGTCGACACCGCCAAGTCGGCGATCGACGTCGAGTCGTGGCACGACGGCGTGGTCGAGCGGCTGCTCGTCGAGCCGGGCACCACGGTGGACGTCGGCACGCCACTCGCGGAGTTCGGTGCGGTCGGCGCGGCTCCGCCTGTTGTGCCACAGCCGATTCCCGCGCCGCGGGCCCCAGAGATCGCGGCGCCGGCAGCGACGCCGGCAGCGACGCCCGTCGTCCGGCACCTTGCGGCACAGCTGGGCGTTGACCTCGCCACCGTCGTGGGCACCGGGAAGGACGGGCGCATCACCCACGCGGACGTTCGCGCCGCCGCAGCGCCCCGGAAGGCACCGCCGCCGGTGAGCCGGCCGCGGGTGTCGCCGGTGGCGCGACGTCGGGCCGCCGAGCTGGGCATCGACGTGACCGCGCTCACCGGCACCGGCAGCGGAGGGGCCGTGACCTTGGCGGACGTCGAGGCCGCCGCCCCAGCACTCCCTCCGCCCGTTGCACCGCAACCGGTTCCGGCGCCCACGCCGTCACCGGACGACGCCGCCGCACGTGCCGCGGCGATGCGCGCCGCCATCGGCCAGCTCATGAGCCGCTCGAAGCGCGAGATCCCGCACTACTACCTCGCGCACACCATCGAGCTGTCGGCCGTGATGCGTTGGCTGAGGGATCACAACGCCGGACGTGCTGTGGCGCAACGGGTCCTCCCGGCGGCCGTGCTGCTGCGGGCGACCGCCGTGGCCGCCACGCGCGTGCCCGATGTCAACGGGCACTTCGTCGACGGCGCCTTCCGGCCCAGCGCCGCCGTGCACCTCGGCGTCGCAGTGAACCTGCGCGGCGGTGGCCTCGTGACCCCCGCGCTGCACCAGGCCGACCGCCTCGACGTCGACGAGCTCATGGCCGCGCTGCAGGACCTCGTGGCACGCGCCCGCGCCGGTCACCTCAAGCGCACTGAGCTGGCCGAGGGCACCATCACCGTCACCAGCCTGGGTGAGCGCGGCGTCGAGCTCGTGCACGGCGTGATCGTGCCGCCGCAGGTCGCGCTCGTGGGGATCGGCACGGTCGTGAACCGGCCGTGGGCGGTGGGCGACGCCGTGGCCGTGCGGCCCGTCGTCACCGTGACGTTCTCGGGCGACCACCGCGCCGGTGACGGCCACCTCGGCGCGCGCTTCCTGGCGACGCTCGACGAGCTCCTGCAGAGACCGGAGGACCTGTGACCAGCACCGAGCACGAGAAGACCCAGCGCGACGAGCAGGCTCGAGCCGCCATCACCGAGCTGCTGGCGCGCATCGCCCCGGGCAACGACCTCGACGCCATCCCCCCGGAGGCCGACCTGCGCGCCGAGCTCGACCTCGACTCGATGGACTTCCTCGGCTTCGTCGTGGGCCTCGACGACAAGGTCGGAGTCGCCGTCCCGGAGGAGGACTACCCGCAGCTCACGACCATGCGGGGCGCCGTGGACTACGTGTCGACCCACCTGCCGACGCGATAGCGCACCGGCTCAGAAGAGCATCGCCAGCCAGCAGAGCACCGAGCGCACCGAGTCGAGCAGCGACCGCGCGAACGAGCGCTGACGGCGTCGAGAGTCGTGCCAGGCGAGCAGCGCGGCCGCGACGAGCGACACCAGCACCGTCACGGCACCGACGGCGGCGACGACCGACGAGACCCTGCCGCCGTTGACATCACCGACCGCGAGCAGCAGACCGCCGGCCAGCGCCAGCAGCAGGAACAGCCCCGCTGCCGGGCGGCCCGCCGCCGCGCGCACGGGCGCGGGCAGGGAGATCGGCCGCGGCTCGCTCACCCCTCCATGGTGCCTCACGCAGCGAACGGGAGGCTGCACACCGGCAGCCTCCCGTTGCCTCGGCCTCGGTCAGCCCGCACTGGCCTCGGCCGCCGCGGGCTAC
This sequence comes from Angustibacter sp., assembly GCA_051960055.1. GTDB lineage: Bacteria > Actinomycetota > Actinomycetes > Actinomycetales > Angustibacteraceae > Angustibacter. The sequence goes on along the minus strand of JBQCES010000315.1, from coordinate 20,595 downwards.
TCAGACGGCCCGCGGGCGATCGGGATCATCCGCGCCGTGGGCTTGCTCTCCTCCAGCGGCACGTCCACCTCCAGGATCCCGTCGTTGTAGTGCGCCGAGAGCTCGTCCTCCTTGTAGCCCGTCGGCAGGGTCACGCGCCGCACGAACGAGCCGTAGTGGAACTCCGAGCGTCCCTTCTCGCTGACTTCCTCGCGCCGTTCGGCGGAGATCGTCAGGACGCCGTCCGAGACGCTGATCTCGACGTCCTTCTCAGGGTCGATGCCGGGCAGCTCGGCACGGATGACGTACGTGCCGTCGTCCATGCGGTCCTCGATGCGCATCATGTGGGCGCTCTCGCGGCGCAGCTCGGCCATGCCCGGCCAGCCGGACTCGATCCAGTCGAACAGCTCGGTCAGCGGTGACGTCGCCGTCCGCTTGCTGACTGTCGTCATGTGCTCCTCCTTGGTAGGTCAGCGACTCGGGTGCCGGTCGAGCACGTCCCGCAGCCGAGCGACGAGCTTCAGCGACTCCTCGTGCTCGCGCTGCCAGACGTTGCGGCCGAATATCAGGCCGGTGGCTCCGGCGTCCATCGACAGCTGCGCCTTGGTGAGCATCGCCTCGTCGCTCGCCTTCGAGCCGCCCGAGATGAGCACCAGAGTCCTTGCGGCAGAGCGGACGACGGCCTCCACCGCCTGCTGGTCGGTGAACTCCTGCGCGTACTCGTCGTGCACGTGCTCGGTCTTGCGCGGCTTCGGGAAGTTCAGCTTGACGACGTCCGCACCGATCTCAGCGGCCGTGCGCGCGGCGTAGTCGACGGCGTAGAAGGAGTCCTTGCCGCCCTTGGCCTCGATGGCCGAGCCACGCGGGTACGCCCAGACGATGAGCGGCATGCCCAGCTCGAAGGCGCGCTGGCGCACCACGCGCAGGGCCGCGAAGTCGGCGTCGTAGGCCGGCGAACCGACGTACAGCGTGTAGCCCACGGCGTCAGCCCCCAGGCGCACCGCCTCGTCGACGTTCGCGTGCACCGACGACAGCGCGTCGCCGTCCGGCGGGATGTCGGTCTTGCCGTTCAGCTTGAGCACCAGCGGGATCTCACCGGCGTACTCCCAGAAGAACTTCTGCGCCAGGCCGATCTGCAGCACCACGCCGTTGAAGTCGCCTTCGACGGCCAGCCGCATGATGTACCGCGGGTCGCTCGACTCGGGGTTGGCGAAGAAGTCGCGGGGGCCGTGCTCGAGGCCCTGGTCGTAGGGCAGGAACAGCGCCGTGCCGTTGCGGGCACCGTGCTCGAACAGGATGCGCCGCAGTCTGGTCTTCTTGCCCGTTCCCAGTCCGAGCTCGTCCAACGTGGGTCGTGACGGCATCTGACACCTCCGTGCTCGCCTCCTCCCATGCTGGGAGGCGGGCGCGGACCGCAGTCAGAGCCGAAGGTCCCGAGCGGAGCGTCGGCCCCGCGTTCCCAGCCCAGAGCGAGTGGTCAGGGACGGCGGCCGGCGAGCAGGCGGGCGGCGCCGCGCTGCCAGGCGGGCGAGGAGCACGAGGTGTAGTTCGTCCACGTCGCGCCGAGCTGCAGGGCCATGCAGTCGGCCGCGCGCTCGACCCCGGTCATGCCGGAACCGCCGAAGTAGGCGTTGAGACCTGCGACCGTCGCCGACGCGCTGCCGTACACGCGAATCTGCAGCACGTGCGCCCACTCGTGCCGGACGACGGAGTCGAGGCGGCTCGCGGGCACCGACGGACTGATGTAGACGGTGCCGCTCGCGAGGTCGGTGGCGCCCCAGTGGCCGTACCTGCCCGTGAGCACCCAGCGCGCGCGTCGGTGTGCCCCGTAGCTGGGAATACGGGAGACCGCCTGGCCGAGCGACGTGCTGTGGTGGGCCACCGGCTTCGGGCGCTTCGTCCGCGTGGCATTGCGCGCCACCGGTCGGTGCGGGGCAGCCGCGGTCCGGACGCCGCTGGGCAGGGGCTTGCGCGGCAACCCGCTGACGGGCTTCGTCACCAGCGCCGGGGTGGGGACCTGGTCGACGACCAGCGCCTCGAGTCTCGAACTTTCCCGAACGGGTGCCGGGGGAGGCGAAGCCGCGGCGACACCCACGCCGATCATCGCGGTGGTCGCGGTGACAGTCAGGACAAATCCTGACAACAGCACGCGAACGACCGTAACCCGGCCAACCATGTGCCGTCACCCCTGATCACGTCGAACCTGCGGACCCCAGGGATGTCGTCCGCCGCAGGCGCGAACTTGATCGCTACACGCGCATCGCCGCCAGCGCGTGCTCAGCCGCCGTCACCGCGGCCGCCCGGTCGGACGCCACCAGCCCCACGCGCGTGCGCCGGTCGAGCAGGTCATCGACGTCGAGCGCACCCTCGTGCGACACCGCCCACGAGAGGTCGGCGGGCGTGCAGTCGACCCCCGGCGCCACGGGCTCGATCGACGCGCCCTGCCGCGCGACGGCGAGGGCCTCGCTGCCGTGTCGCTCCACCAGTCGACGCGGCAGCAGGCGCAGCTCCTCCGACGCCGGAGCACCCTGGCCCGCTGCGCCCACGAGCGGTAGCCGCGCGGTGCGGCACGGCCCGCAGCTCAGCCCGGCCCGGCGGACGGCGGCGTCGACGGCGTCCTGCGCCATCCGGCGGTACGTCGTGAGCTTGCCGCCCACCACCGTCACGACACCGGACGGCGACTCGAGCACCGCGTGGCGGCGCGAGAGGTCGGCGGTGCGCCCTCGGGCGTCGAGCAGCGGCCGCAGGCCCGCGAACGCGCCCACCACGGCCGCGCGGTCAGGTGGGTGCTCGAGCGCCGTCCCCAGCAGGTCGAGCAGGAACGTGATCTCGCCCTCGGTGGGCTCCGGGACGTCGGGCAGCGGGCCGTCGACCGGCTCGTCGGTGAGCCCCACGTAGACCAGCCCACCAGCGTGGGGCACGACCAGCAGGTAGCGGTTGCGCTCGCCAGGCATGGGCACGGTCAGGGCCGCCGTCAGGCCCGGCAGCTCGCTGGCTCGCAGCACCAGGTGGGTGCCGCGCGAGGGGCGCAGGGCGACGTCCGGTGCCAGCTGCCCCGCCCACACGCCGGCGGCGTTCACGACGGCCCGCGCCCGTACGACCCCGATGCGCCCGGTGAGCTCGTCGCGGACGTCGGCGCCGTCGCCGCGCAGCACCTCGACGCGGCAGCGGGTCAGCACCCGCGCACCGTGCGCCGCCGCCGTCCGCGCGACGGCCACGACGAGCCGGGCGTCGTCCTCCAGCCGGCCCTCCCAGGTCGCGAGCCCCCCGCGCAGGCCGGCGCGCCGCACGCCGGGCAGCAGCTGCAGCACCTCCGGGCGGGTCAGGTGACGGGCGGGCGGCAGCACCTGACCCGAGGTGCGAGCCCCCAGGCGCAGCAGGTCACCGCCCCGGAAGCCGAGGCGCGCCACCGACCCCTGCACGCGCGACACCTCGGGAAGCAGCGGCAGCACCATGGGGATCGGCTGCACGAGGTGGGGCGCCGTGGTGGTCATGAGGATCCGGCGCTCGACCGCGCTCTCGGCGGCGACGGCGACCTGCCCGCGCGCGAGGTAGCGCAGGCCGCCGTGGGCCAGCTTCGAGCTCCACCGCGAGGTGCCGAAGGCCAGGTCGTGCGCGTCGACCGCGACGACATCCAGCCCGCGTGAGGCGGCGTCGAGCGCCACGCCCGCGCCCGTGATGCCCAGCCCCACCACGAGCAGGTCGACGACGCGCCCGTCGGTGGCCTCGTCGAGCTCCGCCGCGCGTCGGGCGGCGTTGAGCGCGGAGCCGCGAACGGGACGCGCCGCGCTGGTCATGGCCGCACGGGGCCCGGAGCGACGTAGCGCTCGACCAGCGTGCCGAGCTCGTCGACCAGCCGGTCGAGCTCGGCGTCGTCGTCCGCCATGGTCTGTGCCGAGATGGTGGCTCCATGGGCCGCGAGCAGCACGGTGCGCGCGAGCCGCGAGGCGTCGGCGAGCCGGATGCTGCCGTCGCGCTGACCGTCGCGGATGGCGTGCTCCAGCAGCCCGAGGATCGCCTCCTGGCTGCGGCCCGGCCGGTCGAGCAGGTACGGCAGGAGCAGCTCGGGGTCGACGTCGATGATGCGGCGCAGCAAGGGGTTCGCGCGGACGGCCCGCACGGTGCCGACGACGCCGGTGACCAGGCGCTGAGCCGCCGTGCCCTCACCCGCCGCGGCCTGGGCCGCGGCGCTCGCGACACCTGACCACTCCCGGGTCATCAGGTCGGCGAGCAGCGTCTGCATGTCGGGCCACGAGCGGTAGATGGTCATGCGCGAGACGCCCGCACGCCGCGCGACGTCCGTGAGCGTCGTGCGCTTCCACCCCACCGCGAGGATGCACTCACGGGCGGCGTCGAGCATGGACGCTGCGGTGGACGACGGGTCCAGCAGCTCGCCCGCGGATTCGATGTGACTGTTGGACGCCATGTGTCACACTGTAACGCATGCATGAGCCGTAGACGATGCCGTTCGGTCGCTGGGGCACGGAGCCCGCCGACGTCTCCCTGCCTGCCGAGGCGCGGGCCCTGGTGCGGCAGGCCCTGGGGATCGAGCGGGCGCCGGAGCCCGTGGTGCCGCTCGCTGACGTCGTCGTGCCGCCGAGCCGCCTGCCGGACGACGTGCTGCACGACCTGCGCCAGGTGGTCGGCCCCGAGGGTGTGGCCACCGACGACGCGAGCCGCGCGCTGCACTCGCGGGGTCGGTCGACGCCCGACCTGCTGCGCCTGCGCGCCGGTGATCTCGGTGACGCACCCGACGCGGTCGTGCGTCCGCGGACGGCCGAGGAGGTGCAGACCGTGTTGGAGCGCTGCAGCTCCGCCCGGGTCGCGGTGGTGCCCTTCGGAGGCGGCACCTCGGTGGTCGGCGGACTCAGCGCGCGGCGCGACGGCTTCGCAGGTCTGGTGGCGCTCGACCTGCGCGGGCTGGGCCGGCTGCTGGCGCTCGACCCCGTCTCGCGGACGGCGGAGCTGGAGGCCGGCCTGCTTGGGCCCGAGGCGGAGGCGCTGCTCGGCGCCGAGGGCTTCACGCTCGGCCACTTCCCCCAGTCGTTCGAGCACGCCAGCATCGGCGGGTTCGCCGCCACGCGATCGAGCGGCCAGGCGTCGGCGGGCTACGGCCGCTTCGACGACCTCGTGGTGGCTCTGAAGGTCGCGACACCGAGGGGCCGGCTCGAGCTCGGCCGCGCGCCCGCGAGCGCCGCCGGGCCTGACCTGCGCCAGCTGGTGCTGGGCTCGGAGGGCGCGTTCGGCGTCATCACGTCCGTCACCGCGCGCGTGCGGCCCGCTCCGGCGGCCAGCCGCTACGAGGGCTGGCGGTTCGCGACGTTCGCCGACGCGGTGACGGCCGCGCGCGCCCTCGCGCAGGACGGTCCGCTGCCGACGGTCTTGCGCGTCAGCGACGAGGCCGAGACCGCGATCGGCCTGGCGACCCCCGAGTCGGTCGGCTCGCAGTTCGGGTCGGGCGCGCTGCTCGTCGCCGGCTACGAGGGCACGGCGGCCGACGTCGAGCGCCGGGCGGGCGACGTCGCGGTGGTGCTGTCGAGCCTCGGCGGCACCGATCTGGGCACCGAGCCGGGCGAGGGGTGGCGCCGCGGCCGGTACGCCGGCGGGTACCTGCGCGACGCGCTGATCGACGAGGGCGCGCTCGTCGAGACCCTGGAGACCGCGACGTTCTGGGCGCGGCTGCCGGCGCTGTACGACGCGGTGCGGGGAGCGCTCACCGAAGCCCTCGGCCGGTCGATCGTGCTGTGCCACCTCTCGCACGTCTACGCCACCGGCGCCTCGCTCTACTTCACAGTGGCTGCCGCCCAGGCGCCAGACCCGGTGCAGCAGTGGGCGCGGGCGAAGCGCGCGGCGTCCGACGCGGTGCTGGCGGCGGGCGGCACGATCAGCCACCACCACGGCGTGGGCCGTGACCACCGCGACGACCTGCCGCGCGAGATCGGCGACGTCGGCGTCGGCGTCCTGCGTTCGGTGAAGGCCTACCTCGACCCGGCCGGCGTCCTCAACCCGGGTGCGCTGGTCGGAGAGGGGACCTAAGACCCGTCCCACCCGATACCCCCCGCCGTATCGTCGAAGGGTCCGGAGAGACTCCACGAAAGGGCGGACCATGACGGCCAAGGTGCTGGTGCTGGGTGGGAACTTCGGAGGCCTCACCGCAGCACTCAGCGTGAAGCACGACCTCGGTGACGACGTCGACGTGACGGTCGTCTCCGCCAGCGACCACTTCCTCTACAACCCCTCGCTGATCTGGCTGCCGTTCGGCAAGCGCAAGGCCAAGGACATCACGTTCCCCGTCGCTCCGACCTTCGAGCAGCACGGGGTGCACTTCGTGCACGCCGCGGCGACACGGCTCGACCTGCCGGGTCGGCGGGTCGAGACCACCGGCGGCACCTACGACTACGACTACCTCGTCATCGCGACCGGCTACCAGAACAAGTTCTCGGCCGTCCCCGGTCTCGGCGCGGCGAACGGGGCCTACACGATCACGACGCTCGCGGACGCCGAGGCGGCCGGCGAGGGGTGGAAGGCGTTGCTCGCCGACCCCGGGCCGGTCGTCGTCGGAGCCACGCAGGGCGCCGGTTGCTTCGGTGCCGCCTACGAGTTCCTGTTCAACGTCTCGCACCAGCTCAAGAAGGCCGGCAAGCGCGTCCCGCTGACCTACGTGACGAGCGAGCCGTTCCTCGGCCACTTCGGCATCGGCGGCCTGCCACACGGCGAGGGCCTGCTGAAGATGTTCCTCAAGAAGGAGGGCATCGAGGCCGTCACCAGCGTCGGTATGGACGAGGTCGTGCCGGGCAAGGTGCGGCTCAGCGACGGCAGCGCGCTGGACTTCCAGTACGCCATGATCATCCCGCCGTTCCTCGGGCAGGACGTCATCCGCGACGCGACGTCGATCGCCGACGACAAGGGCTACGTGAAGGTGCGCGACACCTACCAGAGCGAGGCCTACGACCACGTCTACGCGGTCGGGGTCGCGGCCGCCGTCGACGTCCCGTGGCAAACGCCCACGCCGACGGGCATGCCGAAGACCGGCTTCCCCACCGAGCGCCAGGCGCACGTGGCGGCGTCGAACATCGTCGCGCAGATCAAGGGCGAACCACCGACGGCGCACGAGGAGTTCGCCGACATCCCCGCGGTCTGCGTCATGGACGCCGGCAACAACGGCGTGCTGATCCTGGCCGACAAGATGCTGCCCCCGCGCAAGCACGCCGTGATGGTGCCGGGGCCGCAGAACCACCTGATGAAGCTCTCGCTCGAGAGGTACTTCCTCTGGAAGACCCGGCACGGCTACGTCCGCCTGCCGTAAGCGTCCCTCCGGACGCGGGGCCGCCGAGGCTCGTCGCACCTCGGCGGCCTCGGCATGTCAGGGGCTGGACTCGTTGCCGCGCAGACGATCCAGGCGTGCGCGCAACAACGGCACGCGGTGCTGGTTGCCGTGCAGCCCGACGTACCGGGTGCCGAACACCGCGAGCAGCGCATCGTCGAGCCGGCGGACGGCGCCCGGCGGGTAGCGGTAGTCCGTGCGCGCGTCGATGGCCGCGACGTCGATCGTGCCCAGCAGCCCGGCGAGCTCGTCGAGCGAGGTGATGCCCAGCTCGAGCAGCAGCCCCGAGATCCACGCGTAGTGGTCGGTGCGCGACCAGCCGGCGTCGGCGAACTGCGAGGCCAGGAACGCCGCCAGGTCGTTGGCCGCGATGCGCGGGTCGGTGTCGTCCGGCTCCTCGCGCTCGGCGGTGCGGCCGACGCGCAAGCGATCGCGGATCGCCGAGAACTCGCTGTCGGCCAGCTCGAGCAGCCCGGCGGCGAGGGTGAAGCGGCGGTCGAGGTCGGGCGCGTGCTCCTCGGGCACGACGCCCTTGTAGCGGATGTCGTGCTCGAACTCGGCCCACGCGTGCTGCAGCACGGTGCGCACCTGCACCTGGGCGCTGCGGTCGCGCATCAGGTCGGACGCCGCGGCGGCGCGCGTGTCGTCGAGCGCGACGAGCAGGTGCCGGCTGGCGTACCCGAACCGGCCCTCGCTGGCCGTGACCTCGCCCATGTCACGGTCTTCGAGCACGCGCAGCTGGTCGCTCAGCACGTCGGCGACGGCGGTGACGTCGCTGCGCACGTAGGTGATGACGCGCACGCCGATCTGGTCGGTGATCTGGTGCAGCGGGTCGGTGTAGAGCGGGTGGCCGTCGTCGGTGCGCTCGGCCTTGCCGGCGAACGACGCCACGGTCTTCGTGCGGCCGCTGACGGTGAGGTAGTTGATGCCCGCGTCGTCGAGCAGGCTCGTGACGAGCTCGACGTACTGCTCAGTGGCCTCGCGCAGGTCGGGCTGCAGCGCGGCGTACTCCTGCACGGCCCGGCGGATCGTCTGGTCGACCTCGGTGAGCTGCTCGGTGTCAGGCTCGTGGCCGGGCGGCAGGCTCGGCGTCACGATGGCGCCGGTGTCGGCGTCGCCGTAGGTGGTGGTGAGGTCGGGACGGCGCTCGGCGAAGAGCGCGACGTACGCGCAGACGACGGCGTCGACCTGGTCCTCGGCGCGGCGCAGGTCGCTCTTGCGCTCGGCGGTCTCGACGCCGGCCACGAGATCACGCCAGCCGCGGTGCTGGGTGAGGCGCAGCGCCGGATCGGCGGCGGCCAGGCCCTCGAGCAACCCGATGAGCCGCATGAGCTCCGACCGCAGCTGGGTGAGCGGGCGGCCGGGCTTGTTCTTGTACTTCAGCGTCCGGCCGAGGCGGAACAGCGAGACCGTCGCCGCGTGGGGGTACACCTCCATCGCGCGCTGGGATCCGGTGGCCGGTGGCGCGATGTCGAGGCCCAGCCGCTCGGCCAGGCGCGCGGCGCGGGGCTGCTGCGCGAACTCCGCCCGCGCGGTGTTGGTGGGGTGGGCACCGGCGTGGAACCGCGCGAAGTCACGGTTGAGCGCGGCCTCGGCCGGCCGGTTGCCAGTGGCATTGGTGACCACGATGGGCGCGTCGAAGCCGACGAGACACGGACCCCCGACGTAGTCGACGAGCGCGGCGACCACGCTGTCGTCGTCCGTCACCGCCGACAGGTGCACGAGGCGGCCGTCGTCGTCCAGCACCGCGACGCCGGTGGGCCGCTTGTCACCCCAAGCCAGGTCGACGCCGATGAAGTGCACGGGGCCACTCTGCCGCACGGCCGCCTTTCCCCGCAGATACCCGCCGTTCTCCGGTCGGAAGCAGCCCGGAACGCTGTCCGCAGCCGGAAAATGGCGGGTATCTGCGTGCGGTGGCGCTGGTCGGCGTGGGAGCTCAGTCGAGCACCAGCCACTGCCGGCCGTCGATGAGCTCACGGACGGCATCCAGGTGGCCGGCGTGCGTCGCGGTCTCGTTGAGGACGTGCAGCATGACCTCACCGAGGTCGGCCAGCCGGTAGTCACCGAAGAAGTCCGGCCACCACGCCGGCGGGGCGCCGAGGTCGGTAGCCGCGATCACCGCGTCGGCGCGCTCGATCTCGGAGCGGTACAGGGCGATGGCGTCGGACGGCGTCAGGCCGGCGGGCACGGTCCAGCCGCCGTCGGCGTCGGGATCGATGGCGTCGACGACCTCGGCCTCACCCGCCACGGTGCCCCGGAACCAGAAGCGCTCGACGTCAACGGCGAGGTGGTGCACCAGCTGCATCGGCGTCCAGCCCGAGGGCAGCACCGGTCGCCGCATGTCATCGTCACCGAGGCCCTCGACGATGCCGAGCACGTGTCGGCGGGGGGACGTCAGGTGCGCGAGCAGCGCGTCCTTGTCCATCAGGCTCCTTCGTCGGCGCTCCAGGCGAACTGGCGCATCGTGAGGCCGAACCACCGGTCGGTGAGGCCCTCGTCGACCATAGCCAGCCGGTGGGTGACCGCCTGGGACGCCAGGTTGTCGTCGTCGGTGATCGCGAGCACGCGGCGCTGTCCGGCGTCGGCGGCCCGATGCAGCAGCGCCTGCGCGGCCTCGGTGACCAGCCCGCGCCGCTGGTGGTCGGGGTGAAGGTGCCAGCCGATCTCGACCTCGGACGTCGGGCCATCCGCGTCGTCGAGCGGCAGGAGGATCAGCGTGCCGACCGGGGGCGCTCCGGTGCCGGGCACGAGCGCCCACAGACCGAACGGCGGTTGGAGCTCGGCGGCCACCTGCGCCCAGCGCTGCAGGCGCCGGCGCGCCTCGACCTCGTCAGCCACGACCCGGCGCGGCTGGGGGCCGAGCCAGCGCATGACGTCCCAGCGCGAGTAGAGGTCGAAGTAGGCGGCGACGTCGTCGTCACGCCAGTGGCGCAGCGCGGTGCGCGGGGTGGTGAGCAACTGCACGCCGCGACGTTAGTGCGGGCAAGCCGTTGCCGCACCGCACTTTCCGCCCCGCACGCTTGCCTGTCCGCCACCCAGGCCGCTTTCCGCCATCTAGTCTGTCTTGCGCCACACCGCCCCGGTTCTGGTGGCGTAGGCATCGGTGGGTGCGCCACCCAGGCCGCAGCCGAAGGACGCAAACCGGCTCGGGTGGCGGAAACGAGGTGCCTGGTCAGGCGGCGGCGCGGCAGGCGCGGTAGGCGGCGACGGCGTTGCGGTGGACTGGGCCCCGGCCGCGATGGTGGGTTCAGCTGCTCGGGGGGCTGCTGGTGCTCGCGGGTGTGGTCGCCGTGCGGCTGGGCGAGCGCAGACGCTGGGAGACCAGTGCGAGAACGACGCCGCAGCCGGCCACGACCCCGCACAGCGGCCACAGCAGCGACGGCGCCGCCGCGTAGACGAGGCCGCCCAACGGTGCCGACAGCATCATGCCGCTCGTGGCCGCACCCATGTAGAGGCCCTGGTACTGACCGACGAGGTGGTCGGGCGCCTCGTCGAGCACGTGCGCCGTCGCCGTCGTCTTGTAGAGGATCTCGCCTGCCGTCAGCACCACCATCGCCGTCACGGCTGTCGCGGCCAGCGGAAAGCCCGGCAGGTCGAGGCCGAAGAGCAGGAATCCGAGGGCCACGAGCGCGTACCCGACAGCCACGATGCTGAGCGCCGCGTGCCGCCGCAGGACGACGGCGACCGGCACCTCCAGCAGCAGGATCAGACCGGAGCCGACCGCGATGAGCATCGTGTAGAGACCGAGCGGTTGCCCGTGGTCGCGCAGATAGACCGGCAGGGTGCTGTAGAGCTGGCGGTAGACCAGGTCGACGAGCACGACGGCGACCAGCAGCACCATCAGCGGACGGTTGGCCCGCACCGACCGCCAGAGCCCGCCGCGTGGCCGGTCGGGCGCGTGCGGCGCGTCGGGCGGCAGCAGCCGGGACGTCACCGCGCGCAGCACGATCGTGAGGACGCCGTCGACGATGAAGAGGGTGTCGAGGCTCCAGGCGGCGGCCACCAGCGCGGCGATAGGCGGGCCGATGACGAATCCCGCGTTGGACGCCGCGCGGCTCACGGCCACCGACGAGCGCCGGTCGCCGGTGGGCACGGCGAGCGCCGCCAGCGCCCCCTGGCTGAGCGAGGCCGTCGCCCCGAGGTAGCCGATGACCGGCAGCGTCACCGCGAGCACGGGCGTCGGCGTCCACGGGATGAGCGCGGTTCCGACGCCGACGACCGTGGCGGCGGCGAGCAGCACGCGCCGGTGCCCCAGCCGGTCACCGAAGCGCCCGCCGGTGAAGTTGCCGAGCAGGCTGCCGACGCCGTGAACCCCCGCGATCACGCCGGCCGTGCCGACGGGCAGGTGCCGGTCGCCGGTGAGGTAGAGCACCAGGAAGAGGATGAGGAACGAGCTGGCCGAGCTGACGAAGCGCCCACCGGCCAGCACCCACACCACCTGTGGCAGGTCGCGCATGCGGGTCGGCGCTGCGGGGCTGGTCGGCACGGTCGGCAGCATGGCAGGGACCACCGTCAGTGGTGCAGGGGCCGGCCGGTCAGGCGAGGTTGAGCTGCCAGGAGACGCCGAACCGGTCGTTGAGCCAGCCGAATCGGCGGCTGAAGCCGTAGTCTCCCAACGGCATGAGAATGCCACCGCCGTCGGAGAGCGCCGTGAAGAGCCGGTCGAGCTCGTCGTCGGACTCGGCCTCGACCCACAGCGACACCGACGGCGTGAAACCGAAGCCGTGCTGCACCGGGCTGTCGCTGCAACGGATCTCCTGCCCGGCGATGGCGAAGCGGGCGACCATGATCGTGCCTTCCGGGCCCGGCCCGTCGGCGCCGTACTTCGCGACGTCGAGCACGCGGCCGTCGTCGAACAGGTCGGTGTAGAACGTCATCGCCTCTTCGGCGTCGGCGTTCTGGAACATCAGGAAGGGCGTGGCGGTCGTGGCCATGGCGGCGATGCTAGCCCGCGGTGCGCCGTCCGAGCAGGGTCGCGAGGAGGTTGGCGTAGCCGCGGGCGTCGTCGATGGCCTCGTGGGTGTGGGGGACGTCGCCGAACCAGCCCTTGGGCAGCTGGTGCACCGAGAAGGTCGCTGGATCACCGCCCGTGGTGCCGCACGCGAGGCTCGTGAGACACACGCCCGGGCCGTGGAACAGCCGCTCCGTCTCCATGGGGCCCTGGCAGACGGCGTACCGCGTGAAACGCCTGAGGTAGTAGTCGATCCAGCCGCCGTCGAAGGCGAGCGGCGAGGCGACGAAGTGCCGGTTGCCCCCCAGGCCCAGCACCCACTCGACGTACTCGTCGAGCACCGCCGGCACCGGACGCGGGTCGCGCGTCGCGGCGGCCCACGCCTCGGGCTGGGTCTGGAACCACGCGTACGTGTCGGGGTTCGGCTGGGCTCCGGGCAACGGCTCGAGCACCGCAGTGAACTCACCGCGGACGTCACCGGACGCCGTCACCGCCACCGAGGCGAAGGAGCGCATCGAGTTCGAGCCGGGCCAGGGGCCGTCGACCTCGATGTCGGTGACGACGTAGACGGGCTCGGTCATCCGGGCACCCTATCACGCGGGGGCGGGGCCGCTCGACGCTGCGGACGTCACCTCGTGTGGGACGACGTGGCGCAGCAGCGGGATCGCCCGGATGGCGGCGCTGAGCGTCACGTTGAGCGCGGCCAGCGCCAGGGGCAGGCACAACACGAGGACGGCGACGCGCAGCCCGGCGCCCTCGAGCAGCAGACCCCCCGCGATGGGCGCCAGCGGGCTGGTGGCGGTGGCGAGGAACCCGATGGCGCTCTGGGCGCGACCCTGCATCTCGTCGGGGGTCACCAGCACCTGGTAGCCGAAGAGGCCGGCGTTGAAGGCGGGCACGAAGAAGATGGCCCCCGCGAGCAGCACCACCAGCACTGCAGGTGCTGAGCTGACAGCGGTGAGCGCGAAGCACACGGTGATGACCCAGACCGCCAGGACGGCGATGCGGCCCGTGGTCATCCGGGCGATCAGCGGCGCGGCGGCCAGGGCCCCCAGGAGGCCGCCGATGCCGATACCGGTCTCGAGCAGGCCGATCACCGGCGCGCGGGTGCCGATGCGTTGGAGGTGGACGATGAGCACCAGCATGATCGCGTTGGCGCAGAAGTTGATCACCGTCGCCGAGAAGGCGATCGCGCGGATGGCGGGCTGGGCCATCACCCAGCGGATGCCCTCACCGATGGAGGCCAGCACCGGCGGCTTGGCGGGGTTGCCGGGCGCGGTGAGCGGGGCGCGCAGCGTCAGGGTCGCGACGGTGAGGACGACGTAGGAGACGGCGTCCGCGAGCACCGGAACCACGCGCGACACGGCGTAGAGGGCACCCGCGAGGGGCGCACCGACGAGGGACGCGAGGTGCTCGCGTCCCTCGTTCGCCGACATCGCGGCGCCCATGTCCTGCGGTTCGACGGTCGCCCGCAGCGCCGCGTTCTGGGCCGGCAGGAAGAACGCGCGGGAGAGGCCGGACCCGAAGCCCACCGCCACCAGATGGGCCAGCGTGAGCCGGTCGAGCGCCACCGCCGCGGCCACGGAGCCGTACAGGACGGCGCCCCCGGCCGCGCAGCAGACGAGGATCGTCTTGCGGTCCCACCGGTCGACCAGTGCTCCTGCCGGCAGCGAGGTGAGGGCCGCCCCCAGGGCGTAGGCACCACCGACCAGCCCCGCCTTGGCGGGCGAGCCCGTGACGTCGACCGCGAGCAGGGTGAAGACGAAGGCGCTCATCGCCGAGCCGAGCGAGCTCACCGTCTGGCTGCTGAGCAGCACCACGTAGTCGCGGTTGTGCATGAGCCGACCAGTGCTTCCCCAGGGCATGGCGGGACCCTGGCAGGCCGCGGGGCTTTTGTCGACGTTCAGGTGATCTGCTGCCCGGCGTGGCTCAGGGGTCTCAGCTCTGGGCCATGTCCACGAAGCGGGAGTAGTGACCCTGGAACGCGACGGTGATGGTGTCGGTGGGGCCGTTACGGTGCTTGGCCACGATGAAGTCGGCCTCACCCGCGCGCGGGGACTCCTTCTCGTAGGCGTCCTCACGGTGCAGCAGGATCACCATGTCGGCGTCCTGCTCGATCGAGTTGTGCACCGCGACGCCGTTCGCGATGAAGTTGTGGTTGCCGACCACCGTGGCGTCGAACACCTGCTCCTCGCCGTCCGGCTCGACCGCGACCACCTCGTCCCAGAACAGGTCGTTGACCGCCATCACCTCGAGCTCCGCGTCGTCAAGCACGGTGGCGATCCGGCCGAGTCGCTCACGCGACGGCGCGTGCTTCCACAGGGCCGAGCCGCAGAAGGCGGTGTCCATCGCCGCGGCGAAGGCGCGGTGCGACATTCCCTTCTCGGCCAGCACCTCGCGAACGCGCGTCCACACCTGCTGCGGGACGGTGTCGACGTTCGGGTTGGCACGGAGCTCCCGGACGATCTGCAGCAGCTGACGCGCCTGGGTCGATCGAGCGCCGTGGACACCGATCTGCTCCAGGAACCACTTCTGGTCTTCGGCCCCGCTGATGTCGAGCGTGTAGCCCGCGCGGTAACCGTCCTTGCGGGTCGTCCGGACTCGCCCGGAGATGCCGAACCGCAGCAGGAGGCGGGCCAGGTCGTCGACCAGCCGGCGACTCGTGGACGCGTAGTAGACGCGACCACCGCGGCCGCTCTTCGTGACCGTTACCGACCCGTCCGTCGACCAGATGTGGTGCAGGAACAGCCGGATCTGCCGCTTCGGGAGGTGGAACACCTCGGGCGGAACGAACTTCTCGTGGCTGCGCAGACCGAACAGCTCCATGCCGTCGAGCCATGCAGCGATGGGGTTCCGGCGGCCGCGGCCCAGCCGCTGCGGTGCGGGAAGCCGCAAGGTGGTGACCCGGGCCGCCGGGTACTCGTCTCGCACCGCGGTGATCCCGAAGTTCGTCGCCGCCTTGGTGACGGCGAGCAAGTTCTCCTCGTCGGTGCTTGCGTAGCGGATCGGCTGTCGACGCACGAAGGAGCCGTCGCCGAGCAGGTGCGCCAGCATGACGACCTCGTCATCCGTCCAGCCGGCCTCGAGCTCGGGTGCCGGGACGTGCCGCGGGACTCCCAGCCGCGAGCCGACGTCCAGCTGGTCGAGGCGTCGCCATCCGTCATAGGTGAGGAACGGGTGGTTGGCCGTCGCGCGTACCTGCTTGCCGGAGGCGAGTGTGAGCTTGAACACCGGCTTGATGCCAGTGGAGAAGACGTGGGTGAGGTGTCGGCGGACGTACCGCAGCGAGTCGTCGAGCGACCACACCGGGACGTCGGTAGCACCGGAAGCGAACAGCTCGCCCATCGTCGTCTCTGCGCCGGTGTCGGCGCGCAGGATGCGGGTGTCGGCGGTGAGGCAGCCCGATTCGCGAAGGTCGCTCATCTGCGGCTTCTTGTCGGTGCGCTGCTCGGGACCACGGTTGAGCTGGCTGATCGCGATCACCGGCACCTCGAGCTCCTTAGCCAGCAGCTTGAGGGCTCGGGAGAACTCCGAGACCTCCTGCTGGCGGGACTCGACGCGCTTGCCGCTGCTCATGAGCTGGAGGTAGTCGATGATCACGAGCTTGAGGTCGTGGCGCTGCTTCAGCCGCCGGCACTTCGCGCGGATCTCCATCAGCGACATGTTGGGGCTGTCGTCGATGAACAGCGGCGCGTCGCTGAGCTCGCCCATGGTGCGCGCCATCTTGGTCCAGTCGGAGTCCTCCAACCGGCCCTGGCGCAGCTTCTGCAGCGGGATCTTGGCCTCGGCACTCAGCATGCGCATGGTGATCTCGGTGCGGCTCATCTCGAGCGAGAAGATGACCGACGTCAGCCCGTTGTGAATCGACGCCGAACGAGCGATGTCGAGTCCCATGGTCGAGTTGTGCGTCGGGATCATCGAGCGGCCGGCCAGGAAGAGATGATCGGGCGAGTCGACCTGCAGGCAGCGCACCGGCACTGACGCCATCGGACGCACTTCGGTGATGAAGCGCGTGCGTCGACGAGTGAACCGGCGAACGCCACGCTCCTTGTGCGACAGTCGTTTGCGCTCGAGCCAGAAGACCGTGTCGTCGGTGCTGAACGACACCGTGTACGCCGTGGAGGATGCCTCGGTGCGACCGGGCACGCGCTTGGTGCTGAAACCGCAGCGGTGTCCGAGGCTGAGCACCAGCTCGCGGACGTCCTCGGCCAGTCGCTGGCTGGTGCTCGTGAATTGCACGACGCCCGTGGGCATGACCGTGCCATCGGTGTCGAGCAGACCGGCCAGCAGGTCGCGGCGCTGCTGGATGCTCCCGCGAAGGTACTCCGCGGGGATGTGCTTGTTGTTCAGGACCCCGATGGTGCGCAACCGGCCGGCCACGGTGCCGTACTTCCAGTGGCACTCCTGGCAGCGCACGAGCCCGCACGTCTCGACACCGCAGTCGGGGCACGTCGGGGTGGCGACCGGCGCGCTCACGGCCTGCGCACGTCCCCCGCACGACTGACCGCAGGTGCGCACCTGGCTGGTCCGCGGGGTGAAGAGGTCACCGCACACCACGCACGAACGCTCAGCGACTGCCTCGGTCGGCAGCTTCAGCGAGTAGCGCAGCAGTGCGCCCGTCGGCTGCACGACGAGACCGTCGGCCTCCAACCGCATGACGATCTCGGGGTCCGCGCTCGTCAGAGACGCGGCCGCGCTGGTGCCGTCGCCCAGCCAGGCTCCCAGCGTGTAAGGCTGGATGAGATAGTCGCGGTCGGGGAGGTCGAGTGGCTCGGTCGTCGGGATGCTGTGGTTCAACCGCCCGTCGGCCGTCTCGCACCGCAATGTCTCGGCAATCTCCTGCGTGGTGCGCACGGCCCCGAGGGTCAGCTCGGAGTCCCCACGCCGGCGCGCGCGCACGGCAGCCGGCCCCCGACGGGAGGCACGCGTCGTGGTGACCCACTGGTGCTCGGCGTCGGCCACGATCATCGAGCCGTCGGAGAAGTGCACCTCGTAGCACGGCCGGTCGACCATCACGTCGGTCGCGGCGACCACCTGGGTGGGCGCGCCGTCAGCACCGAGGAGCTCGTCACCCACGCGGACGGCACCCATCGTCGTCCAGCCCGTCGGCGTCGGCAGCGGGGTGTCGAGCGCGAGAGCCTTGCCAATGGCCGGTCTCGCAGCCAGAACCACCATCTGCCCAGCGTGCAGGCCGTTGGTGAGCCGGTCGAGATCGGCGAAGCCCGTGGGGACGCCGATCATGCCCTCACCGCGGTGACCGGCCGCCTCGATCTCGTCGACCGTCGGCTCGATGATCTGGCCGATCGGCAGGTAGTCCTCGCTGGTGCGCCGCTCGGTGACGGCGTACACCTCGGCCTGGGCGGCGTTGACGATGTCGTCGACGTCGCCACCGGTGGTGGCATAGCCCAGCTGCACGATCTTGGTGCCGGCCTCCACGAGGCGCCGCAGCACGGCCCGCTCCCGCACGATGCGCGCGTAGTAGCCGGCGTTGGCCGCCGTCGGCACCGACGAGATGAGCGTGTGCAGGTACGGCGCGCCGCCCACCCGGCCGAGGTCGCCGCGCTTGGTGAGCTCGTCGGACACCGTGACCGCGTCGGCGGGCTCACCGCGGCCGTAGAGGTCGAGGATCGCGTCGTAGACCAGCTCGTGCGCGGGCCGGTAGAAGTCGTTGCCGCGAACGACCTCGACGACGTCGGCGATGGCGTCCTTGCTGAGCATCATGCCGCCGAGCACGGACTGCTCAGCTGCGACGTCCTGCGGCGGGGTGCGGTCGAACGACTCCCCCGGGCCGTCCGGTGGGCCGTACTGCGCCGGCCTGTCCACGTCGGTGATCGACACCGCTTCGAACCCCTCCCTCTCGACTGCACGCACCCCCAACGCGACCCGGGGACCAGTGCACCAAAGGGCACCGACAGCGGCGGTCGTGACGTGAGGAACCCACGGTACGAACGTCCGCCCGGCGGACTCAACCGAGCCTGTGCACAGGGCTGGTGAGAAGGTGTGGACGACCCTGTTGACCACTGTGCACAGCCTGTGGACCCCGCTGTGGACGACGGCGCATCTTGCGGCGTCCCCTGCTCACGACCTGCCCAGATGCCGTGCACACGCTGTGGACAGAAGAAAGTTCGCGAGGATCTCGTCATCGACCAGCCACCTGTCCGTCATCCGGACGCCACCTCGCGAGAGGTCCTGCGGCTCGCCGTCCCGGCGTTCCTGGCCCTCGTGGCCGAGCCGGCGTTCCTGCTGGCCGACTCGGCCATCGTCGGTCGCCTCGGCACGGTGCCGCTGGCCGGCCTCGGGGTGGCCTCGGCCGCGCTGTCCACAGCAGCCGGGATCTTCGTCTTCCTCGCGTACGGCACCACGGCCTCGGTGTCGCGGCGGGCCGGCGCGGGCGACGCGCGGGCGGCGTTCAGCCTGGGGGTGGACGGCGTGTGGCTGGCCCTCGTCCTCGGCGTCGCGAGCGGCACGGTGCTGCTGGCGACGGCGCCCTGGGTGGCCGGGCTGTTCGGCGCATCAGGTGCGGCCACCGAGCAGGCCGTGACGTACCTGCGGGTGAGCGCGTTCGGGGTCCCGGGCATGCTCACGGTGCTCGCCGCAACCGGGGTACTACGCGGCCTGCAGGACACCCGCACCCCGCTCGCGGTCGCCGTCGCCGGCTTCTCGCTCAACATCGTGCTCAACGTGCTCTTCGTGTTCGGGCTCGACCTCGGCATCGCCGGATCGGCGCTGGGCACCGTGGTCGCGCAGACGCTCATGGGCGCGTCGCTAGTGGCCGCCGTGGTGCGAGGCGGACGGCGGCACGGGGCGTCCCTGCGGGCGCACCCGCTGCGGGTGCTGGCGGCGGCGCGCGACGGCGTCCCGCTGCTCGTGCGCACGCTCGCGCTGCGGGCGGTGCTGCTGCTCACGACCTGGGCCGCGGCGTCCGGCGGTGACGTGACGCTCGCGTCGTACCAGGTGTCGGCGACGGTGTGGACCTTCCTCGTCTTCGCCCTCGACGCCCTCGCCATCGCCGCGCAGGCGCTTACCGGGCACGCCTTGGGAGCCGGCGACGCCGCGCGCGCCCGGGCGCTCACCGCCCTCATGCTGCGCTGGGGCATCGTGGGGGGCGCGGTCTTCGGAGCCGTGGTGGTGCTGCTGCACCGGGTGCTGCCGCCGCTGTTCACCGCGGACGCCGACGTGCGGGCCTCGCTGGCCGGCGCGCTCATCGTGGTGGGGCTACAACAGCCGCTGTCGGGATTCGTGTTCGTGCTCGACGGCGTGCTGATCGGGGCGGGCGACGGACGGTGGCTGGCGCGCGCGGCCCTGGCTCAGCTCGTGGTGTACGTGCCGGTGGTGCTGGCCGTACGCGCCGGGTCGGGATCGGCGTCCGCGCTGTGGTGGGGGTTCGGGGTCTTCATGCTCGTGCGCGGTGCCCTGCTCGGCTGGCGAGCGCGCGGGCCGCAGTGGGCCGTCGTCGGCGCCGCCCGCTGACCCGGCTCGTGTGGCAGATACCCGCCAAGAGGCCGGCATGCGGAAGGGCCCGCACCCGAGAACGGGTGCGGGCCCCACGCTGAGGCGGTCGGCGTCAGCCGGCGACGACCTCGAGAGCCACCTTCGCGGAGACCTCAGGGTGCAGCCGCACGCTGACGTCGTGACGACCCACGGCCTTGATCGGCTGGCCGAGCTCGATCTTGCGACGGTCGAGCTCAGGGCCACCGGCCTGCTGGACGGCGTCCGCGACGTCCGCGGTGGTGATGGCGCCGAACAGGCGGCCGGCCGCCCCCGCGTGAGCGGTGAGCGTGACCGTCTTGCCCTCGAGCTGGGCCTTGATCTGCTGGGCCTGCTCGATGGACGCGATCTCGCGGGACGCGCGGGCCTTGCGGATCGCGTCGACCTGCTTCTGACCGCCCTTGGTCCACGGCGTGCCGAGCGAGCGGGGGATGAGGAAGTTCCGGGCGTAGCCGTCCTTGACGTCGACGACGTCGCCGGGCGCACCGAGACCGGTGACCTCCTGGGTGAGGATGAGCTTCATCTGTCTGGTCCCCCTTCTCAGCGAGTCGCGCTCGAGTAGGGCAGCAGCGCCATCTCGCGGGCGTTCTTGATCGCGCTGGCGATCTGCCGCTGCTGCTGGACGGAGACACCGGTGACGCGGCGAGCGCGGATCTTGCCGCGGTCGGAGATGAACTTGCGCAGGAGCGCGGTGTCCTTGTAGTCGATGTACTCGACCTTCGCCGCCTTCAGCGGGTTGGCCTTCTTCTTCGGCTTGCGCACAACGGGCTTTGCCATCGTGGAGCTCCCCTTTCGTGGAGCCCGGACCGCGTGCGAGGTCGGTCCGGGATGGTCGGGATGGATCTGGAGTTGA
>JBQCES010000314.1:0-3653 GCA_051960055.1 Angustibacter sp. | reverse complement strand
GTCGTCGAAGGGGTGCACCACGCCGGCCACCTCCTGCCCGGCCTCGTGACCCTTGCCGGCCACCAGCACGGTGTCGCCGTCGACGGCGATCGCCACCGCGTGCCGGATCGCGTCGTGCCGCGAGCCGATCTCGACCACCTCGGCTCGGTCGCCGGGTGGCACGTCCTCCACCCCGGCGAGCAGGGCTGCCCGGATGCGCGCCGGGTCCTCGCTGCGGGGGTTGTCGTCGGTGATCAGCACCACGTCGGCTGCCTGCGCCGCCGCCGCGCCCATGAGGGGCCGCTTGTCGGGGTCGCGGTCACCACCGGCACCGAGCACCACGACGAGCCGGCCGGTGACCGCCGGGCGCAGCGTCTGCAGCGCCGCGGCCACGGCGTCCGGGGTGTGGGCGTAGTCGACGACGGCCAGCGGGCCCGTCGCCGGGTCGCCCACGCGCTCCATGCGCCCGGGCACGCCCCCGGCGTGCCGCAGGCCGTGCGCCACCTGCTGCTCGGTGAGCCCGTGCTCGAGCAGCATGACGGCGGCCAGCGCGGCGTTCATGACGTTGAACTCCCCCGGCAGCGGGCAGCGCAGGTCGAGCCGCCGGCCGTCGCGGGAGCGCAGCTCGAAGTCGGTGCCACCGTCACGGGGCTCTCGACCGGTGACGACCCAGTCGGTGCCGGCGTCGGCGTGAGCCGACAGCGTCGTCACCGGCACGCCGGCCCGGGCGGCCGCGGTGCGCGTGCCGTCGTCGTCGACCACCACGACCGCGCGCTGGCTGTGCTCGGGCGTGAGCAGCAGCTCCTTGGCCGCGAGGTAGGTCTCCATGTCGCCGTGCAGCTCGAGGTGGTCGCGGCTGAAGTTGCTGAAGCCGGCCACCTCGACGACCGCGGCGTCGACCCGGTGCTGGGCCAGGGCCTGGCTCGACACCTCCATCGAGCAGACCTGCACGCCGCGCTCGCGCATCGCGGCCAGGAGCGCGTGCAGGT
Source organism: Angustibacter sp. (assembly GCA_051960055.1). Classification (GTDB taxonomy): domain Bacteria; phylum Actinomycetota; class Actinomycetes; order Actinomycetales; family Angustibacteraceae; genus Angustibacter. Next base: position 2,685 of record JBQCES010000314.1, on the reverse strand, counting down.
CGGGGGCCTCGGGCGTGGTGCGCACGCTGCGCAGCCGCTCGTCGCCGACCCGGGTCTCGACGGTGCCGATGAGCCCGGTCGTCAGCCCGTTGGCGCGCAGGACGGCGTCCATGAGGAACGTCGTGGTGGTCTTGCCGTTGGTGCCCGTGACGCCGAGCAGGGCCAGGTCGCGGGCCGGCCGGCCGTAGACCTCGGCGGCCACGGAGCCCAGCACGGCGCGGGGGTCGTCGGCGAGCAGCAGGGGCAGCTCGACGTCGGCTGCGCCCAGCTGGTCGCGTCCGGCCGCGTCGGTGAGCACGGCCACCGCCCCGAGGTCGCGGGCGGCGGCGGCGAACTGCGCCCCGTGAGCGCGCGAGCCGGGCAGCGCGGCGTACAGGTCACCCGGCCGGATCGCCCGCGAGTCCAGGGTCACACCGGTCACCCGGGTGGTGCCGGCGGCCGCGTCGTCGAGCGCGAGCGTGCCGGATCCGGCGTCCACGAGCTCGGCCAGCGTGCACCCGCTCGTCTCCGAGGGACGCAGCCCGGCGGACGACGGCACGGCTGCTGCAGACACGGGGTGAGGCTACCTGCCTGCCGGGGTGATCGAGATCTTGGGCGACTTCGAGCCGGTGGGCGGGATCTGCAGCTTCTGCAGCGCGTAGGTCATGACCTCGCGGAACACCGGGGCGGCGACGGTGCCGCCGTAGTAGCCGCGCACCGGGCGCTGCAGCGTGACCGCTACGACGAGCTTCGGGTCGTCGGCGGGAGCCATGCCGATGAAGGAGCCGGTGTAGCCCTTGTAGCAGCCGCACCCGGGGTCGTACCGCTGGGCGGTACCGGTCTTGCCGGCCACGCGGTAGCCCGGGATCTTCGCCTCCGGGGCGGTGCCCTCGGCGCTCACGACGCCTTCGAGCATGAGCCGCAGCGACGCCGCGGTCTTCGCGCTCACCACGCGCGTCTGCTTCGGGGCGGCGGCCGCCTTGAGCGCACCGTCGGCACCGACCGTGCCGGCGACGACCTGCGGCTCGACGCGCACGCCGTCGTTGGCGATGGTCTGGTAGACGCCCGCGGCCTGCACCGCGTTCACCGACAGACCCTGACCGAACAGCACGGTGTAGCGCTGCGAGCCGCTCCAGTCCTGCGGCTGGGCCAGGATGCCGCGGCTCTCGCCCGGGAAGCTCAGTCCTGACGGCTGGCCGATCCCGAACCGCGTGAGGTAGCGGTACATCGTCGACGGCGACAGCTTCTCGCCCGCCATGATCGTGCCGACGTTGCTGGACTTGGCGAGCACGCCGGCGAACGTCAGCCGCTCAGGCGCGTGGTCGTGGGAGTCGTGGAACGTCTTGCCCGCGCGCTGGATGTGGCCCGGCACCGTGAACGGCGTGGTGGGCGTCACCACGCCCTCCTCCAGGGCGGCCGCCGCGGTCATGAGCTTGCTCGTGGAGCCGGGCTCGTAGACCTCCGAGAGCGCGCGGTTCGACAGGTTCGCGGGCTTGGCCTTGCTGGCCACGTTGGGGTCGAACGTCGGCGCGTTCGCCAGCGCGAGGATCTTGCCGTCGCGGGTCATCACCACGACCGTCCCCGACAGCGCCCCGCTCTCGTCGACCTTGGCCTGCAGCAGCTGCTCGGCCTTCCACTGCAGGTCGCGGTCGATCGTGAGCTCGACGGTCGTGCCCGGCACCGCCGCCTTCTGCTCCACGTCGCCCGTGGGGATGTGCCGGCCGCCCGGGTCGCGCTCATAGGTGACGCTGCCGTCCTGGCCGGTCAGCTCGCGGTTGAGCTTGAGCTCCAGGCCGCCCAGTGGCTTGCCGTCCTTGCTCATGAAGCCGACCACCGACGCCCCGACGCCGTCGGCCGGGTAGGCGCGCTGCGAGGTGGTCTCGGGGTAGATGCCGGGGATCTGCAGCGCGTCGACCTTGCGCCACACCTCGGGCGTGACGCGCTTGGCGACGTAGGCGAAACGACGGTCGCCGGTGAGCTTGGCGCGCACGGTCGCGACGTCCATCCGCAGCAGCGGGGCCAGGTCGCGGGCCGCACCGTCGATCCCGAGCACGACCTTGTGCTTGGCTCCCGTGACGGGGTCCTTCTCGTAACGGAAGTACCCCGCGACGGTGGTCTGGTCGACGGTGACGTTGTAGCGCTCGAGACTCGTGGCCAGCACGACGCCGTCGCGGTCGACGATCTGGCCGCGGGTCGCGTCGACCGTCACGGTGGTCAGGCGGCTGCCGAGGGCCTGCTTGGCCATCGCCGAGGCGTCCAGCGCCTGCAGCCGCAGCAGCTGCACCGCGAACAGGCTGAGGACGATGCACACGCCGAGGAACATCGTGCGCGCGCGGCGTGCCGGGTGGCCGAGCCGTGCCCGACGCGCCGGTGCGGAGGGACGGCGGGGTCCGCGCGGTCCGTGGCCCGCGGGACGCGTGGGCGCCTGGCGCCGCGGCCGGGCGGCCCCGGCTCGGGGGGCGGACGACGTGCGAGGTGCCGACGACGCCCGGGGGGCCGAGCGACGGCTCGACGCCGGGCGGTTCGCGGACCCGCGCGGCGTCGTCCTGGCCTGCCCCATCACCTGCTCTTCGTCGTGGTCGACTTCGTCGATGCCTTCGTGGACTTCGTGGACTTCGTGGAGCTGCTGGACTTCGTGGCCGGCGTCTTCGCCTGCCCTGCAACGGTAGGTTGCTTCGGCTTCGCAGCAGGGGCCGCCACGCCGAG
>JBQCES010000313.1:0-2630 GCA_051960055.1 Angustibacter sp. | reverse complement strand
AGGATGCCGATCATGATGATGTGCGCGCCGACGTCGTTGGCCTTGGCCTCGGCGGCGTTGAGACTCGCGCGCAGCGACTCCTCGAGCTCGAGCGCCGAGTCGCCCGGCAGCGGCCGCGGGTGGACGTTCAGCTCGATGTTGAACTGCCCGAGCTCGGTCTGGTAGTCGGGGTCGGCGATGCTCTCGAGCACCGCCGCGTTGCGCATCGTCGGTGAGAACTCGTCGTCGACGAGGTTCAGCTCGATCTCCAGCCCGGTGAGCGGGCGCTCGAACTCGAAGCTGTGCTCCGACAGCATGCGCTCGAACACGTCGAGGCACTGCCTGACCTTCTCGCGGTACCGCTGGCGCTGCTCTCGCGTGAAGCTGACGCCGGCCACCTCGTCGCCCATGCCCAGACCCTGCCACGGCGGCCCGCGTGCGGCCACCGGTTCGCGCCACCGCCTGACGACCGCCGGCAATCCAGCCGATGCCGTCGTGGCGCCACGGATCTGTCGGATGCTCGACCTAGAGTCCCGGTGTGCGCATCCTCCACACCTCCGACTGGCATCTCGGGCGCAGCTTCCACCGCGTCGGGATGCTCGATCACCAGGCGGTCTTCGTCGACCACCTGGTCGAGGTGGTGCGCAGCGAGCGGGTCGACGTCGTGGTGGTCGCAGGTGACGTCTACGACCGGGCGCTGCCTTCGGTCGACACCGTGGCGGTGCTCGACGACGCGCTCGCCCGCCTCACTGCCGCGGGGGCCCAGCTCGTGGTGAGCAGCGGCAACCACGACTCGGCGCAGCGTCTCGGGTTCGGCGGGGCCGTGCTCGAGCGGGGTGGCGTGCACCTGCGCACGAGCCTGAGCGACCTCGACCGTCCGGTGCTGCTCGATGACGCCCACGGCGCGGTGGCGGTGTACGCGCTCCCCTACCTCGAGCCTGCGCTGGCGGCCGAGCACCTGGGGAGCGGGCGGGGCCACGAGGCGGTGCTCACCGCCGCGATGGGGCGCGTCCGGGCCGACCTGGCGACGCGCGGCGCAGTGCGGTCGGTGGTCGCGGCCCACGCCTTCGTCGTGGGTGGTCAGGCCAGCGAGTCCGAGCGCGACATCAGCGTGGGTGGCGTCGGGTCGGTGCCGGCGTCGGTGTTCGCGGGCGTCGACTACGCGGCGCTGGGCCACCTGCACGGGCGCCAACAGATCAGCGACTGCGTGCGCTACAGCGGATCACCGCTGGCGTACTCGTTCGGCGAGGCGGCGCACCGCAAGGGCAGCTGGCTGGTCGACCTCGGGCCGAGGGGCGTGGAGTCGGTGACGGCGGTCGAGGCGCCCGTGCCCCGGCGGCTGCACGTGCTGCGCGGTGAGCTCGCCGACCTGCTGCGCGATCCGCGACACGCACCGGCTGAGACGGGCTGGTGCCACATCACCCTCACCGACGCCGCCCGGCCGCGCCAGGCCATGGAGCAGCTGCGGGCCCGGTACCCGCACACGCTCGTCCTGGCCTTCGAGCCGACCGGCGTGGTCACCGACGAGCGCACCTACGCGCAGCGGGTGCGCGGCCGAGCACCGGTCGACGTCTGCTGCGCGTTCGTGGCGCACGTGCGCGAGCAGTCCGACGCTACCGGCGACCGTGGGCTGCTGACCGAGGCGCTCGAGGGCGCCCGGGTCGTCGGCGCCGAGCGTCCCGCCACCGGCGCGCCCACCGCGCAGCAGTCCGGTGCGCAGAGCACGGACGAGGCCATGGGCGCCGCATGAGGCTCCACCGTCTGCAGCTGGAGGCCTTCGGCCCCTTCGCGGCGGCGCAGATGGTCGACTTCGACTCCCTGAGCGGCGACGGGGTGTTCCTCCTGCACGGGCCGACGGGAGCGGGCAAGACGAGCGTGCTCGACGCGATCTGCTTCGCGTTGTTCGGTCAGCTGCCCGGCGCCCGGCGCGAGGGGCGCCCCCGGCTGCGCAGCGACCACGCCGACGCGACGACCGCACCCCGCGTCGTGCTCGAGCTGACCATCGGCGGACGGCGGCTCGAGATCACCCGCTCGCCGGAGTGGCAGCGACCGAAGAAGCGCGGCCAGGGCACCACGCGCGAGCCGGCCGCCACCGACGTCCGTGAGCTGGTCGACGGCGAGTGGCGGGTGCTCGTGGCTCGCCGAAGCGACGAGGCCGCGCTGCTCCTGCACGACCTGCTGGGCATGGGGCTCGAGCAGTTCACCAAGGTCGTGATGCTGCCCCAGGGCGAGTTCGCGGCCTTCCTGCGGGCGGGGGCGCAGCAGCGCGCCGAGCTGCTCAGCCGGCTGTTCGACATCGACCGGTACGCCGGGGTCGAGTCGTGGCTGCGGGAGGAGCGTCAGCGGCTGGCGCGGCTCGTCGCAACAGCCGACTCCGAGCGCGACGCCCTCGTGGCGCGCGCGCAGCAGGCGGCGCTACCCGTGGTCGGAGCCGTCGCGGCCGTCGCCGGGTCGGCCGAGGAGGTCGCGCTGGCCGACCCGCCCGGGCCCGCCCTCGTCGAGGCCCTCAGCGCAGCGGTCGCGGCGGCCCTGGCGCGGGCGCGCAGCGACGCCGCGGCGGCACAGGACGACGCCGCTGCCACCGGCGCGGCGTGGCGCGCCGGTGAGGCGCTCAGCAGTCGTCTGCACCGCCGCGCCGACCTGCTCGCCAC
>JBQCES010000312.1:0-2687 GCA_051960055.1 Angustibacter sp. | reverse complement strand
GACCCCTCACCGCGCCCGTCGAGCTGGCGCTCGCGCCGCACGCTGGGCGACGAGCTCGAGGCGCAGGGCGTGGTGGGCATCAGCGGTGTCGACACCCGCGCCCTCACCCGGCACCTGCGCGAGCGCGGGGCCATGCGCGTCGGGGTGTTCTCCGGCGCGGACGCCGCCTGGCCCGTCGAGGAGCTCGTGGACGTCGTCCGGCAGGCACCGAAGATGGCCGGGTCGGCGCTGGCCGAGGAGGTCTCGACCGACCGCCCGTACGTCGTGCCGGCGTTGGGAGACAAGCGCTTCACCGTCGCGGCCATCGACCTCGGCATCAAGTCGATGACTCCCACGCGCATGGCCGAGCGCGGCATCGAGGTGCACGTGCTGCCGGCCACGGCGACCATCGACGACGTCCTGGCCGTGCAGCCCGACGGCGTCTTCTTCAGCAACGGCCCGGGCGACCCGGCCACCGCCGACCCGCAGGTCGAGCTGCTGCGCGAGGTGCTGCAGCGGGGGATCCCGTTCTTCGGGATCTGCTTCGGAAACCAGCTGCTCGGCCGGGCCCTGGGGTTCGGCACCTACAAGCTGGGCTACGGCCACCGTGGGATCAACCAGCCGGTGATCGACCGCGCCACCGGCAAGGTCGAGATCACGGCACACAACCACGGGTTCGCCGTCGACGCGCCACGCGAGGGTGAGGCGAGCACGCCGTTCGGGCGCGCCCGCGTCAGCCACGTGTGCCTCAACGACGACGTCGTCGAGGGGCTCGAGTGCCTCGACGTCCCCGCGTTCTCGGTGCAGTACCACCCCGAGGCCGCGGCCGGTCCGCACGACGCGGGCTACCTCTTCGACCGCTTCGTCGAGCTCATGGGCTCGGCCGCCACCACCAGGAAGGGTGCCTGATGCCACGCCGTACCGACATCTCCTCGGTCCTCGTCATCGGCTCGGGGCCCATCGTCATCGGCCAGGCGTGCGAGTTCGACTACTCGGGCACGCAGGCCTGCCGCGTCCTGAAGGCCGAGGGGCTGCGCGTCGTCCTGGTGAACTCCAACCCGGCGACGATCATGACCGACCCCGAGTTCGCGGACGCGACGTACGTCGAGCCGATCACGCCCGAGGTAGTCGAGGCCATCATCGCCAAGGAGCGCCCGGACGCCGTGCTGGCGACCCTCGGCGGCCAGACCGCGCTCAACACCGCGATCGCGCTGCACGAGCGGGGGGTGCTCGAGAAGTACGGCTGCCCGCTGATCGGCGCGAACGTCGAGGCGATCCAGCTGGGCGAGGACCGCCAGGCGTTCAAGGGCGTCGTCGAGCGCTGCGGTGCCGAGTCGGCCCGCAGCGCCATCGCCCACACGATGGACGAGTGCCTCGAGATCGCCGGCGAGCTCGGCTACCCGCTGGTCGTGCGGCCGTCGTTCACCATGGGCGGCCTGGGCTCGGGCTTCGCGTACGACGAGGCCGACCTGCGGCGCATCGCGGGCGCGGGGCTGCACGCCTCGCCCACCACCGAGGTGCTCCTCGAGGAGTCCATCCTCGGGTGGAAGGAGTACGAGCTCGAGCTGATGCGCGACAAGAACGACAACGTCGTGGTCGTCTGCTCGATCGAGAACCTCGACCCCATGGGCGTGCACACTGGTGACTCGATCACCGTCGCGCCCGCCATGACCCTCACCGACCGCGAGTACCAGCGCCTGCGCGACATCGGCATCGCCGTCATCCGCGAGGTCGGCGTCGACACCGGCGGCTGCAACATCCAGTTCGCGGTGAACCCGGCCGACGGCCGCATCATCGTCATCGAGATGAACCCGCGGGTCTCGCGCTCGTCGGCCCTGGCCAGCAAGGCCACCGGCTTCCCGATCGCCAAGATCGCCGCCAAGCTCGCCGTCGGGTACACGCTCGACGAGGTGCCCAACGACATCACTCAGCAGACTCCGGCGTCGTTCGAGCCGGCCCTCGACTACGTGGTCGTGAAGGTGCCCCGCTTCGCGTTCGAGAAGTTCCCGGCCGCTGACCCGACCCTCACCACCACCATGAAGTCGGTGGGCGAGGCGATGGCCATCGGCCGCAACTTCACCGAGGCGCTGCAGAAGGCCCTGCGCTCGGTGGAGCGCAAGGGCTCTACGTTCCACTGGGACGGCGAGCCGGGTGACGCGCGAGCCCTGCTGGACGCCGCGCGACAGCCCACCGACGGGCGGCTGCTGCTCGTGCAGCAGGCCATGCGCGCCGGTGCGAGTGTCGAGGAGGCGCACGACGCCACCGGTATCGACCCGTGGTTCCTCGACCAGATCGCGCTGGTGAACGACCTCGCGACCGAGCTCGCGGGTGCGGACGAGCTGACGCCCGCGCTGCTGCGGCGGGCCAAGCGGCACGGGTTCAGCGACGCGCAGATCGGTGTGCTGCGGTCGATGCCGGAGCCGGTGGTGCGCGGGGTGCGGCACGCGCTCGGCATCCGTCCGGTCTACAAGACCGTCGACACCTGCGCCGCCGAGTTCGCCGCCCACACGCCCTACCACTACTCGGCCTACGACAGCGAGACCGAGGTCGAGCCGCGGGAGCGGCCCGCGGTGGTCATCCTGGGGTCCGGCCCCAACCGCATCGGCCAGGGCGTGGAGTTCGACTACTCGTGCGTCCACGCGAGCTTCGCCTTGCGCGACGCGGGGTTCGAGACCGTGATGGTCAACTGCAACCCCGAGACGGTCTCG